>CAILCO010000015.1 GCA_903832735.1 uncultured Sterolibacterium sp.
AATGTCCCGATGAGCCTTGCCAATTCTCTCGTCCTCATTTTGCATCTCCTGGCTCCAGCGCCCGTGCGCTATGTAACCAGTATCCACTTCCACAGGCTCGCTAGATGAGCCAGCCACGTTATTCGCTAAATGAGCCTAATATATACTGCCCACTGTTTCTTAATTCATCCCATCCGCATGAAACGGCAGATCGCTTTTTGGTTACTGTGCGGATTTCCGCCCGTCCTGGGCGGCGGCCTCCACAAACGTTCTGCGCAACAGCGGCGGCCATGGTGTTAGTTGCGCCCGCGGTTCGGCTCGATCGGCTGACGGCGATGGTCGGCGACAATCCGGCCGTGCAAGCGCAACTCCTGGCCCTGTTCCTCAGCAGCGGTCGCAGCAATCTGGCCGCAATCGCCGCCGCTGCGAAGCACGGCAGTGCGCCCGAGTTGTACACGGCGGCGCACAAGTTCAAGTCGGCCGCCCGGAGCATAGGCGCCGACGCCCTGGCGCAAACCTGCGAGGCGTTGGAGCGCCAGGCCAAGTCCGGCGATCCCGCCGGCTGTCGCTTATTCGCCGAACAACTGGCGGCGCACTTCGAGCCGGTGGCGGATTTCATCGCAGCGCATCTTGCCGCTCGGGACCAGCTCCAGCATGAGGAGTGATCCGTGACCGAAGGCGCGCGAATACTGGTCGCGGAGGACGACCTGTTCATGGCCGAAAGCTTCAGGCAGGCATTGGGCCACCGCTACCGGGTCGAGGTCGTCGGCAACGGCCTGGAGGCGCTCCAGGCGGCCCAGGCAGTGCCCCCGGATCTGGTCCTGCTCGACGTGGCAATGCCGGGACTCGACGGCTACGAGACCTGCCGCAAACTCAAGGAGTCTGAGGCCAGCGCGGCTATCCCGGTGATCTTCGTTTCCGGCCGCGACCGGATCGAGGATCGCATCCTGGGCTACGAGGCGGGCGGCGATGACTACATCGTCAAGCCCTTCGAGCTGCCGGAGTTGGAGGCCAAGATTGCGCTGCTGCTGCGGAGCAGCGCGGAATACGGCAAGACCCGGGAGATGGCCGACCATGCCTTCCGCACCGCCATGACGGCGATGACCAGCATGGGCGAAATGGGTGTGCTGCTGCAGTCCCTGCAGCGCTTCAATAGCTGCGCCGATGAAACCGAACTAGCCGGGGCGACAGTCGACGCCCTGGCTCAGTATGAGTTGCAGTGCGCGGTCCAGATCCGCTCCGCGCAGGGCGTCGTCAGCCGCTCCAGCCACGGCGAAGCCAGCCCGCTGCAAGAGGCGGTGATCCGCCATATGAAAAACATGGAACGGATCGTTCAATTCAAGGCCCATCTGTCGATCAACTACGAACATGTTTCGCTGCTGGTGAGCAATCTGCCGCTCGCCGATGTCGAACGTTGCGGCCGTCTACGCGATCATCTGGCGGTGCTGAGCGAAGGCGCCGAGGTGCGCGCATTGGCCATCGCGTCCGCGACGGCGGAACAGCGCCGCGCCTCGGCGATTGCCCGGATCAGCGGTCAGCTGAGCAGAACGCTCGCCGGGATCGACGCCGCCCAGCGCCAGCGTCGCGGCGCCACGCTGCTGGCGGTCAATGCCTTCACCGATCAGATGGAACGCGCCTACCTTTCGCTCGGCTTGTCGGAGTCGCAGGAGCATCTGCTGGCCGCTATCGTCACGCAAGGCGTAGAGCGGATCCTCGCCGCGCAGGCGGATGAGGTCGGCATGCAAGACCGGCTGTCAGGGGTAATCGAAGAATTGAACGGGATGTCGGGATGATGCTTGCCGGGAGTGGCGGTCGATGACTTCAGCCCGCATCCTCGATACCGACCACCGCGTCCCCGGTCGCTTTATCATCCAACTGGGGCTGGTCCTGTTCGCCGTGACGAGCATCGTCGCCTACCTGATCTGGTCGGGCTACCGGGACGACATTCGCGGCGCCGAATCCGAGACGCGCAACTATGCGGCGATACTCGATGCGCGCCTGGACGCCACGCTGCGTCGCGCCGACTCCGAGCTGGCGCAATTGGCGCAGGCTATCCCGGCCGCGGCGCTTGACCGCGGCACCGCGCCGCGCTACGCCGGCGAACTGGATGCCAGGTTGGCGTCCTATCTGGTCAATTTTCCCGAGCTGGGCAGCCTGCTGGTCTTCGATGCCGAAGGCGAACGGCTGTATTCGTCGAGCCAGTCTACTGCCCAGCCGCTGAATATCTCCGACCGCGCCCACTTCCGCGAGCTGCGCGACAAGCCCGGCAGCGGACTGATTTTTTCCGAGGTGGTCACCTCCCGCATCACCGGAAAGTCCAGCGTGTACGTCGGACGGGCCCTGAACGACGGGCAGGGGGTGTTTCGCGGCGCGCTGTTCGCCGGGCTCAGCATCGACCATTTCCAGAGCCTGTTTCAGTCGCTGAATATCGGCGCCCATGGCGTGGTCTCGTGGCGGAACAGCAAGGACCACAAGCTGCTCCTGCGCTGGCCTACCCTGAGCAGTGAAGTGAATCGGCCGTTGAGTCCGGAGCACCCGGTGGTGCGAATGCTGGCTGAAGGCAGACTGGCGGGAACGCTGCGGTACACGAACCAGGTCGACGCCATCGACCGAGTGAACAGCTACAAGGCGCTGGAGACTTACCCCTTCTATATCTACGTCGGCTTCAGCCTGGACGACGTGCTGGCCGACTGGCGCAAGCGCACACTGGTGATCGGCGTCTTTAGTCTGTTGCTCATGGCGCTGCTCGTCGGGATGCTGTTCCACCTGCGCCGTGCCGTCATCCGCGAAGAGCGGGCGATGGTCGAGCTGCAGGAGAGCGAGGAGCGTAGCCGCCGGGTGCTGGCCATATCGCCCGACGGCATCTGGATCCACCGCAACGGCAGGATCGTCTATGCCAACGAGATGCTGGCGAAGATGCTGGGCTACGGCAATGCGCAGCAATTCGTCGGCCGGTCGATCCACGACTTCTTCGTGCCGGAATTTCGCGAGGCGCTCGGCGAGCGGGTCGCCCGGGCCGTGAACTCGATCGGCAGCGTGCCGCTGGCCGAGACCAGGATGCTGCGCCAGGACGGGACATCCGTGGCAGTCGAAACCAAGGTGGTGGCTTATCGGCAAGGCGCCGAGGTGTTGTGTCTTTCGGTCTTGCGCGACATCACCGAGCGTGCCAGGGCGGAGGAGGCTTTGCGGCGAAGCGAGGGCAACCTGCGCCAGATGCTCGATGCGATGCTCGAAGGCTGCCAGATCATCAGTAGCGATTGGCGCTACCGTTATCTCAACGATGCCGCCCAGGCGCACAACCGCAGGCCCAGGGAAGAGCTCCTGGGCAGGACGATGATGGAATGCTGGCCCGGCATCGCCGAGAGCGAAGTCTTTGCCCTGGTAAAGCGCTGCATGGAACAGCGGATCGCGCTATCCCAGGAATGCGAATTCACCTTTCCCGATGGCAGCAAGGGCTGGTTCAAGCTGATCGTCCAGCCTGTGCCTCAGGGGATCGCCATCTACTCCGAGGATATTACCGAGCGCAGGCGGGCCCAGGAGGAACTGCGCCTGCTCAATCAGAAACTGGAGACCAAGGTCGCCGAGCGCACCGCGGAACTGGAACGAGCCAACCTGACCCTGGCCCTCAAGGAAGAGGAAAGCCGCTCGGCGGTCTACCACATGGTCGATTGCGTCATCACCATCGACGAACGAGGCATCATTCATTCCGCCAATCCCGTGGTCGAGAAAACGTTCGGCTATACGCCCGCCGAATTGCTCGGGCAGAACATCTCGATGCTGATGGCCGAACCCGACCGCACTTTTCACGATGATTATCTCGCCAATTATCGGCGCACCGGCCGAGCGAATATCATCGGCATCGGCCGCGAGGTTCACGGCCTGCACAAAAACGGCGAGCGCATCCCGCTGGATCTGGCGATCAGCGAATACCGGATACAAGGGCAACACTTCTTCACCGGCATCCTGCGCGACATCCGGCAGCGGCTGCGCATCATGAAGGATCTGGAACTGGCGCGAATCAAGGCCGACCAGGCCAGCCAGGCCAAGTCCGCCTTCCTCGCAGCGATGAGCCACGAGATCCGCACGCCGATGAACGGCGTCATCGGCATGGTCGACGTGCTGCACCAGACCAGCCTCAAAGGCTACCAGGTGGAGATCGTCGACATCATCCGCGATTCCGCCAACTCCCTGCTCGGCATCATCGAGGACATCCTCGATTTTTCCAAGATCGAGGCGGGCCGGCTGGAGGTGGAATGCGAAGCCGTGGCGGTGGCCAGCGTGGTCCAGCAGGTCTGCGAGTTGCTGGAAAACATCGCCTTCAAGAAGAATGTCGAGTTCACCGTGTTCATCGATCCGGCGATTCCCGATCAGGTTCTCGGCGATGCCCTGCGCCTGCGTCAGATCCTGGTCAATCTGGGCAGCAATGCGATCAAGTTTTCCAGCCAGGAAGAGCGGCCGGGCAAAGTGGCCTTGCGCGTACACATGGCCGAAGCGATACCGGAGCGGGTGACGCTGGAGTTTCAAGTGATCGATAACGGCATCGGCATGGATGCGGAGACCGAGGCGCGGCTGTTCACCTCCTTCAGCCAGGCCGACCTGTCCACCACCCGGCGCTTCGGGGGAACCGGGCTGGGCCTGGCCATTTCCGGACAACTGGCAAAACTGATGGGCGGGGAGATCGTGGTGGCTAGCGCGCCGGGCGTGGGTTCCACGTTCACGGCGCGGTTGCCCTTCGCATTGCCACCGGGTGGGGCCGACTCTAGCCATGCTGCCGCGGCAATTTCGGACGAGGCGAAAGTGGCCGGGCTTTCATGCCTGGTGGTGGGCGGCGCCGAGTCTCTGGCCGATGATCTCGCCGTCTATCTCCGTTATGCGGGCGCGCTCGTCGAGAGGGTGCCCGATCTGGCAGCCGCAGCGCCGGAGGGGGCAACTCACGTGGGCGCTGCCATTGCCGGGCTGTGGGTGATCGACGCCGGCGCGGCATCGTTGTCTCCGGAAGAACTGCGCAGCGCCGCCGGCGTCTCGGCCGATCGCGATGTCCGCTTCGTCCTGGTCGGCCGCGGCCACCGTCGGGAGCCGCGTCTGGTCGCGGCCGATCTGGTCGCGATCGATGGCAATGCCCTCGGCCGTCAGGCTTTCCTCAGGGCGGTGGCCATCGCCGCCGGGCGGCTGCCGCCGGAAGCGGCCACGCCCGACAGCCAATACGGCGCGGCACTCACCCTGCCCTCGCACGAAGAGGCGCGCAGGCTAGGCAGGCTGATTCTGGTGGCCGAAGACAACGAGACCAATCAGAAGGTCATCCTCTGGCAACTCGGTTTGCTCGGTTTCGCGGCGGATGTCGTCGACAACGGCCATGATGCGCTGGAGTCCTGGCGCGGCGGGGATTACGCGCTGCTGCTGTCCGACCTGCACATGCCGCAGATGGATGGTTATGAGCTGGCCACGGCGATTCGCACGGTGGAGAAGGGCCTCACGCATACGCCTATCGTCGCCTTGACGGCCAATGCCCTGGCGGGGGAAGCTGCGCGCTGCCGTGCCGCCGGCATGGACGACTATCTCGCCAAACCAGCGCCGCTGGCGAAACTGAAAGCGGTCCTGGACAAGTGGCTGCCCGCGGACACCAAGGCGGACCCGCGACCTGTGGCCGGGACGGCCGTTGCGATGCCAGCGCCGGAGCCAGGATGCGCAAAGCCGGCACTGGATGTCTCGGTGCTCTGCGCCCTGGTGGGCGAGGACAGTGAAGTCGTGCGCGGCTTCCTCCAGGACTTCCGGGCCAGTTCGGCGAAGCTGGCGGGCGAGTTGTGCGCCGCCAGTGCGGCCGGGCGGGCGAAGGAGGCCGGGGCGATCGCGCACAAGCTCAAGTCTTCGGCCCGCTCGGTCGGGGCGCGGCAGTTGGGTCAACTGTGCGCCGAATTGGAGCAGGCCGGCAACGCCGTCGACCGCGAAACCCTGGCCGCGCTCCTGCCCGGATTCAGGCAGGAACTGCTCGCGGTAGAATCCTGTCTCGAGGTGTTGCTGCAGCAGCGCAGTTAGCGCGGGCCAAGATCGAAGACATGATGATGACGCATAAATCCCCGGTGCGGATCCTGGTCCTGGACGACGAGCCCTTCATGCTCAAGTTGCTGGCGCACATGCTGGCCGCGCACGGCTACACCCAGGTGACGACCTGCGACAACGGCCAAGGTGCGCTCGACTTGATCGATGCCGCGGACTACGCCACCGACCTGATCCTGTGCGACCTGAACATGCCGGAGATGGACGGCATCGAATTCGCGCGGAAGCTGGTCGAGCGCCGCTACAGCGGCAGCCTGATCTGGGTGAGCGGCGAAGACGATCGCGTCCTTCAGACCGCCGAGACCCTGATGCGCGCGCACCGCGTCACGGTGCTCGGTCGCCTGCAAAAGCCCCCGACGGCGCAGGGCCTGGCCGCGCTGCTGGAGCAGTGGACGCCGCCGAAGCGGGCCCGGTCATCGGCGGCCAGCAGGACCTACGCCGTCGCTGAGGTGCGCGCCGCCATCGCCAGGGGCGAACTGGTCAATTGGTACCAGCCGCAGGTGGTGGTCGGCACGGGCGAGGTGGTCGGCGTGGAGACCCTGGTGCGCTGGCAGCATCCGGTCGATGGGCTGGTCTATCCCGACGCCTTCATCGGCGTCGCGGAAGCGCACGGCCTGATCAAGGACCTGACCCGGGTGGTGCTGGCCGCCGCGGTGGCGCAACTCAGGGAATGGCGGGCGGCGGGACTGGAACTGCGGGTGGCGGTCAATGTCTCGATGGACGACCTGGTGTTTCTCGACTTCCCGGATTTCGTTGCCGGGCAAACCGCCGCGGCCGGCGTGTTGCCGAAGGACGTGATCCTCGAAGTGACCGAGAGCCAATTGATGCTCGATGCGCGGGCGCCGCTGGAAATCCTGACGCGCCTGCGGCTGAAGCGCTTCGGCCTGTCGATCGACGATTTCGGCACCGGACATTCTTCCCTGGTCCAGTTGCGCGACATACCCTTCGACGAACTCAAAGTGGACCGGAGCTTCGTCCATGGCGCCTGGGCCAACGACACCTTGCGGGCGATCTTCGAGGCCAGCCTGCGGCTGGGCCAGCAGCTCAACATGGTCACCGTCGCGGAAGGGGTCGAAGACCAGGCCGACTGGGATTTTCTGCGCTGCTCCGGATGCCAGCTGGCCCAGGGATATTTCATCGCCAGACCGATGCCTGCCGCCGAACTGCCCGGCTGGCTGGCGAGTTGGCGGGAGCGGATGCAGGGCTACAGGGAGGCATGATTCGGAGAGGCGTCCGGTCGATCGCCAGCCTCTGCGGACGCGGACAAGTCAGAACGATGACCCCGGCGTCTTGAGAAATTCGCGTTCTTCTGCGCTCGATGTCCGGCCGAGCAGGGCGTTGCGGTGCGGGTAGCGGCCGTAACGGTCGATGATGGCCTTGTGCCTGAGCTCGAAATCCAGGTTCGCCTCCAAGCCTTTTTCGGAATACAACTTTAGCGCGACCTCGTGGATTTCCCGCGACTCGCTATGCATGAATGGAAGATAGAGAAATGCCTGCATCCTAGGCGTCAGGGCAAGCGCCGCCTCTGCGGCGACGGCCTCTTGCGCCAGGGCCAAGGCCAGTGGATCGGTCGCGAAAGCCTCTGCCCTGCCACGAAACATATTGCGCGAGAACTGGTCCAGTACGATGATTTCCGCCAGGCGACCCAGCGGGGCGCCACGCCAGGCATAGAGTTCGCAACGCGATGCCTGTCCATACACTGCGCCGAACGTTTCGCGAATCAGGCGATCGAAATCCGGGTCTGCGCGCCACCACGAGGCTGGATCGGTTTCGACAAACCAAAAGTCGATGATCTGTTGATAATTCATCTTGGCGTGCATAGGCGGCGACGAACCGATCGTACTCCTAGCCTATCCTGCGAACAAGGATGAAGTGGGGCGAGGAGGGCGTCGCAGCATCGCCGCGATACTGAATCCGTATCCGCATTTGCTGTAAAGTCTCGATCCCATTCTGTTCTAATGGGCATTCCCCGTAATCCGATTGAGCCAGAGACGACTCATGATCCAGCCAAGACTTCCGGCAGATCGCCAGCGCTATCTTCGCGAATGGCTGCTGCTTCTCGCCGCCCTGTTGGCTTTGGGCGGCTACATCTGTTATTCGCTGTATCAGGAGCACCAGCAGATCGAGTTGCGGGAGAGGGAGCGTCTGCTGGAACAGACATTGGTGATCGAGAAAAATCTGGTGTCGCAACTGGCTTCGATCAGCAAGTTTATCGACAGCGTTATCGAAACGCTGCCATCGTGGCCGCTGAAACCTGACGGCTTCAAACTGCTCAACCGGCAACTGCAAATCACTGCCGACTCAGTGGTCGGCCTGCGCGCAATTCTGCTCATCGACGCTCGTGGCCGGGTGCTGTCTTCGAATAGAGGCGAACTGATAGGACGGGATTTCTCCGCACGGGAATATTTCCAGGCCGCGCGCAAGAGCCACGACAGCAAGACACTGCAGGTCTCGCCGCCATTTCAGGGAGCGCTCAATCCGAACGTGATGGGATTTTCCCGAACCATTTCCGCTCCCGGCGGAGAACTGGCGGGGATCGTCCTGGCCAGCGCTTCGCCGGAAACCTTCAGGATTCTCCTCGATTCCGTACGCTACAGCAGCGACTCGGCAACTTCGCTGATCCATGGCGACGGCAAGATATTCATGCTGGTGCCCGACCGAGAAGACCTGGCCGGCAAGGATTTGGCGACGCCGGAAAGTTATTTCTCCCGCCATCGGCAAAGCGGCCGACCGGCAAGCGTGTTCACCGGCGGGAAGCATCTTGCCGGTGACGAGCGGATGATCGCCTTCCGGACGGTCCAGCCCGCAACACTGTTCATGGACAAGCCGCTGGTGGTTTCGGTTTCCCGCGATTTTCGGACACTGTTCGCCAACTGGTATCGCGAATCAATGATTGCGGGTGGGATGTTTGCTTTGGTGACACTGGTCGCAACGCTGAGCCTGTATTTTTCCCAGCGGCGACGGCGCATCTTCGACCGTATCGCGATCGAGCAGGATAAGTCATTGCGCTCGAGCGAAGCCCGTTTCCGCAACATGTTCGAACGCAACAACGCGGTCATGCTGATGATCGAGCCTCAATCCGGTGCCATCGTCGAGGCCAACCAGGCAGCCTGCAGCTATTACGGCTATCACAGCGAAGCGCTGCGCCGCATGAGCATCGACCAGATCAATACGCTGTCGCCCGAGGAGGTCGCCGCCGAGAGACTTCGCGCCCTGCATGAGGAGCGCGCCTACTTCAACTTTTCCCATCGGTTGGCCGGCGGCGAAGTAAGGTCCGTCGAAGTGCATTCATCGCCTATCGATGTAGAGGGGCGGCCCCTGCTTTTTTCCATCGTCCATGACATTACCGAGCAACTTCGCCTGCAGCAGGAAATGCGCATTGCCGCTGCCGCCTTCGAGTCGCAGCAAGCGATGATGATCACCGATGCCAGCAGTGTGATCCTGCGGGTCAATCGTGCGTTTACCGATCTTACGGGCTACGCGGCTGAGGAAGCCGTCGGCCAGACTCCCAGGATGCTCGGATCCGGCCGGCAAAACGAGTCCTTCTACCAGGCCATGTGGGAGACCCTGGAGCGCACGGGGAGTTGGCAGGGCGAGATCTGGGACCGGCGCAAGAACGGCGAAATCTTTCCCAAATGGCTGAGCATATCGGTGGTCAAGGACGGCGCTGGCAGAGTCACCCGACTATGTCGGCTCTCATTCCGATATATCTGAACGGAAGAAGGCCGAAGAGCGGATCAACGAACTGGCCTTCTTCGACCAGTTGACGGGACTGCCCAACCGGACGCTGCTGCTCGACCGAATGAAGCAGGCCATGGTCGCAAGCTCGCGCAGCGGCAGCTATTGTGCCTTGCTGTTCATCGATCTGGACAACTTCAAGACCCTCAACGACACGCAGGGGCACGAGATCGGCGACCTGCTGCTGAAACTGGTTGCGCAGCGTCTGACCCAGTGCGTGCGCGAGGGCGATACCGTGGCACGTCTGGGCGGCGATGAATTCCTCGTGGTGCTGGCCGGCCTGGGTGCCAGCAAGGAGGATGCCGCCAAGGATATCGAGACCATCACGGACAAGATTCCCGCTGCGCTCAATCAGAGCTACCAGTTCGGCAATGCGCCTTTCCACTGCACGGCAAGCATCGGCGTCACCCTGTTCAAGGGCGATCTTGCCAGCATCGATGATCTGATGAAGCAGGCCGACATCGCCATGTACAAAGCCAAGGAGGCCGGCCGCAACTCGGTCAGATTCTACGACCCGACCCTGGAGGCAGCCGTCCAGGAGCGCGTGGCGCTGGAAGCTGACCTGCGCCTGGCCATCGCGGAGAATCAGTTCCTGGTCTATTACCAGGCGCAAGTCGATGCGGGTGACCACTGCATGGGCGCCGAAGCCTTGATCCGCTGGCAGCATCCGCAACGCGGCATGGTGTCGCCGGCCGACTTCATTCCGCTGGCCGAAGAGACTGGACTGATCCTGCCTTTGGGCCACTGGGTTTTGCGCACCGTTTGCGGTCAACTGGCGGCATGGGCAACCCGGCCCGAGTTGGCTCATCTCGCGGTTGCCGTCAATATCAGTGCGCATCAGTTCCATCAGGCAGACTTCGTCGATCAGGTACTGGCGGTCCTGAAGAATACGGGAGCCAACCCGCTGCGGCTGAAACTGGAACTCACCGAGAGCCTGCTGGTCGCCAATGTCGAGGACGTGATCTTCAAGATGCGGATGCTGAAGAGCGTGGGTGTGGGCTTCTCGCTCGACGATTTCGGTACCGGATACTCTTCGCTCGCGTATC
This sequence comes from uncultured Sterolibacterium sp., assembly GCA_903832735.1. Classification (GTDB taxonomy): domain Bacteria; phylum Pseudomonadota; class Gammaproteobacteria; order Burkholderiales; family Rhodocyclaceae; genus CAIYYX01. Next base: position 10,818 of record CAILCO010000015.1, read on the forward strand.
TGAGCAGGCTGCCGCTCGACCAGCTGAAGATCGATCGATCCTTCGTCATGAACATCGAGACGGACGACAGCGCCGTGGTCATCTGCGCCGCCACCATCAGCCTGGCCCACAATCTCAAGCTCATGGTGGTCGCCGAAGGCGTCGAGACCGAAGCGCAGCGCTACTTCCTCACCGCGGTGCATCACTGCGACCTGATCCAGGGTTATCTGACCAGCCGCCCGCTACCGGTGGCTGCGTTCGAGGCCTTCGTGCAGACGCTTTGATTTCCGCCCGACCATCGGCTTGCGGTCTTGATCCAACTACCCCCATGCCGACCCTACCCTAATATTTTGAAAAGTATCTTCGGCGGGTGGATCTATTTCTTGGTAAGAAATGCCTGGTAGGCGCTATACGAGCCATTTTTGGAGCAATTCAACAGTGCCGGGATTTATCCCGCTCGGCGCTCGACTAGTTCGGCAATCGCCAACTGCAGTGCTTCCATGTCCAGCGGCTTGTAGAGCAGGGCGATGCCCCGGTCGGCCATGCTGCGAACAACGGCCGGATCGGTGTCGCCGGTGATCAGGATCGCCGGCAGGTCATCGGCAAAGAGATTTCTCACCTCCGCAATCACTATAGTGGCCCCCGTTTTCAAGACAGTGGTTTAAGCTGTCCGCTGTCATGAGGAACGAGAAGATATGAAGGAAGCTAAGCATCGGCAGGTTCACTCGCCTGAGTTCAAGGCGAAGGTCGGCCTGGAGGCATTGAGGG
>CAILCO010000016.1 GCA_903832735.1 uncultured Sterolibacterium sp.
GCGGGTGCTGCTCGGTACGATACAGGACATCACCGAAATCAAGCAGCAGGAGGTCAGCACCCGGCGCCTCATGGTCGAGATGGAAACGCTGCTGCGCAATACCCTGGTCGGAATCGTTCAACTCAAGCAGCGGCGCATCGTGACCTGCAACCGTCACTTGGAGGTGATGTTCGGCTACGACGTCGGCGAACTGACAGGGGCGTCCACCGAGTGCTTATACGACAGCCATGAGACTTTCGTCGGGATAGGCGAACGGGCTTATACCGACCTGGGCAAAAACAACAGCTACAGCGAAGAGTTGATGTTCAAGCGCAAGGACGGCAGCCTTTTTTGGGGCGTCCTGACCGGATGCGCCATCGATGCCAATGAGCCCCATGAAGGCAGCATCTGGATCTACACCGATATCTCGGCGCGGCGAAATGCGGAATTGTCCCTGAAGGAAATCAGCGAGCGCTTCGATCTGGCCGTGCGCGGCTCTTCGGACGGCATCTGGGACTGGAAGATCGAGACCGGCGAGATCTACGTTTCCGAACGCTGGTGCGAAATGCTCGGGTACAGCTCTGACGAAATCAGTTTTGGAGCCAATGGCTGGACCGCCTGGATTCATCCTGATGACCGGGTTGCCGAGATAGCAAGAATGCGTGCGCATTTGAAATTGAGAAGGCCGTATGCCTCGGAATACCGGATGCGGAACAAGAGTGGCGAGTACCGCTGGTTTCTCAATCGTGGCCAGGCAATTTGGAATGAACAGGGAATAGCCGTTCGCATCGCCGGTTCGACTTCGGACATCACCGCACGCAAGCTGGCCGAGGAAAAGCTCAAGCTCGCCGCCAACGTATTCACCCATGCCCGCGAAGGCATCATGATCACCGACGCCGACGGCATCATCATCGACGTCAATGAGACCTTCACCCATATCACCGGCTACGGCCGGGACGAAGTGCTGGGAAAAAATCCGCGCATGCTCCAATCCGGTCGCCAGGGCAGCGACTTCTATGCCGCCTTGTGGCGCGACCTGAGCGAGCAGGGCCATTGGTACGGCGAAATCTGGAACCGGCGCAAAGATGGTCAAGTCTATGCCGAAATGCTCACCATCAGCGCGGTGCGCGATGCGCAGGGCAAAACGCAGCAATATGTGGCGCTGTTCTCGGACATCACCCCGCTCAAGGAGCATGAACAACAACTCGAGCACATCGCCCATTACGATGCCCTGACCTCGTTGCCCAACCGGGTGTTGTTCGCCGATCGCCTGCAGCAGGCAATGGTTCAGGCGCAGCGGCGCGGGCAATCCCTGGCGGTGGCCTACCTCGACCTCGATGGCTTCAAGGCGATCAACGATCATCACGGCCATGATGCCGGTGACCAGCTATTGGTGGCGATCTCCGCCCGCATGAAACAGGCCTTGCGCGAAGGCGACACCCTGGCGCGTCTCGGCGGCGACGAATTCGTCGCCGTGCTGCTCGATCTGGCCGATATCGCGAGCAGCGTACCCATGCTGCTTCGCTTGCTTTCCGCCGCTGACCAGCCCGTTCGTGTCGGCGATCTGAGCCTCAATGTTTCGGCCAGCCTGGGCGTCACTTTCTATCCCCAGCAGGAAGATACCGATGCGGATCAATTATTGCGCCAAGCCGACCAGGCCATGTATCAGGCCAAACTGGCCGGCAGGAATCGCTACCATGTCTTCGACGCCGAACAGGATCGCAGCGTGCGCGGTCATCACGAAGGTCTGGAGCGGATCCGCCGCGCGCTGAATGAAAATGAATTTGTGCTCTATTACCAGCCCAAGGTCAACATGAGCAGCGGGGCGGTCATCGGCGCTGAAGCCCTGATCCGCTGGCAACACCCCGAAAGAGGTCTGCTCTCGCCGGCGGTATTCCTGCCGGTGATCGAAGACCATCCGCTGGCGGTCAAATTGGGCGAATGGGTGATCGAGCAAGCCTTGCGCCAGATTGAAGCCTGGCATGCCGCCGGCCTGGATCTCCCGGTCAGCGTCAACGTCGGCGCCAGCCAGTTGCAACATGTGGACTTTGTCGCGAGCCTGCGCGCGATGTTGGCAGCGCATCCGGCCATCAGGGCCGGGGACCTGGAACTGGAAGTGCTGGAAACCAGCGCACTCGAGGATCTGGCCCGGGTATCCCAGGTCATCGATTCCTGCCGCGAACTCGGGGTGAGTTTTGCGCTGGATGATTTCGGCACCGGCTATTCCTCCCTGACCTACCTGAAGCGTCTGCCGGTCACCATGCTCAAGATCGACCAGAGCTTTGTGCACGACATGCTCGACGACCCCGACGATCTGGCGATCTTGAAGGGCGTGCTGGGCCTGGCGACTGCCTTCCACCGTCAAGCCATCGCCGAGGGTGTGGAAACGGTCGAACACGGCACCTTGCTGTTGCAACTGGGTTGCCAACTGGCTCAGGGTTACGGCATCGCCCGACCGATGCCGGCCGACGCAATGCCTGCCTGGGCTGCGTCCTGGCGTCCCGATGCTGCCTGGATTGATCTGCTCCCGGTCAGCCAGAATGATCTGCCGCTGTTATTTGCCGGCGTTGAACACCGTGCCTGGATCCGGGCGATCGAAGAATATCTCAGGGGCGAGCGCGGCAGCTCCCCGCCGCTGGATAGCCACCAATGCCACCTCGGCATATGGCTGGACGGCGAAGGCCGGGCAGGTTTTGCTGCGCATGCTGCTTTTCTGGCCCTTGAAGCTTTGCACGGCCGGGTTCATCTACTCGCTGCCGAGCTCTGTGATCTTGCTGCCCATGGCCGGAGCGCAGATGCCCTGCAGCGCCTGGATGAATTACATGGAATTCGGGATTCCCTGCTCAGCCAACTGAAGGCGCTCGAACTGGCAATACGGCTTTAGAGCGCCAGGCCAGGATAGCGCAGTCACCTCCGTCATGATCAGGTCCATGCATCGCTGATGCATTGAAACGCCCCGTCACAATCCGTTGAGACGGACCATCGAAGAGTTGCATAGCGAGATCGCCGAGCGTAGGCTCCTAGAAGCAGAACTGAGAGTGGCGAAGGACGCGGCGGTGGTCCTGCTGAAAGAGCGAGTTCTCATGGCTTCCATAGTTGAATCTTCCGAGGATGCCGTCATCGGCAAGACCCGGACGGGACGATCACCAGTTGGAACCTGGGCGTGCAAAAGGATTTTTGGCTACGCTGCTGAAGAAATGATCGGGCGATCGGTGTTCACCCTCATTTCTCCCGAACGCCACAATGAGGAGGCAGAGGTGCTCTTCACCATTCTGCTCGGCGAAACGGTTAGTCTCCTATGAAGATCTTTCTTAATGAAAAACTCGACCGAAAAGGCATGTGCTCCCGATACGCTTAGTGACCGCGCGCTCAACGCGCTGCGAGTATCCGAAAGCCGCTATCGTCGATTATTTGAAACCGCTCGAGACGGGATTCTGCTTGTTAACGCCGAGACGGCCCAGATCGAAGACGTCAACCCCTACTTGATCGAGATGCTGGGCTACTCGCATGCGGAGTTCCTGGGGAAAAAACTATGGGAAGTTGGCTCGTTTGCGGACATTGTACAGAGCAAGGAAATGTTCGCGGAGTTGCAAACGAAGGGGTATGTCCGATACGACGATCTTCCGCTCAAGACAAAAGCAAAAGCAATAATCGCGGTTGAATTCGTCAGTAATGCGTACGACTGCGACGGCATCAAGGTCATTCAGTGCAACATCCGGAACATTTCCGAGCGCCATGCCGACCGCGCGAAAATCCAGCGGCACACGCAACTCTACGCCGCGCTGAGCCAGTGCAACAAGGCCATTTTGCACAGCGCCAACGAGGAAGAGTTGTTCCTGCAAATCTGCCGCACCGCGGTGCAGTTCGGTGGCATTAAGATGGCGTGGGTCGGCCTTGTTGACTCCGATACCCACATGGTGCGGCCGGCCGCTAGTTTCGGCGATGACACCGAGTACCTGAGAGACATCACGATCACGGTCGATGGCGATAGCCCGTTCGGACGCGGCCCAACCGGCACCGCCATCCGCGAAGACCGGATTTTCTGGTGTCAGGATTTCCTCAATGAGCCGATAACCCTCCCCTGGCGTGAGCGCGCCGCCAGCGCCGGATTGGCCGCATCCGCCGCGTTGCCGTTGCATAGGAAAGGCTTTGTCGTCGGCGCCTTCAACCTATGTTCCGGCGAGGCCAACGCCTTCGACGAATCGGCGCGCGACCTGCTGGTCGAAATGGCCGCGGATATCAGCTTCGCACTCGACAATTTTTCTCACGAAGCGCAGCGTCGGCGGATCGAGGAGGAAATTGAATTCAAGAACACCATCCTCAAGACTCAGCAGGAGACTTCGCTCGATGCCATCCTGGTGGTCGGCGGGAACGGACAGATTATCTCCTACAATCAACAATTCATCGATCTATGGCGGATCCCGGAGCAGCTCGTGACGGCGCGGCTGGATGCGCCCGTGCTACGGGCAGTTGCTGAGCAAGTCGAGAATTCAGAAGAATTTGTCGCCCGGGTCCAATATTTGAACGAACACCGCGACGACAAGAGTCGCGAGGAAATAGCGCTAAAAGATGCCAGGATAATCGATCGCTATTCAGCTCCGGTCATCGGCGCGGACCACAAGCATTACGGACGCGTCTGGTATTTTCGCGACATCACCGAGCACAAGCGGGCCGCGCAAACATTGCGCGAAAGCGAGTCGCGGTTCCGCCAGATGGCGGAGAACATCCGCGATGTGTTCTTCCTCCGCGATGCGAACGGCGATCGCATCTTGTATATCAGCCCGGCTTACGAAGAGATCTGGGGCCGCAGTTGTGAAAGCCTGTACGCGAATCCGGAATCGTGGTCCGAGGCGATCCACCCGGATGACCGGGCATCGTCGACCTACCGGGAATTCAGGAATGGAATGTTGTCCGGGAAGTTCAATTTCGAGTACCGAATTGTCCGCCCGGACGGCTCGATTCGCTGGATCGAGACGCGAGGCTTTCCCGTCCGTGACGACGCCGGCAAGATTGTCCGTATCGCCGGCATCGCCAAGGATATTTCCGGAAGCAAAGAGGCCGAACAGAAGTTCGCGAATCTTCTGGAGTCCGCGCCCGACGCGATGGTGATCGTCAACCGCGCCGCCGAAATAGTGCTAGCCAACGCCCGGGCGGTCGAGCTGTTCGGCTGGCGCCGCGAGGAACTGCTGGGGCAGAGGATAGACATCCTGGTCCCGGAGCGCTGCCGCAGCATGCATCCGGAAAACCGCGACGGCTTCTTCGCACAGCCGCGTGGACGGCCAATGGGCGCGGGCCTGGAACTCTTCGGGCTGCGCAAGGACGGCAGCGAATTTCCGGTAGAAGTCAGCCTGAGTCCGCTTGAGACGAGCGAAGGCACCCTGGTGATCACTGCTATTCGCGACATCACCGAGCGCAAGCAAGCGGCGCAGGATTTGCGCGAAAGCGAGCGTCGCTTCAGCGACATGCTCGGAAGCGTCGACCTGATTTCGCTCATGCTCGATCGCGAAGCTCGGATTACCTACTGCAACGAATACCTGCTACGTCTGACCGGTTGGCGCTACGAGGAAGTTATCGGGCGAGACTGGTTTGAGCTTTTCATAGCGCCCGAAATTCACCATTTGAAAGACTCCCTGTTTCAGGCGATCCTCGCCAACCTGCCCGAAGCAATGCATGACGAGAACGAGATCCTCACACGCTCGGGTGAGCGTCGGCTGATTCGTTGGAACAGTTCGGTACTGCGGTCGGGAGCCGGCGATGTGGTTGGGATAGCGAGCATTGGCGAGGACATCACCGAGCGCAAGGTGGCCGAAGCCAAAATCGCCTACCTCAACCGCGTATATGCCGTGCTGAGCGGCATCAATTCACTGATCGTGCGCGTGCGCGACCGCGACGAGCTTTTCCAGGAGGCGTGCCGGGTCGCGGTGGAGGCAGGTGGCTTCCGCATGTCCTGGTTAGGAATCGTCGATCGGAGCAGGATGACGATTGTCCCGGTCGCGTCGGTAGGCGTGGACGACGAGATCCTAAGCGCCATCAAAGACCGCTTTTCATTGACCGAGGGTGCGCTGCTGGGAAATACCCTGACCGCGCGGGCACTCAGGGATAAGAAGGTCGTGACGTCCAATGATCCGCAAACCCTCGAGGTCGTGTTCGGCAAGAAGCACGCCGAATCGGGAATTCGCGCGATGGCAGTTTTGCCGCTGATCATCTCGGATGAAGCGGTAGGGGCGCTCGTGCTATATGCCATTGAGAGTGACTTCTTCCATGAGGAGGAGTTGAAGATGTTGAAGGAACTGGCTGGCGACATCGCGTTTGCCATTGACCACATCGACAAGCGGGAGCGGCTCGATTATCTGGCCTACTACGACGTCCTCACCGGACTGCCCAACCGCACCCTGCTCTGCAACCGTCTGGAGCACGGGATCAGAGCGGCGCGCCGCAAGGAGTGTCTTTTGGCGGTGCTGTCGGTCGATCTGGATAATTTCAAGACAGTCATCGATACCCTCGGCCACACCATCGGCGATGTTCTGCTGCAGGAGGCAGCACGCCGCCTCGATTCATGTCTGCGCGACACCGATACCGTCGGTCGCCTGGGCGGCGACGAGTTCGGCATCATCCTGCCCGAGATCGGCAGCAGCGAGGACGCCGCTATGATTGCTAGCAAGGTGATCGAGAGTTGCGTCAGGCCGTATCTGATCGAAGGCAATGAACTGTTCGTCTCGGCCAGCGTCGGCATTACCTTGTTCCCCGACGACGCGGTCGATAGCGAGACCTTGATCCGCAACGCAGACACCGCGATGTATCGTGCCAAGGATCTCGGGCGCAATACCTACCAGTTCTTCACGGCGGAGATGAACCGGAACACGCAGGACAAGATGCGGCTGGAAACAGACCTCCGTTACGCGCTGGGCAAGGGAGAGTTCCTGCTCCATTACCAGCCCAAGGTGAGTTGCGTCTCGGGCAAGATCACCGGTTTCGAGGCGCTGTTGCGCTGGCAACATCCAGTGCGCGGCCTGGTCGGGCCGGACGCGTTCATTCCGATGCTGGAGGAGACCGGCCTGATTGTGCCGGTAGGCGAATGGGTTCTCAATGCCGCCTGCGCCCAGACCCAGCGTTGGCACGATGCCGGGCTGGGGGCGCCGAGTATCGCCGTCAATATCTCCGGGCATCAGATCCATGTTGCCGACCTGTGCGAAACGGTGCGGGCAGCGCTGGCGACGAGCGGCCTCCCGCCGGCCCACCTGGAACTGGAACTGACCGAGGGCCAGTTGATGAGGGACGCCGAGGGCATCATCGGTCTGCTGAGGCGCTTGAAGGCGATCGGCGTACAGATTTCGGTCGATGATTTCGGCACCGGATTTTCCAGCCTGGCCTATCTGAAGCGCTTCCCGATCGATACGCTGAAGGTCGATCGCGCCTTCGTCCGCGACATCATCGCCGATCCCAACGACGTTTCGATCACCCGCGCCATCATCACCCTGGCCCACAGCCTGAAGCTCAAGGTGGTTGCCGAAGGCGTCGAGACCGAGGGGCAACTGGGCCTCCTGATCGCCAATCATTGCGACGAGGTCCAGGGCTATTATTTCAGCCGGCCGCTGCCGGTCGAGGCAGCGACGGCGCTGCTCGCCAGCGGCCGCTCGCTGGAAAGCCAGATGATGGCGAGCCTGACAAGAACCCGCACGCTGCTCCTGGTCGACGACGAGGAGAACATCCTCTCGGCTCTGAAGCGCCTGCTGCGTCGCGACGGCTACCGGATCCTCACCGCTGCGGGCGCGGAAGAGGGCCTGGATGTGCTCGCAAGGCATCCGGTCGACGTGATTGTGTCCGACCAGCGCATGCCCGGCATGAGCGGGGTCGAGTTCCTGCGCCGGGTCAAGACCCTGCATCCGGAGACGGTGCGCCTGGTGCTCTCGGGCTATACGGATTTGCAGGCGGTAACCGACGCGATCAACGAGGGTGCGATCTACAAGTTCCTGACCAAGCCCTGGGACGACGGCATCCTCCGCGCCAACATCGAGGAAGCATTTCGGCAAAAGGAAATGGCCGACGAGAACCGCCGCCTGCACATCGAAGTGGCGCTGTCGAACAGCAATATGGCAAACCTTAACGAGGAACTGAAGAAACTCCTGGCGAGCCGGGACCTGCAGGCGTTTCGCGACGAAGCCTCGCTCGACATCGCCCAGGAAGTGCTGCAGCAACTGCCCTGGGCGATCATCGGCATCGACGACGAAGGCACTGTGGCGCTGAGCAATGCCGCGGCCGACACACTCTGGGGCGGCGTTGCCCCGCTGCTCGGCCGGGCCGTCGAGACCGCGCTGCCGGCGCAACTGGTCGCCGCGCTGGAGTCGTCGCAGAGTGCCGAAACGCAGATCATGATCGACGCGGTCTGTTATCGCATGCGCTGCAGCCGGATGGGCGAGCACTCGCGCTCGCGCGGCATCCTGCTGGTGCTGCTGCCCCAGGAGGAGCTACCATGAGCGCCATGAGCAGAAACCTTCCCCTAGCACTGGCGCTGCCCTGCATGGTGCTGGGCGACGATGTGATCCTCGACGGCCACCTGCTGCTGCCCGCAGGCACGGTCTTAAGCGCAGCCCAGATCGAAAGTCTGCGCCGTCGCGAAGTGGACGAGATCGTCGTGGCAACGCCGGATGAGCGCAGCGAAGAGAAGCGCGAGGCGGAACTCGGACTGCTGCGCCGGCGGGTGGAATACCTTTTCCGACGGGCCGCTCCGGATGCCGCGATGCAGGCTCTGCAGAAGGCCGTGCTTGAGTACCGCCTGGAAAGCGCCGGATGAACACGCTTACGTTGCAGACGGTGCTGGCCGATATTGAGCGGCTGCCGGTCTTGCCCGAAGTGGTCCAGGATCTGCTCGATTACCTGCAGGGCGATAAGGTGGATGTCGGCGGGGTCGCCGCCAGGATCGCGCGCGATCCGGCGCTGGCGGCGAAATTGTTGCGCGTCGCCAATTCTTCCTTCTACGGCCTGCAGGGTCACGTGGCGACGATCCCCGACGCCCTGGTGGTGCTGGGTCTACGTGCCGTCCGCACGCTGGTCACCGGGGCCGCGGTAACCAGCCACCTGCAGAACCTGGGGCTGGCGGGCAACGATCAGCACGACTTCTGGCAGCACAGCGCCGGCACGGCGCTGTGCGCCCGGGCGCTGGCGCGCGAGGTCGACGCCAGTCCCGAGAACGCGTACACCGCCGGCCTGCTCCACGACATCGGCCGCCTGATCCTGGCGGGGCGCTTCCCGGGCGAGTATCGCCGCGTCACCGGCTACCGCGCCCTGCACGATTGCCACATGATCGACGCCGAGCAGGAAGTGCTGGGCTTCGATCATGCGCAGGTCGGCGCGGCGCTGGCGGCACGCTGGAAATTTCCTGCCGAGATCGCGAAGGCGATTGCCGGCCATCACGCCCCCATGGAGCAGCCGGCGGACTCGCTGACCGGACTGATTCATGTGGCCGACGTGATGGCCCATGTGCTGGAATTTCCCGGCGGCGAGGACGCGCTGGTGCCGCAATTGTCGTCCGATGCCTGGAGTCGGCTGAACCTCGGCTGGGGCGAATTCAAGCGGCTCCTGGGCGAGGTCGATGCCCAGCGTGATGAAGCGGGGCGGGTGCTGAATTGAACGAAGGACATCAGTATGGAGCCTGAGGGTGGGCATGCCACTACGGCGAGTATCCAGAGGCGGGACCTGGAGAATTACAAGTTTGCCCTGGATCAGCATGCCATCGTCAGCGTCGCTGATGCCGCGGGACGCATCGTCGAGGCCAACGAGATGTTTTCCCGGATCAGCGGTTATACCCGCGCAGAGTTGATCGGCCAGGATCATAGGCTGCTCAATTCCGGCCAGCATCCGCAGAGCTTCTTCGAGGACATCTGGCGGACGATAACTGCGGGCCGGGTCTGGCGGGGAAACATCCGCAACCGACGCAAGGATGGCGAATGCTACTGGGTGGCGACCACCATCGTGCCCATCCCCGGCGATGACGGGCAGCCCCATCAGTATGTCTCGATCCGCACCGATATCACCCAACAGGTCGAGGCGAAAAATGAACTGCGCGGTAACCTGCGCCTGTTTCGGATGCTCACCGAGACTGTCGCTTCGGGCGTGATGCTGCATCACGGCGGCAAGCTGATCTATGTCAACCGGGCGGTCGAGAAGCTCACTGGCTTCACGCGCAAAGAATTGCTGGGCATGGAATTCTACGACATTGCCCATTCCGATTCGCGCGAGGTTTTGAAGGCGCGCGGCGAGGCCCGCCTGCGCGGGGAGACATTGAGCGGTCATTTCGAGTACCGCGTGAATACCAAGAATGGCGCCGAGGCCTGGGTCGAGAGCCATGCAACGGTGACCGAATACCAGGGGAAGCCGGCCTTGCTCGGCACCTTCGTCGACATCACCGAGAGGAAGCGGGCCGAAGAGACGCACGCGCAGGTACGGCAGAGCCTGGTCGAGATCATCCAGGGCAATCCGGTGCCGATGTTCGTCATCGATGCCGATCATGTGGTGACCCGCTGGAACAAGGCCTGCGAGCATCTCACCGGCATCAGTGCGGCCGATATGGTCGGTACGAAGAACCATTGGCGTCCCTTCTCCGCGCAACAGCGGCCGCTGTTGCCCGATCTGGTCATGGATGCGGCGAACGAGGCCGAATTTCGCAAGATCTTCGACAAGGGCTTTCGGCCTTCGGCCGTGATCGAGGGCGCCTACGATACCGAAAAATTCTATGCCTCCCTGGGTGAGCATGGCCTCTGGCTATATTGCACCGGGGCGCCGCTGAGGAACGTACAAGGGCAAGTCGTCGGGGCTATCGCGACCCTTCAGGACATCACCGAACGCAAGAAGGCCGAGGCGGCGCTGCAGCAGACGCACGCCGAGCTCGAGCATCTGGTGCAAAGCCGCACCGCCGAGCTGATGCGCCGCAATGCCGAGCTGAGCGAACTCAATGCCCGCCTTGGCGAAGCGCAGGCGCAACTCTTGCAGAGCGAGAAGATGGCCTCGATCGGGCAGCTCGCGGCGGGCGTGGCGCACGAGATCAACAATCCGATCGGCTATGTGCATTCGAATATCGGTTCGCTGGAGGGCTATCTGGACGATCTGTTCCGCATGCTCGATGCCTACGCCGGCGCCGAAACTGTACTGGCGTCAGCCCCTGCGGTGCGCGTCGAACTGTTGCGGCTGAAGGCCGATCTCGATCTGGATTTCCTGCGCGAGGACATCCCCAAGCTGATGGCGGAGTCGAAGGATGGTATTACGCGGGTGAAGAAGATCGTCCAGGACCTGAAGGATTTCTCCCATGTCGATAGCAATCAGGAATGGAAGTGGGCGGATCTGCACCTGGGGCTGGATTCGACCCTCAACGTGGTCAATAACGAGATCAAGTACAAGGCCGAGGTGGTCAAGGAATACGGCGTTCTGCCCCAGATCGAGTGCCTGCCGTCGCAGCTGAACCAGGTCTTCCTGAACCTCCTGGTCAATGCCGCGCACGCCATGCCCGACGGCGCGCGCGGCACCATCACCCTGAGGAGCGGCTGCGATGATAGGCAGGTCTGGATCGAAGTCGAAGACACCGGCAGCGGTATCGCGCCGGAAAACCTGAAGCGCATCTTCGATCCCTTCTTTACCACCAAGCCGATAGGCCGCGGCACTGGCCTCGGGCTTTCGCTCTCCTACGGGATCGTGCACAAGCATGGCGGCCGCATCGAGGTGAAGAGTGAACTGGGCAAGGGTACGACTTTCCGCGTCACCCTGCCGCTGACCCAGGCGCACGAGGAAGCCGCGTCGTGAGCGAGGGCGCCGGAGCTCCTGCGGCGGCAGCGCAGACTGCGACAGTCCTCTGCGTCGACGACGAAAGCAACATCCTCTCCGCCCTGCGCCGTTTGTTCCGCCCGGACGGCTACCGGGTGCTGACGGCAACCGGTGGCGCCGAGGGCTTGCAACTGCTGGAAAGCGAAGCGGTTGACCTGGTGATCTCCGACATGCGCATGCCGGAGATGGACGGCGCACAGTTCCTGGCCCAGGTCCGTACGCGCCGGCCGGATGCGCTGCGCATCCTGCTCACCGGCTACGCCGACATCGCCTCGACGGTGGCCGCGATCAACCAGGGCGAGATCTATCGCTATATCTCCAAGCCCTGGGACGACAACGAGGTGCGCTTGATCGTGCGCCATGCGCTGGAACGCAAAGAACTGGAGCGCGAGAAGGCCCGCCTCGAGGAACTGACGCAACGCCAGAACGAAGAACTGCAGGCGCTCAACGCCAGCCTGGAAGCCAAGGTGGCGGCGCGCACCGCGGAGCTCGTCGCCGCGAACGAGAAGCTGAAGGCCGGCTTTATCACTTCGATCAAGGTGTTTTCCAACCTGACCGAACTCGCCGAAGGCGCGCGCGTCGGGCATTCCCGGCGCGTCGCCGACCTGGCCCGGAAGATCGCGATCAAGCTCGGGCTGGATCGCGGTGCGATCCAGGACGTGATGGTCGCCGGCCTGCTCCACGACATCGGCAAGATCGGTATGCCCGACGAACTGCTGGCGAAGCCGGCGGCGATGATGAGTGGCGAGGACATGCGTCTATACCACAAGCATCCGGTCAAGGGCGAGACGGCGCTGATGGCGCTGGAGGAACTGCGCGTTGCCGCCCGCCTGCTGCGCTCGCATCACGAACGCCACGACGGCCAGGGCTATCCGGACGGACTGAAGGGCGACGCCATTCCGCAGGGGGCGCGCATCCTGGCCGTCGCCAACGACTACGACAACCTGCAGATCGGCAGCTTCAGCCGCAAGCGACTGAGCTCCGAGGAAGCCAGCGAGTTCATTCGGCAGAGCAGCGGCAAGCGCTATGACCCGGTGGCGGTCGATGCCTTCGTCGCCCTGCAGAGCGGCATCCTGCCGACCGAGCGGGAACTGCATCTGGCGCCTGAGGATCTCAAGCCCGGCATGGTCCTCTCCCGCGATCTGATCAGCCGCGGCGGCGCTCTGCTGCTCGCCGCCGACATCCTCCTCGATGAGCGTCTGATCCAGCATATCCGCGATTTCGCCGGTGGCGAAGATCACCAGGTGGTGGTCCATGTCAGCGCCCTGCGCAGTGCGCGGACGAAACGTCCTGGAAGGAGCGAGCAATGAAACGCCGGGTCATGCTGGTCGACGACGACGAGGCCGTGCTGCAATCGCTGCGCCGCCTGTTCCGGCGTATGCCTTGTGCCTACGGCGTTCTCAACTATGAGTTGGAGATTGAGTCGTTCACCGAGCCTGCGGCGGCGCTGGCTAGGGCGCGCGAAGTGGAGTTTGCGGCTTTTCTCAGCGACTATCGGATGCCGCCGATGGACGGTATCGCGTTTCTCAGGCAGGCGCGGGCACTGACGCCGGACGCGGTGCACATGCTCTTCTCCGGCAGCGGCGATCGCGATGTCGCAGAACGGGCTTTTCAGGAGGCGAAGATCTTCCGTTTCATCGCCAAACCCTGGGACGATAAGACGCTGGTCTCAGCGCTCGCCGAAGCGCTCACCCATCGCGACCTGATGCTGAAAACCTGATGAGGATGGCCGCAGGCCGTCGTTGGCTGCGGCGCGGCGGCATCAATCACCTGCTGCCCGCACAGCGTCGGAATCGCTGGCCTCCGCGAAGAACTGGAAATTGTTCCGCCCCTGGTTCTTGGCCTGATACATGGCGATATCGGCTTTGATCAGCAAATCCGGAACCGTGGCACCGTGCATGGGATAGAGGCTGATGCCGATCGACGAGGTGACGTTAACTTCATGACCCTCGAGATGGCAGGGCGTGGCGATATAGTCGAGAATTTTTCTGGCGGTATGGCTGATGTCGCCGTCTTCATTGAACTCTTCGAGCAACAGCACGAACTCGTCGCCGCCATGACGGGAGACGGTGTCAACCGCGCGCAGGCAACTCTGGATCCGCCGGGTCACTTCCTTCAGGAGCAGATCGCCGATGTGATGGCCGAGCGTGTCGTTGATCCGCTTGAAGCGGTCGAGGTCGAGGAACATCAGGGCAAACTTCGACTTGTTCCTCTCGGCCCGGATCAATGCCTGGTGCATACGGTCTTCGAGCAGGGTCCGGTTGGGAAGCCCGGTGAGAAAATCGTGATGCGCGAGGTGCTCCATTTTATCCATCACCCGATTCTGTTCGGTGATGTCGGTCATCAGGGCGATGTAGTTGGTCTCGTTGTCGCCTGTTCTGACGGTGCTGATGTAGGATCGGACGAGATATTCCTCGCCGTTCTTCCGTCTGTTCCAGATCTCGCCCTGCCAGTGCCCGAGATCGTCCAGAGTGTTCCACATGTCGGCAAAAAAACTTCCGGGGTGCCGGTCCGAGGCGAACAGTTTCGGGTTCTTGCCGATGATGTCGCCCACGGTATGGCCGGTCAGTTTCTCCAGCGCCCTGTTCGCAGAAATGATGCGATTGTCCGCACTGGTGATCATGATGCCTTCGGAGGTGTTCTCGAAGACGCTGGCGGACAGCTTCAACTGGTCCAGAGCCTCCTGGTGCCGCGTGAGGTCCTGGAGGATCTCCACGGCGCCGGTTACCCGGTCGCTCTCGAACAGGGGTTTTGCTTCGAAGCTGAGATAACGCCGCTTGCCACCGAGTTTGTCGAACCAGCCTTCAGCGTGGTAACCGTCGCTGGCGAATTGCGTCTTTTCGTGCAGGCTGTAGAATTTCGATGCCTCGGACAGCAGATTGTCCAGCACCAGATCGGCCAGGCAAGGCCGCGGTTTGTCGTAGAAGGCTTTCCAGTGGCCCCGGGTACCCAGAATGTCCGCGCTGGCGACGCCGGTCAGCAACTCGCAGGGGGCATTCCAGGCGACCACGACATGATCGATATCGATCACGAATGCGGGCATGCTCAGGGCATTCAGGATGCTGGTCGAGTTCATTGTCCCTATACTCGCAGGGCTTTTCGCCAAGCGGCGGCCTACGACATTAGCAATATACGCTAACGGTGTCGCAGCGGAAACTGAAAATTCAGAGAAAGCCGGTCGACAGCCAGGGCACGGCGGCGACGACGATGGTGCCGGCGAGCAGCGCGACCATGTAGCCGGCGATGGGCCGGATGCCTTCGTCCGGATTCACCCGGCCGATCGCGCAGGCCGCGTAATAGCCGACGCCGAGCGGCGGCGCGAACAGGCCCAGGCCCATGGAAAGCACCACCACCATCGCGTAGTGCACCTCATGGACGCCGAGCGATCGGGCGATCGGGAAGAGCAGAGGGCCGAACAGCACGATCGCCGGGATGCCTTCGAGCACTGAGCCGAGCACCGTGAACATCAGGATGGACATGGCCAGGAACATCGCCGCGCCGCCGGGCATGGCGCCCATCATCTCGGCCAGGGCGCGCGAGAAGCCCGATTGCGTCAGGCCCCAGGCCATCGCCGTGGCGGTGCCGATGATCAGGAGTATCGAGCCCGAAAGCGAGGCGGTGTGCACCAGCATCGGGCCTAGCCGCCGCCAGTCGAATTGCCGGTAGATGACCAGGCCGGCGAGCACCGCGTAGATGATGCCGATGGTCGACACCTCGGTTGCGGTGGCGACACCCTCGACCACCGCGCTGCGGATGATCAAGGGCAGCGCCAGCGCCGGGAGCGCGATCAGCAGCAGGCGCAGTACCTCCGCAGGCGGCGTGCGCCTGACCTGGCTCAGGTCTTCGTGGCGGTAACGGAAACTGACCACGGCGCAGAGCACCAGGCCGAGCACTGCGGCGGGCAGCAAGCCGCCGGTGAACAGCGCGGCGATCGAGACGCCGGTCACCGAGCCTATGGTGATCAGCACCAGGCTGGGCGGCACGGTCTCGGTCTGCGCGCCGGTGGCGGCGAGCAGCGCCACCAGTTCGCCCTCCCGGGCGCCGCGGCTCTTCATCTCGGGGAACAGCGCCGGCGCGACGGCGGCCATGTCCGCGGCCTTCGAGCCGGAGATGCCCGAGACCAGGTACATCGCGCCGATCAGTACGTAGGACAGGCCGCCCCGGACATGGCCGAGCAGAGCGGCGAGGAAGGCGACCATCGCCCGGGCCATGCCGGTCATCTCGATCAGCAGGCCGAGGAACACGAACAGCGGCACCGCCAGCAGGATCAGGTGCGACATGCCCTCGTCGATGCGCCCGACGATGACCATCAACGGCGTGCTGGTGGTCAGCGCCAGATAGCCGAAGATGCCCAGGCCGAAGGCGAAGGCGATCGGGATGCCGGCGAAGACGCTGCCGGCCGCGACGCCGACGAAGAAGATCAGCAGGTTCGCCCGGCCCAGGTTTTCGAACAACGGGGCGGCGAGCCAGAAGGCGCAGACGATGGCGGCGACGATGGCCGCGGCCGCGATCAGTTCCCTGCGGCCGGCTGCCTGCGCCAGGCGCAGCGCCGCGAACGCTGCCATCAGGCCGACGCCCGCGGGCAGCGCGGCAGCGCGCCAGGCATTGGAGATCTCCAGGGCCGGCGTGGTGATCGCCCGTTCCTCCAGGGCATATTCCCAGGCCGGCCAGGCAATCATCAACAGGAAGGCCAGGCAGGCGCAGGTGGCCACGGCCTCCAGCAGGGCCCGCCGCTCGC
This sequence comes from uncultured Sterolibacterium sp., assembly GCA_903832735.1. GTDB lineage: Bacteria > Pseudomonadota > Gammaproteobacteria > Burkholderiales > Rhodocyclaceae > CAIYYX01. The sequence goes on from CAILCO010000016.1 coordinate 16,529, forward strand.
GCCCGGCGCGGGCCAGGAGCGCCGTCATGCGCATATGCTCGCCGCGACGCAAGGCCACCGCGGCGCCTAACATGGCCAGCCAGAGGAACAGGATGGAGGCCAGCTCGTCAGACCAGATCAGCGGGCGGTGCAGGAGGAAACGCGCGACCACGCCCGAGAACAGCACGGCGATGTCGGCCAGCACCAGGAGCGCCGCCGGCACTTCCACCAGCAGGCCGAGCGCGGCCTCCAGGCGGGCGAGTTTGGCCAGATGGACCAGATCGGTCACGCCAACTTGCCGGTGCTGCGCTCCAGCAAGGCCCAGGCCTCGTCGCCGTACTTGGCCTTCCATTCGGCGTAAAAGCCGGCGCGGCGTAGTTGCTCGCGGAAGGCGTCGGCCCGGGTTTTGTTGAAGACCAGGCCCTTGTCGGCGAGTTCCTTTTGCAGCGTGGCATTCAGCGCGGCGACATCGGCCCGCTCATTCATGCCGGCAGCATTGATCTGCCTGGCGACGATAGTGCGCAGGTTTTCCGGCAGCCTTTCCCAAGCGCGGCCGTTGGCCAGGAACCAGAAGCCGTCCCACATGTGGTTGGTCAGCGAGCAGTATTTTTGCACTTCATAGAGCTTGGCCGTGCTGATGATCGCCAGCGGATTCTCCTGACCCTCGACCACCTTGGTCTGCAGGGCCGAATACACCTCGGCGAAATTGATCGAGACCGGCGCAGCGCCCAGGGCCTTGAACATCGAGGTCCACAGCGGCGAGGTCGGCACGCGCAGCTTCATGCCCTTGAGGTCGTCGGGTGTCGTGACCGGTCTGGTCGAAGAGGTGACCTGCCTGAAGCCGTTGTCCCAGATCTTCTCCATCGCGATCAGGTTGGACTTGGCGATCTGGGCGCGGATGTAGGCGCCCAGATCGCCGTCCATGGCCTTCCAGACCGCGGCGTAATCGGCGAATGCGAAGCCGATGCCGTTGATCGATGCCGCGGGCACCAGGGTCGACAGGATCAGCCCCGACATCGTGAACAACTCGATGCCACCCGAGCGCAACTGACTGAGCATGTCGGTGTCCGAGCCGAGCTGGTTGTTCGGGAAGATCTGGATGTCGACGCGCCCCTTGGTCTCCGTGCGGATGGCTTCGACCATCTCCTTGGCGCGGAGGTTCATCGGGTGCGTGACCGGCAGGTTGTTCGCGTACTTGTAGTTGAACTCCGCCTTCTCGGCGAAGGCGCGGCCCATGGTCAGGGCCAGGGCGCCGGCGCCAGCGCCGGCCAGCAGATTGCGTCGGGTGATGGTCATGGCTACTCCTCCTGTTGCCGTTGGCTTACGGCGCCGGCAATTGTAGAACAGGAGGAGAGCCAGGTGCTACGCCTCAGCACCTGCTTCGCTGGCACAAGAGCCCTGGGTTTTCTTGCAAAAAACTACGGGCACTAGCACCTGCTTCGCTGTCTAGCGTTCCCGGCCGCGCTCTTCGCCCGGACGCTCGTTGCGCCGCTCGTTGCGATGCTCGTCGCGGTGGCCGCGCTCATCGCGCGCATCGCGCTCATCACGATGACCGCGATGCTGTTCCCGGAAACGCGGCACATACTGCTGCTGGTACCAGTTGTCATGGACGAAGAACACCCGCTCGCCGCAGGCGTGGTATTGACGGCAGTATTTCTTCCAGTGCTTGGCATGCTCGGGCGGCACGCGCAGGTAGATGGGCGGGCGGTTGGGCGGCATCGGCTCGATCATCATCGGCTGCGGGTAGATCAGTTGCGGCTGCGGATAGCCGCCGATGTCGATGCGTCCGTAGAAGCCGGGCTGGCCGATGCTGACGGAGACGCCGACGTCGGCGGCGAGGGCCGGAGCGGCGAGGCCAGCCGCGGCGAGGGCGAGCAGGATCAGTTTCATCCGGGCTTAACGCGCCGGTGGAGGCGGCAACGAAGAGGGCGGCGGCGGGGGCGCAGAGATATACCCCGGCTGCGGCGCCGGGTAGTATTCCGGGGCGACCCAGCGGCGTGCCGGGGCGGGGTTGCCGGCGACCGGAACCTGTTCGCCCTTGGCGTACATGCATTGCACATAGGCGTGGTCGTAGCGTTGCTGCGTGGCACGGCCGGAGTTCTGCGCGGCGCCCGAACCGGCCATGCTCCCGACCAGCAGTCCGGCGCCGGCGCCGGAGCCGGTACTCTGATGGTTGCCGCCGATGGCGGCACCGGCGATGGCCCCGACCACGGTGCCGACCGCGGCGCTCTTCAGGCCGGCATCGACGGCGGCCTGGTTGCTGTCGCCGGTCTGCATCTGGGCGTACGATCGACAGTCGGCGTCGTCAGCGCGGAACTGCTCGAAACTCTTGTTGGCGCCGGGCAGGGCCATCACGCTCGGACCGCTCGGCACCGATGCGCAGGCGGCGAGGAGCACCATGGGTGCCATGATCAGTGTCGTCGCTTTCATTTCAGCTACTCCTGAGGATGATGTCAGCGCAGTCTAGAGTCGACTTGCTGCGAGAGTGTTGCTGCCATGTCTGAAATTGTAAGAATTATTTTGCCGCAGGCAGGTGGTGCTCGACCTTGTCGAGCACCACTTCGGGTTCGTCGGCGTCAGTTTCGGTTTCGTTGTCCAGTTTCCGGCGCATCCGCCTGGCATCGAGTTCGCCGGTCCATTTCGCGACCACGATGGTGGCCACGCCGTTGCCGATCAGGTTGGTCAGCGCGCGCGCTTCGGACATGAAACGGTCTATGCCGAGGATCAGGGCCAGTCCCGCCACCGGTACGCCGCCGACCGCGGACAGGGTCGCCGCGAGCACGATGAAGCCGCTGCCGGTGACCCCGGCCGCGCCCTTGGAGGTCAGCAGCAGCACGCCGAGCAGGGTGATCTGCTGGGTCAGGTCGAGCGGGGTGTTGGTCGCCTGGGCGATGAAGATCGCGGCCATCGTCAGATAGATCGAGGTGCCGTCGAGGTTGAACGAATATCCGGTCGGTATCACCAGTCCGACCACCGATTTCTGCACGCCGAGATTCTCCATCTTGGCCATCATCCGCGGCAGCACCGATTCCGACGATGAGGTGCCGAGCACGATCAGCAGTTCTTCCTTGATGTACTTGATGAACTTCCAGATCGAGAAGCCGTGCGCCCGGGCGATGCTGCCCAACACGACGAAAATGAACAGCAGGCAGGTCAGGTAGAAGGTGCCCATCAATTTGCCCAGCGAGAGCAGCGAGCCCAGGCCGTACTTGCCGATGGTGAACGCCATCGCGCCGAAGGCGCCGATCGGGGCGGCCTTCATGATGATGCCGACGATGGAGAAGAGCACGTGCGAGAGCTTTTCCACCAGGTCGAAGACCAGCGTCCCGCGGCCGCCGAACTTATGCAGCGCGAAGCCGAAGAGGATGGAGAACAGCAGCACCTGCAGGATCTCGCCCTTGGCGAAGGCGTCGACCACCGAACTGGGAATGACGTTGAGCAGGAAGTCGGTGGTCGTCTGCATCTTGCCAGGACCGGTGAACGCCGCGATGCTCTTGGTGTCGAGCGAGGTCGGGTCGATATTCATGCCCTGGCCCGGGCCGATGAAATTGACGATGATGAGGCCCACGACCAAGGCGATGCTGCTGACGATTTCGAAGTAGAGCAGGGCCAGTCCGCCGGTCTTGCCGACCTTTTTCATGTCTTCCATGCCGGCGATGCCGATCACCACGGTACAGAAGATGATCGGCGCGATGATCATCTTGATCAGCTTGATGAAGCCGTCGCCGAGAGGCTTCATCGCGGTGCCCGAGTCGGGGTAAAAATGCCCGAGCAGCACGCCGATGATGATTGCGCTGATGACTTGAAAATACAAGGACCGGTAGAGCGGTTTGCGCGCCATTTTCATCTCCGCGTTTGTCGAGGACATCGAGTCGGCGGATTATCTAGCACCTGCTTCGCTGGCACAAGTGCCCTGGGTTGCCCTATGGGGCAACTACGGGCTCTAGCACCTGCTTCGCTGGCACAAGTGCCCTGGGTTGCCCTATGGGGCAACTACGGGCTCTAGCACCTGCTTCGCTGGCAC
>CAILCO010000017.1 GCA_903832735.1 uncultured Sterolibacterium sp.
CCCTCAATGCCTCCAGGCCGACCTTCGCCTTGAACTCAGGCGAGTGAACCTGCCGATGCTTAGCTTCCTTCATATCTTCTCGTTCCTCATGACAGCGGACAGCTTAAACCACTGTCTTGAAAACGGGGGCCACTATAGATCCTCACGAAGGGGAGCAAGCGCTGGCGTTGTATCAAGAGCATAGAGGCTACCAAAAATGGTCCCGCAGAACGCGCGGCCTTTGGTCGGCAGATGACCGCAATCAACCAGGCAGAAGCGCAAGCCAAGGCCAGGATCCTGAAACCTGCATAGTAAGATCACGCACGCGATCCTCCCGTACCGTATTCAATGGCGGTGCCATGCCAGTCAATGCTGTTTGAGGACACACGCCCTCCAAGCCCCGTGGCGCCGGAACCCTCGATGTCGGCATTGATTGCGAGCAGTCTCGGATTCCAGGTCGGTTGCCCCAGAAACGTCTGGTGGCGAGACCGATGCCCGTATGAGCGCAGATGACCGCAAAAACCGACACGATCATTCTAATTCACGGACTCTGGATGCGCGGTCTGGTGCTGCTGGCCCAACAGCACTGGCTGCGCGCTGAGGGATTTGGCGTCCGCCGATTTTCATATCCGTCGTGGCGTGGCGGTCTCGCGGACAATGTCCGGTTGCTCTCCCACTTCGTGGACAGCACGCCGGGGACCTCCATCCACTTGGTTGCCCACAGCCTGGGCGGTCTAGTCGTACTCAAGATGCTGTCGCAGAAATCTGATCCGCGCATCCAGCGCATCATTGTGCTGGGTACGCCGTTTGCGGGATGCCATGGTGGCGCGTCGCTCGCCTCGATCCCACTGCTGAATGCACTGGTTGGGCACACGCTTGAGGACTGGTCCAGCCAGTCGCGCCCGTCCTTGCCCCCAACGGTGGAGATCGGCGTCATCGCGGGTACTCGTTCCTTCGGCATAGGGCGTCTGATTCCCGGATTACCGTGGCCTAATGATGGCGTTGTTGCCGTCGACGAAACGCACATCGCTGAGGCCAGGGATAGCATCGCGATGGAGGTCAGTCATTCCGGCATGCTCGTGTGTCGCGCCTGCGCCGGACAAATCACGCATTTTCTCAGGAACGGGTGTTTTGTCCATGCGTAGGCTATTGCTTGGGGCAAGTCTTTGCCTGCTCTTGACTAGCTGCAGCAACATCGCCTACTACGCCCAGGCAATCGAAGGGCAGGTGCGGCTCATGGTGGCGGCACGACCCATTGCCGACGTGGTCAGCGACGCCGCGACCGATCCCGGCTTGCGTCAGAAACTCGAACAGGCAAGCGCCCTACGAAACTTTGCCAGCCGCGAACTCGCCCTACCGGACAACGGCAGCTATCGCGCTTACGCCGACCTCGGACGTCCCTATGTCGTCTGGAACGTCTTTGCGGCGGCAGAGTTGTCCGTCGAACCACGGCAGTGGTGTCTGGTATTCATCGGCTGCATCAACTATCGAGGCTACTACGACAAGAACGATGCCGAGCGTTACGCTGACCAACTGAAGCAGACGGGTGCCGACACTTATGTCGGCGGCGTTCCCGCCTATTCCACCCTGGGCTATTTCGACGACCCAGTCCTCAATACCTTTCTTCGGCTCGGCGACAATGAAATCGCCCGCATCATCTTTCATGAATTGGCGCATCAGCTCATTTACGCGCAGGGCGACTCCGCTTTTAATGAATCATTCGCCGCGACTGTCGAGACGGAAGGCATGCGCCGCTGGTTAATGCACTCGGGGACGCCAGCGCAACGGAGGGATTTCGAAACGCAACAGGAACGTAAGGCTGAATTCCATCGGCTGATCGCCGACACCCGCGACCGCCTGCGCACCCTTTATGGCTCATCGCAGGCGCCCAATGAAAAGCGGCTCGGTAAAGCTGAGACGTTCGCGGAAATGAGGCGGGCCTATGCCGACTTGAAACTGAAGTGGGCTGGCTATGGCGGGTACGACCCCTGGTTCAGCCAGCCCCTGAATAACGCCGTCTTGGGATCCGTCACCCTGTACACGCAATGGGTGCCGGCATTCCAGTCAATGCTGGAACAGGAAGGAGGAAATCTGCCGTGTTTCTACCAGCGTGTCGCGCTACTATCCCATTTACCGAAGACGGCGCGAGCGGCGGCGCTCGACGAACTACTAGCAAAACCCATCATACCCTCTCTTCAGAACCACTTCTTGCGGCCTCCCTTCCTGTGAATAGTTGAAACAACTGACTGGAGAGCCCGTCGCGAGAAAATCGCACACCGGGTGGTGCACCAGTTCGAAATTGTGAGACGCTGTCCGATTCACGACTTGGGGCTTGAGACTACTTGTCGGTGTTGCGGCTACAGTGCGCCGTACCGGTTGACTGCCTGATTACTTGAAACATCGTTTGTCTGCCCTAACTGCCATTGTCGATATGGAACCTGGCACTCGAATTCCGTAAATCGATACCGAATGCCCATGGAGGAACTTACCCTGATCAGGAGAATGCGCATCGCATACTGTCGTTACTGAAGCTTTCTCGTACCTTGCAGGAAACGGTAGGGTGATCAGCTGAAAATATAGGGGAAAAATGGCGTTTTAGCAGGCCATTGCCGATTTTGAGCGCGAGCTTGCCAAAACTTTCTACAAGTCAATGATAATTCGTGCAAAACGTTGCATTTGCTAGTTCATCTTGGCGTAGAGTACCAAGTTTACTTCGGTCTACGCTTGGTGGCGGGCGCATTTCCGACGGCATCCCACTATTGGAGAGGGCGAGGTTGGCCCTGCCAAGATTGCCCCTGCGAGGAGCACTTAAAAAAGCCCGCACGAGGCGGGCTTAAATCCAGTTCCAAAGGAGGAAGTTCTGGGGTAGACGGTTCAGACTTTATCGATAATGTCGAGTTCCCCATGCCTATCCGAAGTCAAGCGTCGTTTCTCAGAAGTGGAGCGGATCTACACTGAACAAACGATCAACACCCGCGATGCGCTCGAGGGCCTTACCGCCTTCATCGCCAAGCGTCCGCCGACTTGGCAGCACCGCTAGCCTGGCTGTTCTCTCAACCCCAGCCAAATTTTCGACAATAAACCCCTCATGCTTGTTTTACACGGTGTATGCAAAACATATCAGGGTGCCGCAGTCCGGACCGTGCTCGCTGGAATCGAACTTACGCTGGCGCCGGGCGAGTATGTGGCGATCATGGGCGAATCAGGGGTCGGCAAATCAACTTTGCTCAACCTGATTGCCGGGCTGGAGCACCCCGACGCTGGCAGCATTACCTTCGGTGGGCAGGAAATCTCCGCATTCACCGATGATGCCGCAACCTTGTTGCGACGGCAGGCGATGGGATTCGTATTCCAGGCTTTCCACGTATTACCGCATCTTTCAGTCGCTCAGAACGTGGCGCTGCCGCTGCTGCTCAATGGCGTAGGAAGCAAGCAGATCCGCGAGCGCGTCGCCGCAACCCTGGCAGCCGTCGGACTGACAGGACGCGAAGACAGCATGTCGCGGGAGCTATCCGGCGGTGAGATGCAGCGTGTGGCGATCGCCAGGGCAATCGTACACCGGCCGCGGCTATTGCTCGCTGACGAGCCGACCGGAAATCTTGATCCGGAAACCGCCGGCAAGATCCTCCGGCTGCTGCGCGATCAACTGCGCGCCAGCGGGGCGGCCGGCATCCTGGTCACGCATTCGCTTGCTGCGGCCCGAACTGCCGACCGGATACTGCGACTTGCCAGCACAGGATTAGCGCCCCATGCCGACTAGTCCCGCACAGGATAAACAGTGAAGCCGCTGCAAAGCATGGTCTCGACGATGCTGTTGGGTGAGGTACGTGCGCATCCGGCGCGCAACGCGATTGCGGTCATCGCCATCGCCATCGGCGTGGCCATGGGTTACGCCGTCCATCTGATCAACGACGCCGCGACAGGCGAATTCAGCCGAACGGTTCGTTCGTTGATGGGCAATGCTGATCTGGAAATTCGTGGAACGGCAGCCGGATTCAGCGAGGCCGTCTATCCTCTGGTGGCACGTCTGCCGGGCGTCGAGGCAGCGAGCCCATCGGTCGTGGTTGAGGCCCGGTTACCGGATCGTGTCGAGCCGCTGAACATCATCGGTATCGATGTGTTTCGCGCCGCCATCGTGCAGCCTGCCCTGATCGGTCGGCCCGAGGCACAAGCGGCGGGTGCCTTACCGTTTTTGGAAAACAATGCGATTTTTCTTTCGCCCTCGGCGATGGACTGGCTAGGTGCCAAGCCCGGTGACCCGCTTCTCGTTCAGGTAGGGCTGGAGGTGCGTACCCTGTGGATCAAGGGCACGCTCGCCGCAACCGGCGCAAGCCAACGCCTGGGGGTCATGGACATCGGCGCGGCACAGTGGCTATTTAGCAGAGTAGGAACACTCCAGCGCATCGATCTCAGCTTGCGCCCTGGGACCAACGAAGTGGAATTTCGATCTCGACTGTCCCGGCTTCTGCCGGTCGGCGTTGATGTCGGCACACCGACAGAGACCGTGCGGCGCAGCTCTGATCTGTCTCGCGCCTATCGCGTCAATCTAACCGTTCTGGCGCTGGTCGCGCTATTTACCGGCGCGTTCCTGGTTTTCTCAAACCAGGCGCTTGCGGTCATACGGCGGCGAGGGCAATTCGGCTTGCTGCGCGTATTGGGACTGAAGCGTTCCGAACTTTTGCGCTTCATTTTGGCAGAAGCCACGCTACAGGGCGTACTGGGTGCCGCGTTGGGCCTCGGCCTGGGCTATCTGGTCGCGAGCGCGACGCTCGCCTGGGCCGGTGGCGATCTTGGCGCCGGCTACTTCAAGGGCGTCGTGCCCAGCATCCATGTGGATGTTGAGGCAGCCTTATTCTTTGGCTTGCTCGGCTTGGCCTGTGCCGTGCTCGGCAGCCTAGCGCCGGCCGTCGAAGCCGTTCGCGCGCCGCCGGCGCGAGCGCTTCGGGCTGGCGACGAAGAAGCGGCGATGCAAGGGATGCAAACGATCGTACCGGGATTCGTGGCTATCGCACTTGCCATCGCGCTCAGTTTTCTGCCGGCGGCGGGTGGTCTGCCAATTGCCGGATATCTGGCCATCGCCCTCTTGCTGACCGGCGGTATTTCGCTCATGCCGCGCCTGGCCCGCATCATTTTCGGTCGCTTGCCAGGAACCCCAAACATTCCGCTGCATCTGGCGGCGACCCAATTGACCGGTGCGCCCGGCCGCGCCGCGATCGGTCTGGCCGGCATCCTGGCAAGCTTCAGCCTGATGGTGGCGATGGCGATCATGGTGGCCAGTTTCCGCACCTCCCTGGATCAGTGGCTAGATGTGGCGCTACCGGCGGATCTCTATTTGCGCGCCGGCACTCCCGGAGACAGCGCCTACTTTTCTCTCAATGATCAGCGCCTCATCAGTTTGACACCGGGTGTCTTGAGGGCCGAATACCAGCGTTCGATTCCCCTCTCGCTCGATCCCGACAGGCCGCCCGTGACGCTGATCGGACGCAGCCTCGATGCCGCCAATCCAGGCTCGCGTATCGCCTTGGTCGGCGCAGCCCGGCGTCCGCTCGCGAACGAGGCGCCGCCGATCTGGGTGAGCGAAGCGATGGTCGATTTATATGGGTATTCGCTCGGAAGTCAGGTTCTGCTGCCGCTAGCCGGGAAACGAATTGCCTTCACTGTCTCTGGCATCTGGCGCGACTATGCACGACAGCACGGTACTATCGTCATCGATCGGCAGGATTTCACCCGCATCACTGGCGATGCAAACGCGAACGAAGCCGCGCTGTGGTTGCTACCCGGCAGCGGCCAGGCCGCCACGGAAAAGTTGTTGCGGCAGCGACTGCCCAACGGCGATCACGTCGAGTATTACAGTCCGGGTGAGATCCGCGAGCGCAGCCTGAAGATATTCGATCGCAGTTTTGCCGTCACTTATCTGCTCGAAGCGGTGGCGATCGTCATTGGCCTGGCCGGAATCGTCGTCAGTTTTGGCGGTCAGGCACTTCTACGCAGTCGCGAGTTCGGCATGCTGCGACACATCGGTGTCAGCCGTCGGCAAGTCGGCGCGATGCTGGCGCTGGAGGGAGCATTATTGGCATTGCTGGGCGTGGTCGCGGGGCTGATCTTGGGCGGCGCAGTGGCGCTGATATTGATTCGCGTCGTCAATCCCCAGTCATTTCACTGGACGATGGATCTCCATTTTCCCTGGCAGCTGATTTCTGCCGTCGCCCTCGTTCTGGTCGCCGCATCGGCGGTCACGGCAGCTTGGGCCGGGAGGCGTGCGATGGGGTCGGAGGCCGTGAGAGCTGTGCGGGAGGACTGGTGAGAATATCGGGCTGGGCAGCACTGCTGGTTCTGGGCTGGGTGGCCGCATTCGCTGCGCTGCCCGATTATCCCCGCGTATTGCCTGGACGAGCGCTGAGTTTTCCACGTGATCACGGTGCCCATCCGGAACACCGGACCGAGTGGTGGTACGTCACCGGATGGCTGGAAACGAACAGCGGCGAGCCGCTCGGATTCCAGGTGACATTTTTCCGATCCAAGCCCGACATTGGCCAGGGCAACCCGAGCCGTTTTGCGCCGGATCAATTGCTCTTTGCCCACGCGGCCTTGAGCGATCCCAGAATTGGCTACCTGATTCACGAGCAGCGTTCTGCGCGCGCTGGGTTTGGTCTGGCGGAGGCTGAGCAGCGGGACACCGATGTCCATATCGACGATTGGTCGCTGAAACGCGGCACGGACGATCATTACCAAATTTCCATCAAGGGAAGGGAACTCCAGTTCGAACTGACCTTGGTACCGACCCAGCCGATTCTGTTGCAAGGTGATGCCGGTTACAGCCGTAAAGGACCGCTTGCCAGTGAAGCCAGCTACTACTACAGCCAGCCCCACTTGGAGGTGAGCGGTACGGAAAGCCATGACGGTCATAGTCGGTCAGTAAAGGGAAGGGCATGGATCGATCACGAGTGGTCTTCAACGATGCTAGCGAAGGAAGCCGTCGGCTGGGACTGGGTCGGCATCAATCTTGACGATGGGGGCGCGCTGACGGCGTTCCGCATACGCGATAGCGCTGGGCGAGCCCTCTGGACTCATGCCAGCCGTCGCCGTGGCGACGGCACAAAAGTGGCGATTGCAGCAAATGCTGTGAACCTAGTTCCAATCAGACGCTGGCGCTCTCCGCGAACAGGGGCCCGGTATCCCGTGGTGATGCATGTTGCTGTCGGCGACTTGTCCTTCGATCTCGTCCCGTTGCAAGACGACCAGGAACTCGACGCCCGGACGAGTACCGGCAACGTCTATTGGGAAGGGGCTGTGACAGCGGTCGGCGGCAGCAAAGCCTTAGGACGGGGGTATATGGAACTTACGGGATACTTTCGACCGCTTAGGCTCTGACGCCAGTTCTCCAACGAACGTTCCCTACGGCGAGACCCTCGGCGTTGCCCGCCCCTAAGCTCCGACTTCGCCTCCGGATCCGCGTTAGCATTACACTTCCCTTGAATGGGGACCCTCTGTTGCAATGAAGTTCAATGGAGCAATGAAATGAATCTCACGCTTTTCTATACGCCGATTGCCTGTAGCCTAGTACCGCTGATCTCGCTCCACGAATCTGGAGCCGATTTTGCGGTCAAGCCAGTCAATATTCTCAAGGGCGAGCAGATGACCCCAGAGTATCTGCGCATGAATCCAAAGCACAAGGTGCCGGTGCTGCTGGTCGACGGCAAGCCGCTGACCGAGAACGTGGCGATAGCTCTGTGGATGACACGTGCTTTTCCGAAGGCCGGGATCCTGCCAACGGATTCAGACGCCGAGGTGAGTGCGATTTCCATCATGGCTTGGTGTGCTTCGGGAATACATCCGAACCTGACGCGTATCTTCAGGCCCAGAAATATCTGCGAAACTCCCGGCTCAGAGGATAGCATCACGCATCTGGCGACCAAGGAACTGGACTATGCCTTCGGGATCGCCAATAACATGCTGGCTGACCGTGACTATTTCTTTGGCACATGGTGTGCCGCCGATTCCCATTTCTTCTGGGCCTGGCGACGCGCCATCACCCTTGGCGTGGATTTCCCAAAATACCGCAATTGCGCAGCGCATTCTGAGCGCATGCAGCAGCGCCCCGCCGTAAAGGCGGCGTTAGACTACGAGAAGCAAGTACTGAAGGAGTTTGGCAAGGGGGCTTAGAGCGAATTTACTTTGAGGTAAAGTGGACCCCGAAGTCAAGACAGAATCCTGCCGAGTTTAGGCTGCACACGTGACTGCATCTACAGCTGGTCGGCGCTGCCCCGGTTTTGCTTTTGACTTGGTTGTTGCTGTTGCTTCTGCGGGGGAGGAAACACC
>CAILCO010000018.1 GCA_903832735.1 uncultured Sterolibacterium sp.
ACTTCAAATACACGAAAAAAAGTCTATGCCTGCTTTACCCGCCTGTCAACGCCTATCTACGATGTGCGCATTGCGGACGTTTACAGAAAAAACACCCTCATGACGCCCCCTTCACCATGCTCCGGGCAATAATGATCTGCTCCACCTGCTGCACAACACCGCCGACTCAGGATGATTGAGTTGCTCTTAGTTCTGCTGCTAGCATACGAACTCGTGCGTAGAGGAAAATCGCATGCCCTTCCTCAAGCGCGGACTGCCCGTCCGCTTGCCCGCTCGCTTGCTGAGCAAAATGCTCAGTCTCGATCGGCAATATGACTTCGTTTCTCCCCATAGACTGTGAGCTTGAAAATGGACACTCGTTATCTTGACGACCTGCAGCCAGGCCAGCGCTTTGCGACCGGCGGTATTACCCTGACGGAATCTCAAATTATCGATTTCGCTTGGCGCTACGACCCCCAACCCTTCCATCTGGATGTGAATGCGGCGGCCGAATCACCCTATGGCGGCTTGATTGCCAGCGGCTTTCAAAGCTTGGCGCTATGTTTCCGCCTGTTCATGCAGAGCGGGATTCTCGCCGAATCGAGCCTAGGTTCACCCGGCATAGACGAGTTGCGCTGGTTAGCGCCGGTACGTCCGGGCGACACGCTACACAGTGAAATTGAGGTGCTCGAAGTCCGGCCATCCGCTTCGAAGCCGGATCGCGGCATCGCCCGCCTGAAATACCAGGCGATCAATCAGCGCGGTGAAACGACCCTCAGTTTCATCATCAATCACCTGCTGTGGCGACAACGGAAGTTAGAAAGTGAGCCTGTTGTATGCGCGGAGTAGATCGACATTGCTGTGCGTTTTGGGTCACTGACCGGTTCGGCTATGAGCAGACAGTCGAGTTGATCGTCCAGACCAACTCTTCGACACCGAGAAAATCAACACCCTGAGCCCTTTGCTTCATACGAGCAAGCTTGTGCTACTTTCCTTGTTCCACTCACATTTGCTGCTTGCGTAGTGCGTCCAACTGCGTAAAATCGTGGCGAGCAGAGGCTGCGACTGGGACTGTTGATCCGTGGGTCCCTGGTTCGAGCCCGGGTCGAGGAGCCAAGAATCTCAAGCACCGAGCCATCCTTGCGGATGGCGTTATTGCGCTTCCCTATCGGGCTCGAGAAGTCGATAGCGGATCGCCCACACAGGAAACGGCTTATGAACGCTCTGCCGAATTGTCCGAAATGCACCTCGGAATTCACCTACGAAGACGGCGAGATGTACGTCTGTCCGGAGTGCGCGCACGAGTGGCTCAGGGCGGCAGCGGCGGAGAGCGGCGAAGCGCCGCGCGTGGTCACGGACGCCCACGGCAGCGTGCTTCATGACGGCGACAGCGTGACCGTGATCAAGGATCTGAAGATCAAAGGCTCCTCGTCGGTGGTCAAGGTCGGCACCAAGGTCAGAAACATCCGTCTGATCGAGGGCGATCATGATATCGACTGCAAGATAGACGGCATCGGCGCGATGCAGCTGAAATCGCAATTCGTGAAGAAAATATAGTCAGGGGTACCTGCGTCGCAGGTCCGTCAGTCCGGCACTTGAGCCATCCTGCGGGGTGGCTCTGATCTTTTCTGAGGTCGGCATGGCGGCTTCCGGATTCCGCATCGGGTAGCGGCTGATAACTCAGGCGGACATGAATCTTACGCGCAAGCTCGCATGCTTTGCGTCACCGGCCCGGGAGCACCCGAGAAAAAGGCTGTTCAGAGCCTCAAATAGGGCCGCCAATCGATTTGTTTATGGCGTCCAGGGGTTGTTATCGGCACGAAGCAGCGCGATCAACCTAGCCGCTTCTACGATATTGGCCTTGGGACGATCGAGGCGCAGTCTCAGCAGCGCGCCGTTGCGCTCCAGCCAGACCTTAAGGGGTCGGGTGGCTGACGTTGCGGGCTTTCCATCATCAAGGAACCAGTACCGCGCGGCCCCTGATTTCACGGTTGTGCACCGCTTCGAATATCTGGTTGATTTCGTCCATCTTGTACGTTTTGACAAAGGGTTTGATGTGAACTTTGCCGGAGAGCACCAACTCGAGCACATCGGGATATTTCTCCGCCGGGCAACCCCAGGTTCCAAGCGCTCTGGCGTCAAAGGCCATGAGGTTGGACAAGCGCACTTCGATTTTCTCCCTGGTGAAGCCCACCACGCACAGCGTGGCACCGGGAACGAGCAGTCCATAAGCGTTGAGTTGCCCGGACGCAGTACCCGAACATTCAAAAATGAACCATTCGGTCGAGCGCAGGCCGTTGTCCTTGGCGAACTGGCCAATCGCGCTCTTGAGCGCCTTGCCGTCCATTTCCCGGGAATTCAAGGTGAGCGCCGCTCCGTGCTCGGCTGCCGCAGCCAGCGTCGATGGTTCGCGGGCAATCGCGACGACCTTCGCGCCGAAGGCTTTGGCCACCTGCACACAATAATTGCCGATGCCGCCGACGCCGATCACGATGGCCAGGTCGCCCGGCCTGACGCCGGCGCGGAGCACTGCGGAATAGGGGGTTGACACCACTTCGACCACCGAGACTTCCGCTAGGCTGAGTCCCTGCGCGGCGAGGCGCGCATCGTCAACCGGGCACAGACCCCGGGCGGGAACCACCACGTGGCTGGCGAATCCGCCGTGGCTGTCATTGCCCGGCATCTGCTGCGCAGGGCAGATCTCGGGACGCCCGCGCTGGCACTGATCGCACTTTCCGCACGAAACGACGGACGGGACGATGACGTTTTTCCCGATCCACGTCTCGGCTCCTGCACCTGCTGCGACCACCTTGCCGCTGATCTCATGGCCGAGCACCAGGGGCAATGCGTGGTTGCTGCGCAAGCCGTCGTAAAAGAAGCCCAGATCGGTGTGGCAGACGCCGCAGCCAGCCACCTCGATAACCACCTGGCCGGGTCCGGGAGGGAACGGATTGAACGCCTGCCGAACCATCGGAACATTGGGCGCTGTCATTAGCCACCGATATGGGGAACTGGACACGCTGACACCTTTCTCAAACGAACTGTTCATCGGGCATTTACAACCTTGCCTGAAACTACCGCCACTGGGCCTTCGCCGAAGGTTTCCTCAAGCGTTGGATGACCGTCGCACTGAAAATCCGCATTCCGTCCCTCGGCAATTTCGTCAAGCCCATAGGGGCAGCTCATGTCCGCGAAACGATCGATGGCCTTGCGTCAGCAGAACAAGGACTGGCTCCCGAAATCTTGGGTGATGAAGACCAACGAGTTAGTTTTATTAACGCAACAAGATAACAATGATCGTTTGTTGCGCCGCAGCATTATCGATATAGTCTGAACCGTCTCCTCCAGAACCTCCTCCTCCTTTGGAACTGGATTTAAGCCCGCCTCGAGCGGGCTTTTTTTCAGCAATTCGTCTCACTTGCTGCCGATCCTATCGATCGGGGCAAGACTGTATTTCCATCTCTTGTTCTGCACATCCACTTCGAGCAGGTGGGACTGAATATGGCCATCACCCGACTCGCGCATGGTGAGCGTGTTAAAACCACTGTAGCTCTTCATTGATGAGAGCGTCTCGGCGATCGCATCGCGCGCCTTCTGAACATCGGTCGCACCATCTATTTTCCGATCGCGCAGGGTTTGCGCGAGCAGCATCACTGCATCGTAAGCCAGGGTCGTATTGGCGACGTTCGCCGGTTGCGGCATCTTGGTGGTTTCTGCGGCCGTCTTTATGTAACGGGTAACGAATTCAGGCTGACCCTTGATCTGAGGGGCCGGCTCGTTGGTATTGAAGCCGATGGTATAAACATTCTTGCCCAAAGCACCGACCAACTGCGGGAAAGCCCCGGCCCAGATCAAGGCATTGGCCAGGATCGGCCGTTGAAAGTTCTGTGCCTCCAACTCCTTCAGCAGCGCGAGGGTATTGGGCATGAAGGCACTTAAGAATACCGCATCCGGCGCGAGGCCGCGGATCTTGATCGCCACTGGAGAAAAATCGCTGGTGCGCGTCTCGAAACCGACCAATTCGATGACCTCCAATTTCTGAGCCTGCGCTGCCTTGCGAAACTCCTCGACGCCGGACGCCCCTGAAGCTTCTTTCTGATC
This sequence comes from uncultured Sterolibacterium sp., assembly GCA_903832735.1. Taxonomy (GTDB): domain Bacteria; phylum Pseudomonadota; class Gammaproteobacteria; order Burkholderiales; family Rhodocyclaceae; genus CAIYYX01. The sequence goes on from CAILCO010000018.1 coordinate 4,081, forward strand.
GCCGACAATCACGACTCTCTTAACGTCCGGCAGCTTCTTGCGAAACTCCGCGACGCCTTCCGGAATCATGGTGTCATCGGCAGGATGCAGACGAAGCGCGTAGGGTTTCTTCGAGATCCCCGGCTTGAGTGCCGTCCAGTTGAGCGCCGGGGTCTTCAGCGTATTGGCGAGCGGAGCAACGGTTTCCCACATGGTCCCTGAAATCGGCCCGAGTACGGCGACCACGCCTTCCGCCACATAGCGACGAAACAGCAGGGCGGCCTGGGCCGGCGCACCCTGATCATCCTGGACCGTGAGTTCGACATGGCTGCCATTGATGCCGCCTGACTTGTTGATATCCTCGAAGGCCATGCTCAGGGCGACCTTATACATCTCTCCATAGGATGCCTGGAAGCCGGTCAGCGGCAAAAGCACGCCGACCTTCAGCGGAGGCTTGGCCGTTTGCGCGACCGCCGACGTGATAGCCAAGGGGATTGCCAGACACGCAATGATTATCGCTCTTATCGTCTTCATGTTTCCTCCTGTCAGTGAACACCAAGGTACTGCCTGAACAATCCCGAATCGGCGAGCAGAGCCTCGCCGGTTCCCTGCTGCACAATGGTTCCCTGTCGCAGCACATAGGCGCGATGCGCGAAACGCAGCGCAGCGCGCACGTTCTGCTCGACGAGAAGCATGGTCATCCCGCGTTTGCGGAAATCTCGAAGAATGGCATAGACCTCACGCACCAGACGCGGCGAAAGCCCAAGCGAAGGCTCGTCAAGGAGCAGTATTCGGGGCGGACTCACCAGCGCACGGGCCAGGGTCAACATCTGCTGTTCGCCGCCGGAGAGGCTGCCGGCCGGTTGATCAGCTCTTTCCTGAAGGCGCGGAAAATGTCCGAACACTTCCTCGGTCGCTTTCTCGAAGGGTCGTCCAAGCGGACGCGCATCATGCGACAGGCGCAGGTTCTCGAGCACGGTGAGGGTTCGCAGCACCGCGCGATCCTCGGGTACGAACAACATTCCATCACGCCGTGCGAGGACATGTGTCGGAATGACCGCGGTCGGCGAACCGGCGAAGAATACCTTTCCTGATGCTCGCGGGATCAGGTTGCAGACAGCGCGTAGCAGCGTGCTTTTTCCGGCACCATTCGCACCGACGATGGCCACAGTCTCGCCCTCCGCGACCGTCAGGCTGCAGCCGCGCACGGCCTTGATCGGCCCGTAGGCGACATGAAGATCCTGCACGTCGAGAAATGCCGACTCAGTCATCGCACTCTTCCACGCCAAGGTAGGCCTCGACCACGCGCGGGTCGGCAAAAACATCCACGGGTTTGCCTGTGGCGATGACCTTGCCCGAATCCATCACCACCAGACGATCGGAGAGCTCGCTGATCAACGCGACGTCGTGCTCGATGAGCACGATTGCATCGAGCGCAGGACGGAAGGAGCGAATCACCGCAGCAAGTTCTTGCATCTCCCGCTCATTCATGCCGGCCGCCGGCTCGTCGAGGAACAGCAGGCGCGGACCACCAGCGAGCGCTCGGGCAATTTCCAACCGTCTCGCCTCCCCATAAGCGAGCGTTCCGGCGAGCGCATCGCGCTTCTCGATGAGGTCCACACGCTCGAGCAGATCCTCGGCGGCGGCCAGATCATCATGAGCGCCCTTGGCAAAGAGCGAGCGAAAGGGGCGAGTCAAATAACGTTTGTCCGCGACAAGGACGTTCTCCAGAACCGTCATGCGCCCGAACAGGCGAATGTTCTGAAAGGTCCGCGCGATCCCTAGTCGCGCCAGTTGGTAGCTCGGCAGACGGGTAATATCGCTTCCCAGGAACGACACCGTGCCAGCCGTCGCGCCATAAATCCCACTGACCACATTGACCAGCACCGACTTTCCGGCGCCGTTAGGACCGATCAGGCCGAGCAATTCGCCTTGGGCGATATCGAAGGAAACGCCATCGAGCGCCGTGAGCCCGCGAAATTGCTTATTCAAGTCCCGAATGGCCAGGAGGGGCTCGCTCTTGGCGATCATGGTTTGACCGCACGGCGCTTAGCCCGACCGGTGGTCGGGATCCGGAATGGCAGCAGTCCGTTGGGACGCACCAGCAGCAGCACGACAATCAGCAGACCGAAAACGGTCGGTCGCCACTGGGCCAGACCGCGCATCAGTTCCGGCGCCAAGGTCATGATGGTGGCTCCGACCAGGGCTCCCCAGAGATTGTTCATTCCCCCAAGTACGACATAGAGCACGATATATACGGAAGCAAGAATGCCGAACTCATCCGGGCGGACAAAGAGAATGTAGTGCGCGTAGAAACTACCGGCTACCGCCGCGATGAATGCGCCTGCGCCAAAGCAGGCAAGCTTCAGGTAAAGCACGTTGATGCCCATGGAAGCCGCGACCAACTCGTCTTCACGCACCGCATCGAGAATCCGCTGCAGACGAGAACGCGAAAGCAGCCAGAGAGCGGCACCCACGATGACCACGAGGGCAACGACATGCCAGGGGCTGGCCCCGCTCATACCGCTGAAGCCCTGGATGCCGCCGACGTAATCGATCGACTCCAGCATCGCCCGAACCGACGCGGCGATGCCGACGGTCACCAGGATCAGATAAAGACCTCGCGTCCGTAGGGCGGGAAAAGCCACACCAATACCGAACAGAAAGGCGACGCCCCCCGCGAGCACAGCAGCGAGGATCAGCGGCACGCCGAACTTGACGGTCAGCACCGCCGAAACGTAGGCGCCGATGGCCATGAAACCGCCGTTGGCGAAGGAAAGGCTGCCCGAAAGCAGAATGATGTAGACGCTCCAGGCCAGCAGGATATTGACGCCGGTCTGCATAACGTAGTCCTGGATCATGCGCGCGCCTCTTTGGAACTGCGCGCAGCGAACAGACCGGTAGGCCGAACGAGCAGGACGAAGATCATGAACAACCACACCCCCGTGTCGGCGAGTTGGCCGAAACCCCATTGGAAGGCGAGCGCCTCGAGCACGCCGATCATCAGTCCGCCGAGAAAGGCGCCGCGTAGATCGCCCATGCCGCCGATGGCCATGATGGCGAGCGCCTTGATGCCCAGCGTGAAGCCGACATCGCTACTGGCAAAGCCGGTGCGGATCGCCAATGCCACGCCGGCAAAGCCGGCCAGGGCCGAAGCGAGCAGGAATACCAGTTGGATCACGCGCGTGACATTGATGCCGTAGAGGGAAGCGGAGGTGGCCGACTCGGCGACGGCGCGGATAGAGCGGCCCAGGCTGGTCCGCGCGATGGCCAGATGCAACGCCGCCATCAGCACTAGGGCAATGCCGAGTATGGAAAGTTTAACCAGGCTGAAATGCACCCCGAGAAATTCCAGGTTCGCCACGCGCAAGGTCTGTGGCAGTTCGATCGCCACCGGCTCTGTTCCCCAGCTCTTCTGCACCAAGTCGAGTACGACCAGCCCGAAAGCAAACGAGGAGAGCGCAGAAGTGATATGCGCATCGTGCGAACGGAACTTGCGGAAGCTGACGAATTCGACGAGGAGACCGAGTGCGCCGCAGACGATCATGACCAGAAGCAACGCAAGGGGAATTGAGGCGCCCAATGCCACACTCGAGACACCAATATAGCCGCCCAGCATGAAGATCTCGCCATGCGCGAAGTTGAGCTTGTCGAGCACGCCGAACACCAGCGTATAGCCCTGTGCGATCAGGGCATACAGGCTGCCCATCACGATGCCATTGACGATCTGTTCGGCCAGCATTACTTCTTCTCCACCTCCGGAGTCGAGAGTAGCGCATCAGCGCGCTCCTGCAGCACGGTGAGTATATGCTCGATGTCCGCCTGAGCCAATCCCGTGATCAAGCGCTCTTGCCGCGTCACTGCATAAGGCGTCAGGCGCTTCACCAGGCGCGTTCCGGCGGCGGTCAGCGACACCAGCATTGCGCGGCTATCCTCTGGATGCGGAGCCCGACGCACCAGTTGATGCTTGAGCAGGGAAGCCAGCGAGCGGCTGACCCAGCCCTTGTCCAATCCCGTGCGGCGACTGATGTCATTCGCGGCCAAGGGTTGATGTGCCGAGATCACCGCGAGCAGGCGCAGTTCCGCGGTAGTAACGCCAAAGCGGGCGCCGTAGGCCTGCATCGAGGCACGCCTCACGGTGTCTGCGAGCTTCATCAGCCGGTAGGTCAGCAGGTCTTCGAGGGCGATAGACACCGCCAGCTCCGCCCGCGGCTTCAAGCGCGCTTGCTGGGGATGACTGGCACCAGCAGATGCGAGTCGTACTTGCCGCCGGTGTGGATGATGTGCTGCCCGGCGTTGATGGTCTTCGGGTGCCCGGCACGGACAATCCAGCGTGCGTACTTGTAGATGTCGCTGCCCTGGACCACCACACGCAACTTCTCGCCTTTGGCAAAGAGGGTGCTGGAGGGCCAGATTTCGATATCCACCGGCGTCGGCACCCCACGCTTGAGCTTCAGTTTGCGCAGATGCAATAACCACGGCTGTTGCGCCGTGGAGCGCTTCTTGTCAAGTTCGCGGTGTGAAGCTCTTAGCCAGCCGAGCGCAACCGGACCATCCTCGAGACAGTTGAATCCAGCGAAAGGAACGTAGCGCCCCTTGCGATCGAACTTCTGGATGGCCACGAACAGGTCCATATCATCGGCATCAGGCGCTTCAACCCAGAGCCGCAGTTTCATATGACCGGTGAGTTCGGTTTTTTCGGCAAACACATAATCAAACTCCACCCGTTCGCGATGATAGGCCGAGGGACAGCGGGATTCGTCGCCCGGTGCGTCGTATTCTGCCTGCGCTGCGCTGCGAACCGGCTTGTCGCCGAGCGAACCGTTGCGCGCGTCGAGAAACAACTTTCGGAATTGCGTGCGCGCCAGCGGCCATTCGTTTTCGGCACGGAAACTGCCGTCGTAATAGGCCTTGCGAACCTCGAGTTTCACTTGCGGCCAAGATAACACTGCGGTCTTCTCGCCGCGCAGGAAATGGTCGAAGAAGGTCCGCTGCATCTCGACGCTATCCGGGTGGTGAAAGGTTTCCCATTTCTTGCGGCCGTGGATGTAGAGCCACTTCTGCTTCGAGGCAATGGCCTTGTATGCTTCCAGTGTCCCGCGCAGGTGCAGGCCTTGATCGCTCCAACTGGCGACCACAAGGGCCGGCACCTCGATTTTCGAGAAGTTGGCTACCTTGGTCGCCCAGTAGGCGTCGGACAGAGGATGCTCCTTCATCATCGCGGCGATATCTTCGACGCGGTTCATGGAATAGGAAATCGATTTTTGCCAGACCGGTGTGAAAGTGGTTTCGGGGATGCCGCCGTGGAAAGCGAACTCACGGTACATATCACTCAGACCCTCCCAGGGCAGAATCGCGGCGAGGTGCGGTGGTTGCGTGGCGGCGACTTGCCATTGTGCGATCGCCAGGTAGGACACGCCGGTCATCCCGACCTTGCCGGTGCACCACTCTTGCGCCGCCGCCCATTCGACAAAGTCGTAACCGTCCCGTCCTTCGTCGTGGCACCAGAAACTGGCGTCTCCCTCGGAGCCCCAGGTACCCCGGATGTCGACGTGAATGATGGCGTAGCCGCGCGGCACCCAGTAAAGCGGGTCGGGCCCTTCGAACATGGTGTAGCTGGAAATCCACTCTTTCCTGACGTCGGCGTAGTTGTGGAAATATTCGTATTGAAACGGCCGGTGCTTGCCATACGGCCCCCACACCAGCAGCGCCGGAACCTTATCCGTTCCTTCCGGGCGGTGCACGTCAGCATACAACCTGACACCATCGCGCATCGCCACGGCGACGTCGCGCTCGACGATCATGCCTTGTTCCCGCGTGATCCGGTAACCCAGGCCCGGGTACTTGTGAATGGCCGGTGAGACGCCATCGCGGTAGATCATTTCAAAAGGCGCTTTGCTCATGTTTTCCTCTCCCTTGAAATTCTGCAAGTCAGCGTAAAATTGTCCGGTCGATCTTCCCAAGGATGTTCCTGGCCAAGGCATCGACGAATTCGATTACCCGCGGCCGCTTGTGCCGGGGTAACTCCTTGCTCTCCAGGCAGTAGCGATCGATCTCACCAGCGGTGAGTTCAGGACTGCGGCGCACCACCAGGGCCTTGAGGATCTGCCCCCATTTCTCGTCAGGCACTCCGCAAACGGCGACGTCGGCAATCAGCGGGTGCTTGGAAAGGAAGAATTCGATCTCCTGTGGATAGACATTCTCCCCGCCGCTGATGATCACATTGTCGATGCGGTCGATGGGATAAAGGTAGCCTTCCGAGTCGACCCTGACAATATCCCGGGCGTACTGCCAACCGCCACGCGCGTTCAGTTTCTCGGTTGCTATGCAATAGTAGTCGGCAATGCACTGCGGGCCGCGGTTGATCAGTTGTCCCTCACCTGGGACGGCGATCCTATGATCCGGCTCGGTCTCCACCCCTTCCGAGACCGGGATCACCCGTACATCCTGAAAATAAGAGGGCTTGCCGATGCTCTCCCATTTTTCCTCCGGTTCAAAACCGGTATGGCAAACGGTGATCGCAGTGCAACTCTCGGTCGTGCCGTAGGTATTCAGGACTTCGCAACCGAGAACGCCGCGAACCTGGTGCAGCAGGGTAGTAGGAAGCGGGGAGCCGCCGCTGCGCAATAGCCGCAGCGGGGAAATGTCGAGTTCGGGCAACTGCCGCCGGGCATCTACAAGCTGATACATCTGCGTCGGCACCGCGAAGACTTCGCTGACCCGGTGATGGGCGATCAAACGCAGCGCCTTGCTTGCCTCGTATTCGCCGATCATTACCTGGGATGCGCCGACAAACACGTAGGCGGCGAAAAAATTCGTCGCTGCGCCAATAACCACCGGCGCCAGACTCATCCCGACATGGCCGCGATCCAAGCCCATCTCGAGACAGTATTGGATCGCACTAGTGATCTGAGTTTCGTGGGTGAACGCCGCGCCCTTTGGCCGACCCGTCGTTCCAGAGGTGTGGATGATGTTACAAATATCGGTCTCTCGGATCTCGACCGGCGGTGGCTCAGTATCTGCGAATCCCAGCGATTCCGCGAAGCTCACCGCGCCTTCCGGCACTGGCCCACCGACGCAGACGAAGTGACAGAATTCGGCGCCTTTCATGATTTCGACAGCCGTAGCAGCAAGTCCGGCATTGAAGATCAGTGCCTTCAGCTTTTCCTGGTGCACGGCATAACCCACGGAAGCGGCCGAGAGACGGTAATTGAGGCAGGAAGAAATTGCCCCCAACTTCTGACAGGCCAGGAAGCCGATCGCGAATTCTGCGCAGTTGTAGAGCAACAATCCGACGCCGTCGCCTTTGCCTACTCCGAGGCTAGCCAGGAAATGCGCGCAACGGTTGACTTCGACGTCAAGGTCGCCGTAGGTGTAGCTGCGATCCCCGCAAAGTATCGCCGCTCGATCGGCCCACCTCGAAACCGTGCCGATGAAATTGTCGCGCAGTGTACCGAGCATGCTCATTCCTTTCCTATGGAAGGTTAAGGTATGGTTGCTGAGACAACGTTGTTTTGTCAACTTTATTATCCATGCTTGAAGTGCTATGTCAAGAAGCCTAGCCACAAGGTCCTTCTGCGAAGGCCATTGGGGTTTACAAAGCCAATCACCGAAGATAGCATTGAGTTCGATCGCTAACAGCCTGGGATGCGGAAATCATGAACCGACCCGTAGTCGAATTGAAGTTTCGTGCGCCTCTTGCCACTCCGGAATCAAGAGGAGCAGTGCCTCCGAGCTACCGTTTGAGCACTGAGAACGGCATGGTTATCGAGCGCGATGTCTCGATTCGGCTGCGCGATGGCGTCGAAATGTTTGCCGACGTCTTTCGCCCAACCGAAAGCGCGCCAGCTGCGCCGCTGATCGCCTGGGGACCTTACGGAAAACATCTGCCCAACCAGCCGGAACGATACTTGCCCGGCGCGGTAGATCCAAAGGACGTCTCGCCACGGACCGCCTTCGAAGCGCCAAACCCGGACTACTGGGTGCCCGCAGGCTATGCGGTGGTCAATGTCAATCCGCGCGGCACATGGCACTCGGGCGGTCGCGCCTCTTTCCTGTCGGATCAAGAGGCACGCGATTACTATGATGTCATCGAATGGGCCGGAACTCAGCCTTGGAGTAATGGCAAGGTCGGCCTCTCCGGCGTTTCCTACCTGACCAGCAGCCAATGGCGCGTGGCGGAACTAAATCCACCGCATCTCGCCGCCATTAATCCCTGGGAGGGCTGGAGCGACACCTATCGGGAAGTGGTCTACCACGGCGGCATACCCGATAGTTCCTTTTGGGCGTACATCGCCCTGCGCTGGGGTGCCAGCACCACAGAAATCGAGGACCTGGCGCTGGAGACTCAGGAGCATCCATTTTTTGACGATTTCTGGATTTCGAAGGCAGCTCTATTCGGCGACACTCGGGTGCCCGCCTATATCGTTGCGAGTTGGACTGATCAGGGACTGCACACCCGAGGAACCCTCGAAGCCTACAAAGGGATCAGTTCGTCCCAGAAATGGCTGGAGGTTCATGGCAGAAAGAAATGGGCGCACTATTACGAGCCTGCCAGTGTGGCCAAGCAAAGGATATTTTTCGATCATTTTCTCAAGGGCATCGATAACGGAATCAAGGATTGGCCGCCCGTGGTCTTGGAAGTTCGCGAGCAGCATTCGGTCGGCCGCATGTATGCCGAGAGGGAATGGCCGATCGCCAGGACCCAGTACACCAAGCTATACCTGGACGCGGCAAGCCGTTCCCTCTGTCTCGAAGAGCCGACCACGCCTGGAGTCCAGTCATATGATTCCACGGACAAGACCGAGACGCCCGATCATGCGCAGTTTGAGTTCAAGTTCGCCCGATCTACCGATATCGTCGGCCACATGGCCTTGCATGCCTATGTCGAGGCTCAAGACACGAACGATATGGACCTCTTCGTGGGAATTCAAAAGCGCAATGCACTGGGCGAGATAGTGCCGTTTCCCTACTGCGCCCAATTTGACAACGGTCCGGTTGCCCTAGGGTGGTTGCGCGCTTCTCAGAGGGAGTTGGACCCGCTGCGCAGTACGCTCCATCAACCCGTGCTCAAGCATCAGCGGCGACTCCCGGTCGAGCAGGGTTCGGTGATCGAAGTCGCTATCGAAATCTGGCCATCGGGCACACGCTTCGCAGAGGGCGAGTCGCTGGTCCTGATTATTCAAGGCTCGGAGATCAACAAGTCCACCGCGGTCGCGCACTATAAGCACGAAAATACGGTCAACCTAGGCCGCCATGTAGTGCACACCGGGGCTCGCTATCCGTCCTATTTGCTGATCCCCGTGGTGGACGATATCGGCAAAGCCTGAGTTCAGCCCTGCGCGCTCACCCTCACCTATTGCCTCGCCGTAGTCGAGGCAGGGGGGTGCGCTGTGCGGCCCGCTGTGTCGCCAAGTGATTCTTGCTATAGCACATCGGCGGTCGCCAGCACCGAAGTCGACTGACTCGAGGCGGAGTTGCCACCGTTGCCATTGACCACCGCCGTCTTGGCTCCCTCGACCTGCCGCTCGCCGCACTCTCCGCGCAACTGCCTAACTGCCTCGATGGTGATGAACGCGCCATACATATTCGGGTGCACGCAGGACAGCCCTCCCCCATTGGTGTTGACCGGAAATCTACCTCCGGGCGCGATCGCACCGTCTTCCACGAACGAGCCTCCCTCGCCCTTCTTGCAGAAGCCAAGATCCTCGAGCGCGAGCAGGGTATTGATCGAGAATGCGTCGTAAGTCTGCAGCATGTCGATGTCTTTCGGCCCGAGTCCGGCAGCCGCGAAGGCACGCTCGCCGGATTCCTTGGACGGCGTCACGGTCAGGTCCTGCATGCTCGAAACCGAGCGATGCCACACCGCCGTGGCGTTGGCGAGAATATGCACCGGCTGCTTCTGCAGGTCCCTGGCGCGGTCGGCTCGGGTCATCACGTAAGCCGCTGCACCGTCTGTGACCAGGCAGCAATCGTAAGCGGTGAACGGATCGCTGATCATTCGCGCCTTGAGTACCGTTTCAATGTCCAACGGCTCGCGCGAGAACGCCTCGGGATTTAGTTGCGCCCACTTGCGCGCAGCGACGGCCACTTCGGCCAGATGGCGCCGCGTGGTAGCGAACTGGTGCATATGACGTGCGGCAATCAAGGCGTAGGAAGACGGCGGGTTGAACGGCTGGTACGGAGCTTGGAACGGCTCCGGGTCGAGCAGGTTGCGAGCCGCGCTGCGCTCCTTGCGCCCGAAAGAGGAAGTGCGCTGGGTGCTGCCATAGCAGACCAGAACGACATCACACACGCCAGCATCCAGGGCCAACATTGCCGGTAGTTGGTGGGCCACGAATGCGGCGCCACCGACATTTGTCCCTTCGACGAATTTCGGCCGGATACCGAGGTACTCGACCACGTTCAGCGGCCACATCGCAGCGTTGAGATTGGCGGTGCACAAACCGTCCACGTCCTTCAGCGCAAGACCGGCGTCATCGAGCGCCGCTTTTGCCGCCTGGCCGAGAATCTCCAGATCACTCATGCCGTGTGCTTCACCGCATCCGGCGGTGCCGACGCCGACGATGGCAATTCTGCCGCGCAAATCCTTAAGGCTCATTTTCCATCCTCCGCGAAAAATACCACCAGGCCGGCGCCCTTCTGGTCGATGACCCGCGCACGCACGCGCATGCCGATCTTCACCTCGGTCGGTGCGATGCCTTCGACCCGGCTCATCATGCGCACGCCTTCGTCAAGGTCGATCAACGACACATCGTAGTCGCCGCCCGCTTCCGCCTTGCGCCGCACGGTGGTGGTCGAATAGACCATCCCGGCACCACCGGCTTCCACCCATTGCAGCGCGGCACCGCCGCAATGAGGGCAAATCACCCGCGGATAGAAAACGTGGCGGGCGCAATCGCTGCAGCGCTGGATGAGAAAACGACCTTGATTCAATTGGGCCTGATAGTGTGCTTCAGGTCCCAACTTGGCATCTTCTTGCATGGTTCAAGCCTCCTAAGAAACGACTGTTGCAGCGGCCCGCAGCAGAGCACCCGGCATGTCAGAGAATTGTCGTTATTTCGCCGTTTGTGATTTGAATTATAGTATGGTATGGTTAAATCGTAAGACGTAAGATGAATACGAGCCGGCAAAAAGTCCGGCCACCAAAGTCCAAAGGAGGCGCCAATTCTGCCACAGGCCACCATCGCTGCGGGATTAGGCGGTCATTGATTTCAATGAGTGGAGGCTGGCCGCATGTCTACTAAATCGATGTGGGTACTCGTTTCTCTGATCGCGCTGTCGTCCCTGAATCTTGCGGCAGCCGCGCCATCGGGGGAACCGATAGTCCTGGGCGAGATTGTTTCCCAGAGCGGGCCGTTCGCCATGTTCGGCGCCGGGCACAAAGGCGCGCAACTCGCCGTCGAGCAGGTCAATGCGGCGGGCGGCGTTCTGGGACGCCCCCTGCAACTGCTGAGCCACGACGACAAGTCGAACCCGGCGGAAGGGACCAAGCTGTTTCGCGAACTTGCGTCGAAGAATGTCCTCGCAGTGATCGGAAATTCGCCTAGTTCTGTGGTCTTCGCAGCCAACCCGCTGGCCCTGGAGTTGAAGACGCCATACGTCATCAGCATGGGCTACACGAGCGTATTCACCGACAAATTCAGCCACCGCTACTTCTTCCGGACGATCACCAGCGACCGGGTTTTTGCCTACGCCATTGCCGAGCACATGGCCAAGCAACCGGCCACGCGCTACTGCACGATCGGCAACGATTTCGCCTACGGCCGGAGCATCACCGCGGCGGTAATGGGCCGCCTCAAGGAGTTGAAGCCCTCGGTGCAGATAATCCCCGGCTGCGAGTTCTGGGTTCCGCCCGGACAACTGGACTTCACACCGCAAATCACCGCCATCATGGGCCAGAAACCCGACGCCTTGATGTTCGGCGGGGTGGTTGCCATCAGTTCGGACGCATTCGTCAAACAGGCAAAAGCCTTCGGGCTGTTCACCAAGATGGTCGGCGTGCATCCGAGCTTGGGGATGCCCACCAACAATTTGGGGCTGCAGAAGGCCGATTTGCCGGAAGGCATCATGACCGGTTCCGACTATCCTTATCCGCCGGTCGACAGCAAGGCCAATCTGGCCTTCTTCAAGGCTTACAAGGAGCGCTGGAACGAACGGCCCTATGAGGTCTCCGCGCACTCCTACGCCACCGTCTATCTGCTCGCCAAGACCATCGAGAAAGCCGGCAAGGTCGATCGCGAGGCCCTGGTCGATACCCTGCCTGGGATGCAATTCACCCACCCGTCCCTGGGCGATGCATCGATCCGCACCATCGACCACCAGAGCACGTCGGGCTGGTGGCTCGGCTATCTGGCCTGGGATGAGAAGAATAATGTCGTGGGTCTGCGCGATATCAAGTACATGCCGGGGAGCAACTACCTACCGACAGCGGAGGAACTGCGCAAGATTCGCGGCCAGTAAGCCCTATGGCCTTCTCGGTTATAGGCCTGCAGTTGGTCAGTGCGCTGGTCTCTGCGACCTTCCTGTTCCTGATGGCATCCGGCCTGTCGCTTATTTTCGGGGTGTGCCGGGTGCTGAATCTGGCACACGGTTCATTCTTCATGCTCGGGGCGTTTCTCGCCTATTCGGTCACGCAGGTCGTTGCCACTTCGCTGGGAACCTTCTGGCTCGCCCTGTTGCTGGTGCCGCTGGCGACAGCCCTGCTCGGGGCGCTGCTGGAAATCGTGCTGATCCGCAGGTTCTATGGCGCCAACCTGCTGGTGCAACTGATGCCCATGGTCGCACTCATCTACATCATTTCCGATTTTTCGCGCTTTGTCTGGGGCGTGTCGCCCGGCAGCGTGCCGGTGCTCGGGCTGTTCGGTACCGTGTCCATCCTTGAACTGACCTTCCCGGCTTATTACTTCGTGGTGTTATTGGCAAGCATGGTCGTCGCAGCCGGTCTCTGGTTCGTCATTACCAAAACCCGCTGGGGCATTCTGGTCCGCGCGGCATCTCAAGACCGGGAAATGAGTGCTGCCTGCGGCGTCAATCAAACTCGGCTGTTCACCACGGTGTACGCGCTGGCGACAGGACTGGCCGGGCTCGCCGGCGTGCTCGCAGTTCCGATCAGCGGCGCCAGTCTCGAGATGGACATGACGACGGTCGTCAATGCCTTCGTGGTCGTGGTGGTCGGCGGGATGGGCAGCGTCCTGGGCTCGATGCTCGCTGCGATATTGATCGGTCTGGTCAACGCCTTCGGGATACTGATCCTTCCTCAATTCGAAATGACTTTCGTCTATGCGCTGATGGCCCTGGTCCTGATCACCCGGCCAACGGGTCTGTTTGGTCGGGAATAGAACGCAGATGCAAAACAAATCGAGAAGATGCCATCCATGAACTGGTTGAGGCTACCTGCACGGCATCCTTTACTTTTGGGTCTGCTCGCCTTGTTGCTGATCTGTCCGCTGTTCCTGCCTCAGACTTATGTGGTGCAGTTGACCGACACCCTATTGTTCGTACTTCTGGCAGTCAGCGTCAATCTCCTGATTGGCTATGGTGGGATGATCTCCCTGGGGCATGCCGCCTATTTCGCCATCGGCGGTTACACCGCGGGTCTGCTGGTGACCCAGGCCGGCATGCCGATGTTCATCGCCTTGCTTGCCGGGCCCCTGGCCGCGGCGCTGGCCGCTGCGTTGATCGGTCTGTTCTGCGTCCGCGTGGCAAATGCCTACTTCATCATGCTGACCCTGGCTTTCGGTCAACTGGTCTACACCGTGGTGTGGAAATGGCGTGCCCTGACCGGCGGCGACGATGGGCTCGTCGGTGTCGCGCCGCCGGCGATGCTTCTGAGCGAGATCCACTACTATTACTTCACGCTCGTGATCATTCTGGCTTCTCTGATCCTGATTCATCGCATTTGCGATTCCCCCTTCGGCACGACACTCAAGGCGATCCGCGATACTCCAAGCCGGGCCAGAAGCATCGGTATCGACGTGGGCAGATTCAAGCTGGCCGCATTCACGATGGCCGGATTTTTTGCCGGGATCGCCGGCTCCCTGTATGTATTTCACAACCGCGGGATCTTTCCGCAGAGCGCGCTCTGGGTGACCTCGACCGAGATCATGCTGATGGCGGTACTGGGGGGAGCCAACCATTTCGTCGGTCCCATCGTGGGTGCGATATTTCTCAAGACGTTGAACTTCATCATTCCGCGGATGACCGAGTTCTGGATGTTCTTCCTTGGCGTCGTGGTGTTGTTTATCGCCTTCGTGATGCCCCGCGGCATGATGGACGGTTACGACGGCCTGCGCGCCAGACTCAAAAAGATAAGGGAATAAACGGTCCATGAGCACCGAAATTCTCCGTACCGAGAAATTGAACCTGCAGTTCGGCGGCGTTCATGCGACCAAGGATGTCAGCATCGCGGTTCCGCGCGGTCAGATTCGCGCGCTCATAGGACCCAACGGGGCCGGGAAATCCACGCTCTTCAATCTGCTCACCGGCTTCCTGCGGCCCCATTCCGGGAAGATCCATTTCAAGGGGCAAGACGTCTCCAGCCTGGCTCCGCATCAGCTTTGCCGCCTGGGCTTCGCTCGGACCTTTCAGATCCCCAACGTTTCCTCCCATGCCACGGTCCTGGAAAATGTCCAATTGGCCAGGGTCTCGCTTCACGGGGGCCTTTGGAAGCTGTTCGAACCGTTTCAGCGCATGCACGTGGAGGAAGCCTGGGACGTCCTGACGTTGGTGGGACTGGCCGATCAAGCCGGCGTTGAGGCGAGAAACCTGCCCTTCGGCGATCAGAAAAAACTCGAACTGGCCATAGCGCTCGCCTGCGATCCGGAGATTCTGCTGCTCGATGAGCCGACGGCGGGCATGCCGCTGCACGAGCGGCCGGCACTGATCGGTCTGGTGCAGGCTATCGTACGCGCCAAGCATCTGACGACCATACTGATCGAGCACGACATGGACCTGGTTTTTTCCATCGCGGACTGGATTACCGTTCTGCATCGCGGCGCAGTGGTCGCCGAAGGCGTGCCCGATGAGGTGCGCAACAACACCGAGGTGCGGAAGATCTACCTGGGCGAGGGCAACACCGAGAAGTCCGGGCGTGCATCGCCCGAGGCGATCGGCGGCGAACCGATCTTGACGGTTGAGGGCTTGACCGCGGGTTATGGAATGGGCATGGTCCTCCACGATGTTTCCTTGTCGGTGGCCGAAGGCGAAGTCGTTTGCCTGCTCGGCCGCAACGGCGCTGGCAAGACCACGACCTTGAAATCGATCATGGGATTGGTGCCGCCGGCAAAGGGCAGAATCGTATTCCTCGGTGAAGACCTGGTGGGCCGGCCGACCTACGAAATCTGCCAGAGGGGAATCGGCTACGTACCGGAAGATCGGCGCATCTTCCCCGACCTGACCGTCATGGAGAATCTCGAGGTTGGACGTCGGCAGGTGCCGGTGGGGCAAGTCGCTACGTGGACCGTCGAACGGGTCATGGACCTATTTACCTCGTTGCAGCCCCTGCGTCACAAGCGAGCCAAGTTCATGAGCGGGGGCGAACAGCGCATGCTGACGATTGCCAGGGCGTTGGTGGGAAATCCAAAAGTGCTGCTGCTCGACGAACCCTCCGAAGGTCTGGCCCCTTTGGTTGTGCAGAGCCTGTGGGAACACATCCGCGCATTGAAGGAAGCCGGCTTGGCGATTCTGCTCTCCGAGCAGAATCTCTGGTTTGCTTCGGGCCTGAGCACCAGAGTGTATGTCATTGACAAGGGGCAGATCCAGCTTAGCAGCACCTTCGCTGAACTCGAGGCCAGCCCGGAACTCAAGCGTACCCACCTGGCACTGTAAGGAACGGAGCAATTTCGTAATATCTGATGCAAGGAGGTTGCCATGGATGTGCGTTTCATCGACACCACTTTTCGCGACGGATCCCAGAGTCTGTGGGCCTCAGGCATGCGCACCGGCACGATGGAGGCGGTCGCGGAAGACATGGACCGGGCTGGATTCGGGGTCATCGAGGTGCCCGTCCTCGGCGTGTACTTCAAGAAGTTTGTCCGCGACCTGAAGGAGGATCCCTGGGAAATGGTCAGAATGCTGGCCAGAAAGATGCCCAACACGGTCAAGAGTTGCATGGCCGGTGGCATGATCCATCCGTTCGAGCCGCCGCCGCCCCGGCCGATCATCGAGATGTTCTACTCCCGCCTGGTCGAAATGGGTGCGTTGAATCGCGCGCAGATGACCTGCAATACCTATGGCCAGATCAAGAACTCGTTCCCCTGGGTCATCCCGATGTTCAAGAAGTTGGGCCTGGAGATTTCCCTGGCTCTTTCGTATACCATTTCGCCGCGCCACACCGACGAATACTATGCACAGAAGGTACGTGAGATCCTCCCGTTCGAGCCTGACACGATCTATCTCAAGGACCAGGGCGGGCTGTTGACCGTCGATCGTCTGAGGACCTTGCTGCCGATCATCATGCAAAACGCCGGGGGCGTACCCGTGGAATTGCATTCGCATTGCACGACAGGGCTCGCCCCCCTGGTCTATCTGGAGGCGCTGCAACTGGGCGTGCGCACGCTGCATACGGCGTTGCCGCCGCTGGCCAACGGCTCCTCGCAGCCGTCATTGTTCAACGTGGCGACCAATGCCCGGTTGATGGGATTTTCGACCGGGGTCGACGAGGAACTTCTCCGCTCGGTCTCGCAACGGCTGACAACAATCGGGATACGCGAGAAGATGCCGATCGGCGCTCCCCTGGAATACGACTACGCGCAATATATCCATCAGGTCCCCGGCGGCGTGATTTCGAATCTCCGGCACCAACTGTCGGAACTGGGCATCCTGAATCGCCTTGACGAAGTGCTCGAAGAATCGGTGCAGGTCCGCAAGGATTTCGGCTATCCGATCATGATCACCCCGCATTCGCAGTTCGTGGTTACGCAGTCCGCGATTAACGTCGCCACCGGAGAGAGGTACAAGCACGTCATCGACGAACTGATCCTGTTTGCGCAGGGTGCGTATGGTGAGGACTCGGGCTACACCTGGATGGACCAGGATCTCAAGGACAGGTTGCTCGGAACAACTCGGGCCAGGGAGCTGGCCGCCTTGCAAAGGCCGAATATTACTCTTAAGGAAATTCGCGACACGATCGGCGGACCCGGGGTCTCGGACGAGGAATTTCTGCTCCGCTACATCATGAAGGGCGAGGACGAAATTGCCGCGATGCGCGCCGCCGGACGGCCAAAGCAGTATTTCACCAGCGACATGCCCTTGCTGACCCTTATCCAGGAACTCGACAAGCACAAAAAGGTGCGCTTCGTCCAAGTCCAGCGAGGCAGCGATTCGCTGGTGATCCAGAACCAGTCATAGTCTTGATGACGATCAAATCGAGAACGAGAGGAAACTAAGATGAGCGACGTATTGAGTTCGATGAATGATGAAGAGGTCCGGCAAATCGCCCTCCTC
>CAILCO010000019.1 GCA_903832735.1 uncultured Sterolibacterium sp.
CCAATGTCCCGATGAGCCTTGCCAATTCTCTCGTCCTCATTTTGCATCTCCTGGCTCCAGCGCCCGTGCGCTATGTAGCCAGTATCCACTTCCACAGGCTCGCTAGATGAGCCAGCCACGTTATTCGCTAAATGAGCCTAGGAGAAACAGGCCACCGTCGCAAGGGCCGCTGCTGCCAAAGCTCGTTTAATGCATTTCATTTTGTCGCCTCCTTTGTATAAGACCAGACCGCTACCGATGATAAAGATGCCATGCCAATGCCATTCCACCATAGAAACTTCAGTGCGGGAAGGGCCAAAGACGAAGTTTCTCCTTGCCGATCTGCCACAGCCTGGCCAGGCCGTGAGGTTCGACGATGAGAAAGAATATGATCAGACTGCCAAAGGCCATCAGTTCGATGCTGGAGCCGATGCCCGAAGGCAGATTGAGGCCGATCGAGTGCTCGAGGAACTGGATGGTGATGCTCAGGACGATCGGCAACAACACAATGAAGGCCGAACCCAGGAAGGAACCAAGGATGCTGCCCAGGCCGCCGATGATCACCATGAACAAGATGCGGAAGGAAAGATCCAGGTTGAAGCCCTCGGGCTCCACCGTGCCCAGATAAGCATAGGCGAACAGCGCTCCGGAGACGCCGCAATAAAAGGAACTCACCGCAAAAGCCATCAGCTTGGTGCGCATCGGCCGGAAGCCGATCACCTCGGCGGCCATGTCCATGTCGCGGATCGCCATCCAGGAGCGGCCGATATTGCTTCTGACCATGTTCTTCGCCAGGAGGGCCATCACCGAGACCACGCTGAGCACGAACAGGTATTTGCTCATAGAACTCTCGAAGGTGTAGCCGAGTATCGCGATTTTCTGCGCGCTGATCACGCCGGAAGAACTGTAGTTGGTAAACCAGCCGATCTTGGTCAGGCACCAGACGATGAAGAACTGCGTCGCCAGGGTCGCGGCCGCCAGATAGAAGCCCCGGATGCGCAGGCTGGGCAGGCCGAAGACGATGCCCACGCCGGCCGCGCACAGACCGCCGAGCATGAAGGCGACCAGGATCGGCATGCCTTCGATGCGCAGCATGAAGTTGTAGGAGGCAAACGCGCCGACGGCCATGAAAGCGGCCGTACCGAGCGAGAGTTGGCCGGCGTAACCGGTGAGGATATTCAGGCCCAGCGCGGCGAGCGAAAAGATCAAGAAAGGAGTGAGGATAGCGGTAAAAGTATAGTTGGAGACCAGCCCGATGGAAGCCAGGAGAGGCACGCCGAGAAAAGCGAAAATGATGATGAAAGCGAAGACGATCCGGTCCTGGCGGATCGGAAAGATCCGGTTGTCTTCCGCGTAAGTCGCTTTGAACTGGCCTGCTTCCCTATAGAACATGCGTGACCTCTAGATGCGGCGAATGATGCGTTCACCGAACAAACCCTCTGGGCGGACCAACAGAAACAACAGCGCCAGCACGTAGGGGAACCAGCCTTCGATACCGCCGAGATTCATCTGGGTATCGAACAAAGTCTGCAACAACGGGGGAATGTATACCTCGGCCAGTTTCTCTGAAGCGCCGATGATCAGGCCGCCGACGATCGCGCCGGGGACGCTGGTAAAGCCGCCCAGGATCAATACTGGCAAGGCTTTCAAGGCGACAAAGGTCAGCGCAAACTGCACGCCGTTCCTCGCGCCCCAGAGCAGGCCGGCGACCAGCGCCACGAAACCAGCCACCGCCCACACCACACCCCAGATGTGGTGCAGCGGAATGCCGACCGACAAAGCCGCCTGGTGGTCGTCGGCGACCGCGCGCAGCGCCCGGCCGATCTTGGTCTTCGAGAAGAAGATCGCCAATGCCGCTACCAGCACCGCCGCGATGCCGGCGGCGATCAGGTCGAACTGGGATATCGCCATATTGGCATGGTCGAGCAACCAGTCGAGGGGCACGTCCGCGATGCCCAGTTCGAGTCCGCGCACACTGGCGCCCCAGATCGCCTGCGCCAGGCCTTCGATGAAGAACGTCAGACCTATGGTGGCCATGAACAGGGTAATCTCGGCTTGCGCCACCAGGGGCCGAAGCACCACCCGCTCGGTGACGAGGCCGAGCGCGATCATCGCGACCATGGTCAGCGGCACCGCAAGCCAGAGAGACAGTCCGAGATCGTGCAGTCCTACCGCGGTCAGGGCGGCAAAAAACACCATCGCGCCCTGGGCGAAATTGAACACCCCGGAGGCCTTGTAGATCAGCACGTAACCCAGCGCCACCAGGGAATACATCACACCCGAGAGCAAGCCGGCGATGAGGACTTCGAAAAAGAATTGCATGTTCAGGCCTTACTCAATGTGCGACGCCCAGATAGGCGTCGATGACATCCTGGTTGGCGCGCACTTCGTCGGGCGTTCCGTCGGCGATCTTCTTGCCGTAATCGAGCACCACGACCCGGTCGGAAATATCCATCACCACGCCCATGTCGTGCTCGATCAGGATGATGGTGGTGCCGAGTTGGTCATTGACGTCGAGAATGAAGCGACACATGTCCTGCTTCTCTTCGACGTTCATGCCCGCCATCGGCTCGTCAAGCAGCAGGATCGAGGGCTCGGCGGCAAGCGCGCGGCCGAGCTCCACGCGCTTCTGCAGGCCATACGCCAGGCGACCGACCGGCGTCTTGCGAATGTGCTGGATCTCGAGGAAATCAATGATTTCCTCGACCTTCCTCCGGTGCGCGATCTCCTCGCGCTGGGCCGGCCCCCAGTACAGGGCATCGAGCAGGAAATTCGAGCGCATCTTGAGATTCCGCCCGGTCATGATGTTGTCGAGCACGCTCATGCCCTTGAACAGGGCGATATTCTGGAAGGTGCGGGCGATTCCGCTCTTCGCCGATTCGTACGTATTCATGCCGCGCCGACTCTTGCCGCGGAAGACGATCTCCCCTTCCTGCGGATGGTAGACGCCGTTGATGACGTTGAGCATGGAACTCTTGCCGGCGCCATTGGGGCCGATGATCGCCCGGATTTCATGCTCCCTCACGTCGAAGCCGATGCGGGTGAGCGCCTTCACGCCGCCGAAGGAGAGCGAAATGTTCTCGAAACTCAGGATGACCTCGCCGATCCGCTTATTCATCATTCAGGCCGCCTTCTTCGTCGACTGTGGCGGAGCGTTGGAATGGGTCTGCGCATCCATGATGACGAGGTCGGCGCTGACCATGCCGCTACGCCCATCCTCGAACTTGACCTGGGTCTCGATGAACTGGGTAGCCTTGCC
The DNA here is from genome assembly GCA_903832735.1 of uncultured Sterolibacterium sp. GTDB lineage: Bacteria > Pseudomonadota > Gammaproteobacteria > Burkholderiales > Rhodocyclaceae > CAIYYX01. The sequence goes on from CAILCO010000019.1 coordinate 3,239, forward strand.
CGAATACAGCGCCTCGATCAGCACCGCGTACTTCTCGGCGACGAAACCGCGCCGGACTTTTCTTGTCCGCGTCAGTTCGTCGTCGTCGGGATCGAGTTCCTTATGCAGAATCAGGAAGCGGTGCACCTGCGAAGCGCAGAGCATGGGATCCAACGCCAGTTCGGCATTGGCTTTCTCGATGCATTCGCGGATGAGTTGATAGACCTCCGGCTTCTGCGCCAGATCGGTATAGCCCGAGTAGGAAATATTGCGGCGCTCGGCCCAGTTGCCGACCGCGCCCATGTCGATGTTGATGAAGGCGCAGACCACCTGCCGGCCGTGCCCGAAGGCCACGGCCTCCTTGATGAAGGAAAAAAACTTCAGCTTGTTCTCGATGAAGTTCGGCGCGAACATCGCGCCGCCGGCCGTCTTGCCGACATCCTTGGCGCGATCGATGATCTTGAGATGGCCGTCCTCGTCGAAGAAACCGGCATCGCCGGTATGAAAGTAGCCATCCTTGTCGATGGCCTCGGCGGTATCGGCAGGCCGCTTGTAGTATTCCTTGAGCAGCATCTTGCCGCGCACCAGGACCTCGCCGTTGTCGGCGATCCTGACTTCGACACCAGGGGCCGGCTTGCCGACGCTGTCGAACTTGATCTCGCCGTCGGGCTGCAGACAGACGGCGGCGCAGGTTTCCGTCGAGCCGTAGAGCTGTTTCAGATTGACGCCGATCGAGCGGTAGAAACGGAACAGGTCCGGCCCTATCGCCGCGCCCGCGGTATAGGCGACGCGGATGCGGCTCATGCCAAGGACGTTGCGCAGCGGCCCATAGACGAGCAGATCGCCGAGACGATAGCGCAACCTGTCCAGCGCCGAGACACCGGGCTTGCCATCGAGTATCTCCGCGCCGCAACGCCGAGCCACGTCCATGAAGTAATGGAACATGCCGCGCTTGATGGAACCGGCGTCCTCCATGCGGATCATCACCGTCGTCAGGAGGTTCTCGAAGACTCTGGGCGGCGCGAAATAATAGGTCGGACCGATCTCGCGCAGATCGGTCATCACCGTGTCGCCGGATTCCGGACAATTGATGGTGAAGCCGGCCACCAGGGCCTGCGCATAGGAGAACAGATGATCGCCGACCCAGGCCATCGGCAGGTAGGAGAGGATGGAGTCATCCGGTCCCAGATGGTCGAAGTCACAACCGCTCTGCGCTGCATTGATGAAGGAAGCATGAGTCTGACAAACGCCTTTCGGCTTGCCCGTGGTGCCTGACGTATAGAGCATCACGGCAATGTCGCCGGGCTCGCCGCGATTGATTTCGCCATCGATGAATTCGCGCTGGTTTTGGTCGTGAATACGACCCATCGCCATGAGTTCTTCCAAGCTCTGGAGCCCGCTCTGGATGTAGTGGCGCAGGCCGCGCGGATCATCGTAGAGAACATGGGCCAGGGTTGGGCACTGGTCCTTGATCTCCAGCATCTTGTCCACCTGTTCCTGGTCCTCGACGATGGCGAACTTGATCTCGGCATCTTGCAGCACGAAGGCCATTTCCGCCGCGACGGCATCCTGATACAAGGGTACCGCTACGCCGCCGAGGCACTGGGCAGCCGCCATCGCCCAATACAGACGGGGGCGGTTATCGCCGATGACGGCCAGGTTGTCGCCGCGCTTGAACCCCAACTCGGACAAGCCGCAAGCCAGGGCGCGGACTTCCTGCGCCACCTGCGACCAGGTCCAGGTCTGCCAGATCCCCAGATCCTTCTCGCGGGTGGCCGGCCGGCCACCATGCACACTAGCGTGATGCAGCAGGAGACGCGGAAACGTGCCGAGTCCGGCGTCTTCGAGCTGATCGTTCGCTACGGACATCTACGGTCCTCCTCAGCCACAGTCTCCGGGGCTTAGGCCCCTTCCCGCCTTCTTCGGCGGATATATATTTTTTGTCGGACTTGATTCTAGCCTGATTCCCTAGTGCCCGTCGTTGTCTGAAAGACTACCCAGGGCACTTGTGCCAGTAAAGCAGGTGCTAGGGGCGCAAGCCTGACCGGAAGCATCATAACGGCCTAGTACCCCTATAATTGTCGCGTGGCAGACAATCTGGAAAAAAATCCGACTACCCTTGCCGAGATGCTGCGCGCATCCCGCTGGGCCTCCGATCTCACCGAAGCCGAATTCGCCCGGGTCGAGACGGGCGTCTTCGAGCGCCAGATCACGGCGGGGCAATTCGTCTGCCACAAGGGCGACCCCTGCGATCACTGGTTCGGAGTCATCGATGGTTTGCTCAAGCTCTCCAGCGACATGGTCAGCGGCAAGACCGCGACCCTGACCGGCGTCCCGCCGGGTGGCTGGTTCGGCGAAGGCTCGATGCTCAAGACCGAGCCGCGCCGTTACGACGCGATCGCCCTGCGCCACTCCCGTGTCGCTTTCATGCGCCGCGAGACTTTCCAGTGGCTGCTCGATCACAGCATTGTGTTCAATCGTTTCCTGCTCGTGCAACTGAATGAGCGCCTCGGCCAATTCATCGGCATGATCGAGTCGGAACGCCTGTATGACACCGACAGCCGGGTCGCCCGCTGTCTCGCCGTGCTGTTCCATCCCGTCCTGTATCCGGGCCTGGACGACCGTCTGGCGATTTCCCAGGAGGAGATCGGACACCTCGCCGGGATCTCCCGGCAACGGACCAATCGTTCGCTCAAGATGCTGGAGAATGCCGGCTTGCTCAGCATCAGATACGGCGGCGTGCGCATCCTCGATCTGGATGGATTGCGCCGGCTCGGCGGCTAGTGCCCGTTGTTGCCTGAAAGGCAACCCAGGGCACTTGTGCCAGCGAAGCAGGTGCTAGGTGCTGATTCTCTACATGCTTCTGCGATACTGTCCGCCGACTTCGTACAACGCCCCGGTGATTTGTCCCAGAGAACAGACACGCACGGCGTCCATCAGCACCTCGAAGACGTTGCCATTGGCTATCACCGTCCGCTTCAAGGCCGCGAGCATGCTGCCGCTTTCTTCGGCATGCCTGGCCTGGAATTCGGCGAGCCGCTCGATCTGAGAGCGCTTCTCGTCCTCGGTCGAGCGTGCCAACTCGATCTCGACCTGGGCATCTCCCTTGGGATTCCGGAAGCAGTTAACGCCGATGATCGGATAGGAACCGTCGTGCTTCCTGTTCTCGTAATACAGCGATTCCTCCTGGATCTTGCCGCGCTGGTAGCCGGTTTCCATCGCGCCCAGAACGCCGCCTCGCGAAGCCAATGCCTCGAACTCCTTGAGCACCGCTTCCTCGACGAGGTCGGTCAATTCGTCGATGATGAAGGCGCCCTGGTTGGGATTCTCGTTCTTGGCCAGTCCCCATTCGCGGTTGATCACTAGTTGGATCGCCATGGCGCGGCGCACCGACTCGTCCGTTGGCGTGGTAATCGCCTCGTCAAAGGCATTGGTGTGCAGGGAATTGCAGTTGTCATACACGGCGATCAGCGCCTGCAGCGTGGTGCGGATGTCGTTGAATGCCATCTCCTGCGCATGCAGACTTCGGCCGCTGGTCTGGACGTGGTATTTCAGCTTCTGGCTGCGCTCACTGGCGCCGTACTTGTGCTTCATCGCCACCGCCCAGATGCGCCGGGCGACCCGGCCGATAACGGTGTATTCCGGGTCCATGCCATTGGAGAAGAAGAACGACAGATTGGGTGCAAAGTCGTCGATGTGCATGCCGCGCGCCAGATAAGCCTCGACATAGGTGAAGCCGTTGGCCAGGGTGAAAGCCAGTTGCGAGAGCGGATTGGCACCGGCCTCGGCGATGTGATAGCCGGAGATCGAGACCGAGTAGAAATTCTTGATGTCGTGGTGAACGAAGTATTCCTGGATATCGCCCATCATCTTCAGGGCGAATTCCGTCGAGAAGATGCAGGTATTCTGTCCCTGATCCTCCTTCAGGATGTCGGCCTGAACCGTGCCGCGCACGCTGGACAAGGCCCAGGCACGGATCTTCCCGGCTTCGTCATCGGTCGGCTCGCGACCATTGTCGGACTTGAACTTGTCGATTTGTTGCTCGATCGCGGTATTGAAGAACATCGCCAGGATCATCGGCGCCGGGCCGTTGATGGTCATCGAAACCGAGGTGCTGGGCGAGCAAAGGTCGAAGCCCGAATAGAGCACTTTCATGTCGTCCAGGGTGGCGATGGAGACGCCCGAATTGCCCACCTTGCCGTAGATGTCGGGGCGCCGGTCCGGATCGCAGCCATACAGCGTGACCGAATCGAAGGCGGTTGACAGCCTCTTCGCCGGCAGACCCTCGGAAATTTTCTTGAAGCGGCGGTTGGTGCGGTGCGCATCGCCCTCGCCGGCGAACATCCGCGTCGGATCCTCGTTCTCGCGCTTGAAGGCGAAGACACCGGCGGTGAATGGGAAGGAACCGGGCAGGTTCTCCTTCATCAGGAAGCGCAGGATCTCGCCTTCATCCTCGAAGCGGGGCAGGGAAACCTTGCGTATCCTGCTGCCGGAAAGCGAGGCATGGGTGAGCGCGGTGCGGATCTCCTTGTCGCGAATCTTCACGACGTACTCGTCCTGGGCGTACAACTCGACGGTCTTGGGCCACAGTTCGAGCAATTTCCGGGCGCGCGAATCGAGTTGACCGTCCTTCCCGGCAATCAGCTCATCGAAATCGGCGACCGGTTTGCCGCAGGCAGCGAAAAGATTCCTTGCGGTCTTGAGCGACTGGCGCTCTCGCGCCAGTCGCGCCTGCGACCTGCCATGCTTGTGGTAAGCGCGCACGGACTCGGCGATCTCGGCGAGATAGCCCACGCGGACATTGGGCACGATGGCCCGCGAACTCGATGAATGCCTGACCGAAACCGCGTCAAGCCGGCCCGGCCTGGCCTGCAGACCCAGGGCTTGCAAGCGCGGCATCATGGCCTGATAGAGGGCGGTGACTCCGTCGTCGTTGAAACGCGCCGCCATGGTGCCGAATACCGGCATCGCCTCCATGGCTTCGGCAAAGCGGTTGCAGTTCCGCTGCACCTGCTTGGCCACATCGCGCAATGCGTCTTCCGCGCCTTTGCGGTCGAACTTGTTGATGGCGACGAAATCGGCGAAGTCGAGCATGTCGATCTTCTCCAACTGTGATGCGGCGCCGAATTCAGGAGTCATGACGTAGAGCGAGCAATCGACGTGGTCGACGATAGACGCATCGCCCTGTCCTATCCCCGGCGTCTCAACGATCACCAGATCGAAGCCGGCCAGTTTGCAGGCGGCGATCACCTCGGGCAATGCTACCGAGATTTCCGGACCCGCGCCGGTAGCAAAACTCCGGGTGGCCAGGGAGCGCATGTAGATGTTCGGGTGCTCGATCGCATTCATGCGAATCCGGTCGCCCAGGAGTGCGCCGCCGCTGCGCCGCCTGGACGGGTCGACGGCGATCACGGCGATCTTCAGACGGTCTGTTTGGTCGATGCGGAAACGGCGCACCAGTTCGTCAGTGAGGCTGGACTTGCCGGAGCCGCCGGTACCGGTGATGCCTAAGGTCGGCGTCCTGATCTTAGCGGCGGCATCGCGCAATTGTTGTTTCAGTGCTTGCGGATAGGCGCCGTTCTCCAGCGCCGTAATGATCCGGGCCAGGTTGCGCAGGCGAACGCCGCGCTCCTCCACCGCCAGCGCCGGGAAGACTTCCGCGGCCTGCGGCGCGAAGGGCGCCAGATCGTAGTCGGCGCGGGCGATCAGATCATCGATCATGCCCTGCAGGCCCATGCTCTGGCCATCTTCGGGCGAGTACAGGCGAGTGACCCCATAGGCTTGGAGTTCAGCGATCTCGGCCGGGATGATCACGCCGCCGCCGCCGCCGAACACTTTGATGTTCTCGCCGCCGCGCTCGCGCAACAGATCGAGCATGTACTTGAAATATTCGACATGACCGCCCTGGTAGGAAGTCATCGCGATGCCCTGGACATCCTCCTGCAAGGCGGCATTGACGATCTCGCCCACCGAGCGGTTGTGGCCAAGGTGGATCACCTCGATCCCGGAGGCCTGCATGATTCGCCGCATGATGTTGATCGAAGCGTCGTGGCCGTCGAACAAGGCTGCGGCCGTGACCAGGCGGATCTTCTGCCGGGGCTGGGAGGGGGGCGATTCTCTGCCCGCAGGAAGATCCGTCATCGCTTTCGGCCTCGCTTGAAAATTCATTGTTCAGGACAAGCGAATCTAGCTGACGTTGACGTAAACGTCAACCTGAGCAATTCGCGCAAGTATCTGTTGCATAGTTATTTTATCCTGACGAGGACAATTTGACGGCCACAAGAAAGCAAACCACAATGAAATCGACATGAATCTTCTGTTGCAATCAAGCAACATCAATCTTTCGCCAAGCTTTCATTTCAGTTCATTTTTGACCAAAGGATTTGTCGATCTCCGCCAGGGTGCTAGATTCGCTACACCAGACTGTCCAGAATAGCCCCGAAGGAGTTTCCAATGAAGCGATATCTCACCAATCTGCTGTTGCTGCTTTCGGCCATGCCCGCCCTGCTTCTGCCGGGCAGCGCCGAAGCCGTGCCGGCTTTTGCGCGGCAGACCGGGCAAAACTGCGTCGCCTGCCATGCCGGCGGCCTGTTCCCCGAACTCACCCCGTACGGACGGATCTTCAAGCTGACCGGCTACACCATCGGCGAGCGCGCCATGCCGCTTTCGGTGATGGGCGTGCTGACCGGTACCAAGGAGAGGGTCAATGATCCTGCCGCCGGGAAGACGCTGGACGGCTCTCTCATTTTCAATACCGGCAGCCTGTTCATCGCCGGCAAGATTACCGACAACATCGGCGGCTTCGCGCAGATCACCTACAACAATTACGACAGCCAGAATCCCGACACCTTGAAATGGTCAGGCCACAGCGGTTCGGACAACCTGGACGTCCGCTACGCCGACCGCTTCATCGACGGCGACCGCGACCTGATCTTCGGCCTGACGCTGCACAACAACCCTGGCGTGCAGGACGTCTTCAACAGCGCGCCGGCCTGGGGTTACGGCGTCGTGCCCGGTAGCACGGGCGCAGGATCGGCCACAGCGACCATGCTCGATGGCGGTCTAGGCCAGCAGGTGGCGGGAATGGGAGGCTACGCCTACTGGAACAGAACGGTGTACGCGGAACTGACCGGCTACAAGACCGGAGATGGGGTCTTTTCCCTATTGACACAGGGGAATGGTGGCCAACTCTATCTCAAGGGAACCAATCCTTATGTCCGCCTGGCGCTGACCAAGGAATGGGGCCCGCACAATGCCATGATCGGCTTGACCCACCTCGATGCCCGTCTGTACAGCGACCAGACGAATCTTTCCGGGCCGACCGACCGCTTTCGCGACAGCGGCATCGACGCCCAGTACCAGTACATTCTCGACCCCTACACGGCCACCGCGACGATCACCCGCATCCATGAAACCATAGCTCCCGGAATGCCCGGGCTACTCGGGGACACCGTCAATTCGCTGAGAGCCAAGGCTTCCTTCGTCTACAAGTCGACTTACGGCGCCGGCTTGTCTTATTTCAAGGCTCATTTAGCGAATAACGTGGCTGGCTCATCTAGCGAGCCTGTGGAAGTGGATACTGGTTACATAGCGCACGGGCGCTGGAGCCAGGAGATGCAAAATGAGGACGAGAGAATTGGCAAGGCTCATCGGGACATTGGG
>CAILCO010000020.1 GCA_903832735.1 uncultured Sterolibacterium sp.
ACCAGCCTCGCCCTCGATTTCGAATATCAGCGGGATATGCACGCCGGTGCGCGCCTCGATCTCATGGTCGGTATCGACGAAGCGCAGCTTGAGCTTTCTCGCCAACTGACTCCCGATCGTGGTCTTGCCCGCCCCCATCATACCGACGAGGAATATGTTTTCTTTGGAATGCACCGGGGCATTGTATCAATCCGGGAGGTATCCCGGACACCGGCCGGAGCCGGCTTGTTGGGGAAACATCACAGATCAAGGAGCTACGATCAGCGGAATGCTGGTGACCACACCCTTCGGGGTCGTCACAGTGAGCACGAAGCTGCCGCTCCCTGACAACGGCGGCGCGCAGTAGGTCGACGATGCGGTGATGGAAATGGTATGGAGCGTTCCTCCCGGCGCATTGCTGTCCGGCACCCCGCCCGGCAGCACGATAGCGGTGGAGATATTGGTTGACAGGTTGCCGACAGCCAGGACCGTTCCCGCCGGTAGCGGATTGCGGTTGATGTCATAGAGATAGAAACCTATGGTCGCCGAGCAGGCGCCGCCCATATCGTAGGCAAGACTCTTCGTATAACCGGGAAGCGGCGCGGTCTTGTTGATAAAGGCAGCGGAACCGGACATCACGATCACGTCGTCCCTGCGTACATGGGCAGGACCCCAGACAGCGTCGCAGGAACCGGCCTTGCTAGGCGCATAGGGCGAGTGGGTAAGCGGGTCGACGCAAGCCGAGACATTGGCGATATTGAAGGGAATGATCTGCTCGCCTGCGTCCCAGACATGGTTCTCGTTGCTGTCCAGGAAAGCGTCGCCCAGGTCGTTGAATGGTTCCCCAGCATCGTAAGTATTGTTGGGGGGCACGTTCAGATCAGTGAAAGTTTCCTCTCCCAGGGCATAGGCAAGCACCGTCACGCGTCCGGCTGTCACGGCATAAGCCGAGGGTTCGCTGTCCCCTATCGGACGAGGACTGGCGCTGGTGAAGTTGACGCTGCAGCCCCCCCCGTAGTGGTACATGAGGGTTGAATCTGCCCCCCCTCAGATATGAAGTTGACGGCAGTGCCGTCGGGTACCGGATTGCCGAGCCGATCGGAAGCGATGATGTTCACCGGGGTGATCACGCCGTCGAAGTTCAATCCTTCGATGTTGTGGGTCCCCACGCTCAAGGAGAAACGGTCCTGGGACGGGCGTCCGGTCGAAATCCGCAGCATCGTCGATTGGGTGGTAAAAGTGGTATTGGCGACTGTCGCAGTCACCCAGACGGCGGTCGGAAAGGTGCCGGCGTTTACCGAAACCTGCACCGTGCCATCCGCACCCGTTGTTCCGCTGTTAGTACTCAGAGTGATTCCGCCGGTACTCGTGGTCAGGGCGAAGTTCACAAGAATATTCGCTTTGGCCCCGTTATTACCGTCCAGAACCTTGAAGACGAGTACGGAGCTTGCTGACAATCCAGAGCCACCGGTGCCCTGCAGCACGATCGTCGACGGTGTGGCGGAAACGAACTGGATACTGCCCACCCCAGGTGAATTGACCAACAGATTCGTCGTTGCCGTGACCGAGGTTCCGGCAATGCTCGCGGTGATGGTATCCGTCTGGCCGCAGCCGTTATCCTTATAGGTTACGGTGGCCACGCCATTGACCGACTGCACGCTGGCCGGCAATGTCGCCTTGCCCGATCCGGCACAGAGCGAGGAAAAGTTCACCGTGACAGGGGTAGTTGTGGGAACTCCCGTGATCGTGACAGTCACGCTGGTGGTGCCGTAGGCTGACAGGGGTGTAGGCTGACCGACCGCCGCCAAACCGGAAAGGCCTGCCGCTACAGGGCTGATGGAGAAGCCCAGCGAGCCGGATATCGATGCCGTGCCGACGGCGGCCGTGGCCGTGATCGTGGCCGCGCCTGCCGCCGTCAGGCTGGCGGGATCGATCTGGATGGATGCCACGCCGGAGGCATTGGTCAAGGCCGTGCCGGTAGACGGGGTCATGCTGGCCAGGCCTGCCGGCGTAATGGTGAAACTCACCACGGTGTTGGCGACGGCTTTGCTGGAAGCATCGAGAACCGTGGCATTGGCCTTGGCCGGGCTGCCCAGGGTGATACTGGTGCGTGCCGCTCCGGACGTCGGATCGGTCACCGTGACGCTGAGCGATGCCGTAGCGGGCGTCGGGGTTCCGCCGCTGACTGTCGTCGTGGTGCCCTTCGCGCTGCCACCGCCGCAGCCGGCCAGACCCAGTGTGGAGAGGAACAGCAGGGCAACCAAGGCATTGCGAATGTATGAATTCATCATGGTCAAGGCTCTCTAGTAACGGCTTTCACGTCCGCTCGCTGGTTATCTGACGCCGTCATTTGACGGACAGCCGGTCGTCCATCACGCGCGGCGTGACAAAGATCATCAATTCCGTCTTGGCCGCGACCTTGGAGGTGGTCTTGAACAGGTTGCCGAGGATGGGTACGTCGCCCAGAAATGGCACCTTGGATACGTCATCGCGTTCCGTATCCATGAAGATCCCGCCTATCATCACCGTGCCGCCGTTTTCGACCGATACCTTGGTCTTGATATGCTTGGTATTGATCGCGACCCCGGCAGGCAAGGTCACACCCTGGCTGTCATTATTGACTTCTAGGTCGAGGATCACTGCACCGGAGGGCGTGATCTGCGGCGTCACCTGCAGAATCAGGCTGGCTTTGACGAAAGACACGCTGGTCGCACCGCTACTGGTTGACGACTGATAAGGAATTTGCGTCCCCTGTTCGATGATCGCCTTGACCTTGTCGGCCGTGACCACCCTGGGACTGGAAATGATCTTGCCGCGCGTATCCGACTCCAGCGCCGACAGTTCGAGATTGATGAATTTGCTCAAGCCCGAGGTGAACAAGCTGACCGCGAAGCTGCCGGGTACGACACCGTTGATGACGCTGGCCGGCATGTTCACGAACTGGGTGTTGTTAATCGCCGTCACAGTGGGCGTGCCGGTGATCTGGCCGGTCGTATCCAGTACGCCCTGCATGCTGCCGCCGACGCTGCCGAAGACCTTACCGCCGGACACCGAGTTCCCTACGCCACCCCCGTTAATTCCGCCCAGATCGTTATAGCCCAGGCGGGCGCCCAGGCTCTGGCTGAAGCCATCGTCGGCCTCGACGATACGCGCTTCGATCAGGACCTGGCGGGCGCCGACATCGACCTTATGGATGAACTCCCGGATCTTTTCCAGCCGCGATGGAATATCCTGAACGAACAGGGTGTTGGTTTCAGCATCCGAGACGATGGCACCCTGCTTCGAAAGCATGGTGTTATTCTTGTCGGAAAGGGTGTTCTTGAGCAGATCGGCTTTCTGGTAACTCAGGGCGAAGGATTCGGTCTGCGGCAGTTCGAGATTGGCAATCTGCTGCTTCGATTCCAGCATGGACTTTTCCCTGGCCGCCAGTTCCTCGCGCGGCGCGATCAGGATGACGTTACCGGTCTTGCGCATGTCCAGGCCCTTGGCCTGGAGAATGATGTCTAGCGCCTGATCCCAGGGCACATCCTTGAGCCGCAAGGTCAGGTTGCCGCCCACCGTATCGCTGGTGATGATGTTCAGGTTGGTGAAATCAGCGACCACCTGCAGCACCGCCCGGACCTCGACATTCTGAAAATTCAGCGAAAGCTTTTCCCCCTGGTAACCGGCGCGGCTACCCTGCACCAGCCTGTTCGGATCCGGCACCAGGGACTTGACCTCGATGACGAACTGATTGTCGCTCTGATAAGCGTTGTGTTCCCAGAGACCTTGCGGCGTGATGACCATGCGCACATTCTCGCCCTGGGTGCTGGTGTCGATACTGGTCACCGGAGTCGCGAAATCCGTGACGTCGAGCCGGCGACGCAATTTTTCCGGCAGTCCCGTCTTCTTGAAATCGACGACCAGTTTGCCTCCCTGCTGGCGGATGTCGATACCGATATTGGCATCCGAGAGATCCACGACCACACGCGCTTCGCCGGTTTTGCCGCGGTGAAAAGTGACATCACGCAAACTCTGGACGACTTCCTGCGGCTTGAGCTCGGCAAAATGCGCCACCTGCGCCGCCCCTTTTTCCTCCCCGGCCGAGGGCGAAGCGAAGCTGATGAACAGCGCCTGCCCCTCCAGGCGCGTTTCGAAGGGCATCGTTCTCCTCAGGTTCAAGACCAGACGGGTGCGATCGCCGACCTGGACGATATTGACACTGGAGAGTTCCCCCTCATTCACTTGCTGGCTCGCCCGGCCAAGGCCATTGACCGTTCCGGGAAAATCAAAGGCCAGCCGCGCCGGATTGGCAATGCTGAAACTGCCTGGCAATGCCGCGAGCGGCTGTTTCAACATCAGCTTGACGATGGTATTGCCGCCCCGCTGACTCACCTGCAGACTCTCGATACTGTTCTGGTCGGCGGCCGGCGCAAGCTGCCCATTCTGCGCCCCGGCAAACGGCGTCAGGCAGGCCAGGGCCAGGCCCAAGATCAATTGACCTGCGATCTTGCCAAAGGGGTTCATTTTTTTGTCTCCTGTTCCTGCAACTGCAGCGTGCTGGTGCGCTCCACCCAGTCGCCGGTGGAGTCCTGGACCAGTTCCCTGATCTGAACTTCGCTTTCGCTGATGTTGGTAATGATGCCGAAGTTCTGGCCCGCGTAATTTCCGATCTTGACCTGGTAGACCACGGCGCCGGCGCGAATGATGGCATGCTTAATTTTCGCCTGCTGCAGCAGGCCGACCATCTTCAATGTCTCCAGCGGGTAGGATTCGAGCGGTTCCTTGCGCCGATTGAAGTCCGGCTTGATGCCGCCGCCGGCGGCCTTCTTTTCCGGGTCGATGCCGACCGGCTTGAACGGATCGAGGCGTTCGTCCGCATCATAGGAGACGATGGGGAATGGCTTGATCTCCGGCAACGGTGGCACCCGTCCTTTCAGGTCGCGGGTGGCGGCACTCATCCACAATTTGAGATCCTGATGACTGTCGCCGCCGCAGGCAGTCAGGCCCAGCGCGGAGAAGACGGCAATGAGGGTCAGCCGCGCGCTCATTTTTTGCCGCCCTTGGCTGCAGCCGCCTTCTCTCGCTTGACCTTGGCCAGTTCTTCCTCATCGAGATAACGGAAGGTCTTGGCCACGGCCGTCATGGCCAGGACATTGTCCTTGCCTGCCGCGATATCGATGTCGTTCAGGGTGACGATGCGCGCGAGTTTGGCGATATCCCCGGTGAAAGAGCCAAGGTCATGATAGCTGCCCAGCAACTTGATGGTGATCGGCAGTTCCGCATAAAAATCCTTCGCCACTTCGGTGCCGGGCTTGAATAATTCAAACTGCAGGCCGCGGCCGAGACCGGCCTGGTTGATATCGACCAAGAGCGTTTCCATTTCCGCCTTGCTCGGCAATTGCCTGAGCAGCGCACCGAAAGAACGGTCGATCTCGGCCAGTTGCTTGCGGTTTTCATCGAGATTGACCGCCTGCCTCTTCTTTGCCAACCATTCGTCCTTAAGCCGGATTTCCTGCTGCCGCTTCCCGTCCAGTTCGACAAACTGGGTACTCCAGCCAAACCACCAGGCGGCGGTCAGCAGGACGATGAACAGCCCGGCGAGGATCACGATGCGCGGCAATAGCGGCCATAGTCCGGGATCCTGGGGATCCAGCGTCTGGAAATCCTCGATCAGGACCTTAAGGTCCACCTGCGGCAGGCCGAGTTTCGGCAGCGTCGGCATTTTCATGGCTGCCTATCCTTTCCCGGCACCGCGGAAACCTTGGCTGGAACTACATCCGTCTTGTTCTGACGGGTGATCAGGACGTTCATGTTGAATTCGCTGATGCGGCGATTACCGATAGTAACCGCCTTGATTTCGATCAGGTCGGGCCGCTCCAGCAGCGGCGATGCCTCGAGATTGCGCATCAGCGTCGAGATGCGCGAATTCGACTGGGCATAGCCGGTAAGATTGATCTTCTGTCCGGTTTGCTTCAAGGTCTTGATATAGACACCCTCGGGCACCTGGCGCGCCAGTTCGTTGAACAGATGGACCGTCTCGGTACGGTCAGCCTGCAGCGACTCGATGATGCGCTTGCGCGAGAGCAGCGAGTCAGTCTGTTCCTTGAGACGCTTGATCTCTTCTATCTCCTTGTCCAGCGCAACGATTTCCGCCTTGAGAAATATATTCTGCTGTTCCTGGGCGTTGATATAACGATCGATGACGCTATAGCCGAAGAGCCAGATCACCACGGCAAGCAAGGCGATCAGGCCGCCCAGCGCATAGAACTGCTGGCGCCGCATGCGCCGCTTTTCTTCGCGATGGGGTAGCAGGTTAATGCGGATCACTGATCGAATCTCCGCAAGGCGAGGCCGCAAGCCACCATCAGGGAAGGCGCATCGGCGATCAACTGCTTGGGACGGATGCGCGACGATGTCAGCATATTGACGAAGGGGTTGGCCACTATCGTCTCGATCTGGGTGCGTGCTGCCACGACCTCCTCGAGGCCGGCAATCACCGCGCAACCTCCGGCGAGAACGATGTAATCGACCCGGCTGTACTGGGTCGAGGTGAAGAAGAATTGCAGAGCCCGCGAAACCTCCAGCGCCAGGTTGTCCATGAACGGCCGCAACAGTTCGGCCTCGTAGTTCTCCGGCAACGCGCCGGTGCGCTTGGCCGCCTCCGCCTCTTCTATCCTCATGCCATAGACCCGCATGATGTCCTGCGTCAGCAAATTGCCGCCGAAGGCCTGCTCACGCGTATAGAGTTGCTGATCGTTCTTGAGTACGGTGACGTTCATGACGTTTGCGCCGATATCGATCAGGGCGATGATCCGGTCGTGCCCCAAGCCCGGCAACTGAGCCTCGACCAGTTCGAAGGCCGCCTGCATGGCGTAGGATTCGACGTCCATCACCACCGGTATCAGACCGGCCGCATCGGCACAGGCGACCCGGTCCTCGACTTTCTCCTTGCGCGAAGCGGCGATCAGCACCTCGACATCGTCGGCACCGGACGGCGCCGGCCCGATCACCTGGAAATCGAGATTGACCTCGTCGAGCGCGAATGGGATGTATTGATTGGCCTCAGTCTCGACCTGCAACTCCAGATCCTGCTCCCGTTGGCCTGCCGGCACGACTATCCTTTTGGTAATGACCGCCGCAGCAGGCAGCGCCATCGCCACATGCTTGACGGACGAACCGAGCCGCTTCCAGGCTCGCTTGACCGCCTCGGCCACGGCTTCGAGATTGGTGATATTGCCGTCGACCACGGCGTCCCGCGGCAGCGGCTCGATCGTGTAGCGTTCGATCCGCTGCACACCCTTGCCCGCGTCCGAGAGCTCGACCAACTTGATCGTGGACGAGCTGATATCCAGCCCGATCAGAGGATCGCGCCTTCAGATTGAAGATCGACAAGTCAAGTTGCAAGAAAAATCCTTTAGAAATATTACTTTAGACGTAATACGGATAATTTACATTAAATGCTATCAGTAACCATACCGGCTGTAAAGCGCTTTCTGGCGCGGCCTTGCGGCCGGGCTTGCCCCCATCGCCAGGGCGTGTTCTCGATTGATCGGCGTGATGCATTGTCCGCTTGAGAACACGCCCTAGGCCCTTTTTGCGGCCGGCGGCCTATAATGCCGGGCCTATTTCCTTCAGGACGAACTCCTTGCCCGACGCACTCCGCTGGTTCCTCTATCCCGCTCTGATCATCGCCGGCCTGCTCCTGGCCGCCGCCGCGCTGCTCGGCATCAGCGTCATCCTCGCCTACCCGCAACTGCCTTCGCTCGAGGTGCTGACCGACTACCAGCCGAAGATCCCGCTCCGTGTCTATAGCGCCGACGCCCATCTGATCGGCGAGTTCGGCGAGGAGCGGCGTGCTTTGGTGGCCATCGCCGAGGTCCCGGCCATCATGAAACAGGCCATCCTCGCCGCGGAAGACGAGCGCTTCTATCAGCACGGCGGCGTCGACACCATCGGGGTGCTGCGCGCCGCCTATTCCAACTTCCTCAGCGGCGGCAAGCGCCAGGGCGCCTCGACGATAACCATGCAAGTGGCGCGAAACTTCTTCCTCTCCAGCGAAAAGACCCTCTCGCGCAAACTCTACGAGGCGCTGCTCGCCTTCAAGATCGAGGCCAGCCTGTCCAAGGATGAGATTCTCCAACTCTACATCAATCAGATCTATCTCGGCCAGCGCGCCTACGGCTTCGCCGGGGCCGCCCAGATCTATTTCGGTAAACCGCTCAAGGACATCAGCATCGCCGAGGCGGCCATGCTCGCCGGCCTGCCCAAGGCACCGTCAGCCTACAATCCGGTGGCCAATCCGAAGCGCGCCAAGATGCGTCAAATGTACGTGCTTCGTCGCATGAGGGAACTCGGTTCGATAACTGCAGAACAACTGGCCACAGCACAGACCGAGTCCCTTCACGTCAAGCGCGACTTCAACGATTTCGGCGTCCATGCCGAGTATGTCGCCGAGATGGCGCGCCAGATGGCCATTGAGCGTTTCCCGGAAGAAGCCTACGACCGCGGCCTTAGAGTCATCACCACGATCACTCTGGCCGATCAGGAGGCCGCCTATACGAACTTGCGCAAGACCGTCATGGAATACGATCACCGCCACGGTTACCGGGGCGCGGAAGGCTATATCGACATGAGCGAGATCAAGTCCGACCAGGACGAGGAACTCGAAGACGCGCTGACAGACTACGACGACAATGACGATCTTCTGGCCGCTGTCGTGCTGACAGCCGACAGCAAAGAAGTCCGCGCCTACCTGCGCGGCGGCGAAGTGGTCAGAGTCAGTGGCGACGGCCTCAAGTTCGCCGCCCGGATGATCGACGACAAGGCTCCGGCCAACAAACGTCTGCGCCGCGGGGCGGTGATCCGCCTGTCCAAGGACGGCAAGAAGCCCTGGCAGATTTCCCAGGTGCCCGAGGTCGAGGCCGGCTTCGTCGCGGCGAGTCCGATCGACGGCGCGGTGCGTGCCCTGGTCGGCGGCTTCGACTTCAACCGCAACAAGTTCAACCACATCACGCAAGCCTGGCGCCAGCCCGGTTCCAGTTTCAAGCCCTTCATCTACTCGGCCGCCATGGAGAAAGGGTATACGCCAGCGTCGGTGTTCCCGGACGAGCCTATCGTCATCTCCGCGGCCGAAACCGGCAGTCAGGCCTGGGCGCCGAGAAACTACGACGGCAAGTACGAGGGTCCGATGTCGCTGCGCACCGCCTTGGCGAAGTCGAAGAACCTGGTATCGATCCGCCTGCTGAGAGCCATCGGCGCCAACTACGCGCAGGACTATATCGCGCGTTTCGGCTTCGATCCGGAAAAGCATCCGCCGTATCTCACCATGGCCCTGGGCGCAGGCTCGGTGACGCCGTGGCAACAACTCACGGCCTATTCCGTTTTCGCCAATGGCGGCTACAAGATCGAGCCCTATATCGTGCGCCAAATCATCGACAGTCAGGGCAAGGTGCTGGCGGAGACTCAGCCTGCGGTCGCCGGCGATGAACAACTGCGCGTGATCGATGCGCGCAACGCCTTCCTGCTCGACAGCATGATGCACGACGTGGTCCGGCGAGGCACGGCGACACGCGCCATGTCCTTGAAGCGCGGCGATCTCGCCGGCAAGACCGGTACCACTAACGACTACATCGACGCCTGGTTCTGCGGCTACCAGGCGACCCTGGTCGGCATCGCCTGGATCGGTTTCGACCAGCCCAGGAAACTCGGCAATAGTGAAACGGGCGGCACGGCGGCGCTGCCGATGTGGATCGGCTTCATGGAAAAAGCGCTCGCCGGTCAACCGGAAAGTTATATGGAGGCACCTACCGGCCTCGTCACGATTACCGCAACGGACCCCGCCAGCGGCAAAAAACTCCCCGAGTTCGTCTACCAGGAACATCTGCCGGCGCCGACCGGGGGCAGCGGCCCGGCACCGGAGCAACTTGCCGCCCCCGTGCAGGATGCCAAACCGAAGGCGGTGGAAAACCGCTAGTGCCCGTCGTTGTCCGAAGGACAACCCAGGGCTCTTGTGCCACGGAGCAGGTGCTAGTGCCCGCCGCTGCCTGAAAGACAACCCAGGGCTCTTGTGCCACGGAGTAGGTGCTAGTCGTCGCCGAAACTGATCGCAGCGCCCGACTGTTCGCCGATGCACTGGGCCAGCACGGAAAGCAGTTCGCCGCCGTCGCGCGCGCTTGTCCAGCGACTGCCATCGACAGACTCCGCCTTGAAGTGATAGCCACCGGACTTGGCGGCGATCCAGATCTCGCGTGCGGCGGTATGGCGGTTGATGATGATCTTGCTGCCATTGACGAACTCGATTTCCAACACCCCGCCCTGCTTCATTTCGAAATCGAGATCGGCGCCGGATTTCTCCAGCGCCTGCTCGATGCGCGCCAGCATCGTATCCGCACACGCGTTGAATTCGTGCTCATCCATTGCCGGCTCCCGTGATAGCATCGAAATTTTCCATCCGCCCCTGCACCATGCGCATTTTGCACCTCAGCATCCTGGTTTGCTTCCTGTCCATCCTCGCCGGTTGCGGTACCAAGGGGCCGCTGGTCAAGCCCGCTGGCCAGCCCAGCCCGCCCATCCTCGGCGGGCCGACAACGACGCCCGGAGCGGAATCTCGACCCGATAATAGCAACGCAACCAAGCCCGCACAATGAACCCTTTCACCTACCGCCAGGGGATACTCTACGCCGAGGATCTGCCGCTGGCCGGCATCGCCGGACGTTTCAGTACGCCGTGCTACGTCTATTCCCGCGCCGCGCTCACCGCCGCTTACGAAGCCTATCGCAGTGCACTGGCCGGCCGCTCCGCGCATATCTGCTACGCCGTCAAGGCCAATTCCAACCTGGCCATACTCAACCTCTTCGCCCGTCTGGGGGCCGGCTTCGACATCGTCTCCGGCGGCGAACTCGCCCGCGTCCTGGCCGCCGGCGGGCGGGCCGCGGACGTGGTGTTCTCCGGCGTGGGCAAGACCCGCGAGGAACTGCGGGCGGCGCTGACAGCAGCTATCGGCTGTTTCAACGTCGAATCGGAGAGCGAGTTGATCCGCCTCTCGGGAATCGCGGAACAGATGGGCGTGACCGCTCCGATCGCACTGCGCGTCAATCCGGATGTCGATGCCAAGACCCACCCTTACATTTCCACCGGTCTCAAGAACAATAAATTCGGCATCGCTATCGAGGACGCCCTGCCACTTTATCGACGCGCCCGGATGATGCCCGGAATTGCCATCAAGGGCATCGCCTGCCATATCGGATCGCAACTGCTCGACCCCGCACCGGCGGCCGAAGCGGCGCTTCGAGTGCTGGCTTTGGCCGACCGGCTGGCCGCCGAAGGCATCGATCTGGCCGATCTCGATCTGGGTGGCGGCATGGGCATACGCTATCACGACGAGGAAGTTCCCGGCACCGCCGAATATCTCGCGCCGATGCTCGACCTGCTCAAGGACCGGCGCGAGCGGCTGGTCTTCGCGCCGGGCCGCTCGCTGGTCGGCAGCGCGGGCCTGCTGCTGACCCGGGTGGAAGTGGTGAAGCATGGTGCCGAGAAAAGCTTCGCCATCGTCGATGCGGCGATGAACGATCTGATGCGCCCGGCGCTCTACGACGCCTGGCACGACATCCTGCCGGTGCGCCGCGACGGCGGCAGCGAAAGACTTTACGAAGTGGTCGGTCCGGTCTGCGAGAGCGGCGACTTTCTCGGTCACGGGCGTAGCCTGGCCATCGCCGAAGGCGACCTGCTCGCCGTGATGAGCGCCGGCGCTTACGGCATGGCCATGAGTTCAAACTACAATAGCCGTCCGCGCGCCGCGGAAGTGCTGGTCGACGGCGGGCAGGCGCATCTCATCCGGGACCGCGAAAGCGTGGCGCAACTCTACGAACTGGAGCGCATCGTCCCGCTCTGAGCAGGACATTCCGCGCCTGGAGCGCTACAATTTTTACAACACGTAGCGCGCCAGATCCTCGCTCTGGGCGAGTTCCTTGAGCCGGCTGTCGACATAGGCCGCATCGATGGTCACCACTTCGGTGCCGCGCCGGCCTGCTTCGAAGGAAACATCCTCGAGCAGTTTCTCCATCACCGTGTAGAGGCGACGCGCGCCGATGTTCTCGGTCTTCTCATTGACCGCGAAAGCGATCTCGGCCAGGCGCCGGATGCCGTCGGCGGCGAATTCCAGCGCCACCATTTCGGTGCCGAGCAAGGCCTGGTACTGGCGCGTGAGACAGGCATCGGTGGCGGTCAAGATGCGCTCGAAATCATCGATAGAAAGCGAGTCGAGTTCGACCCTGATCGGAAAGCGGCCCTGCATTTCCGGGATCAAGTCGGACGGTTTGGCGAGATGAAATGCGCCGCTGGCGATGAACAGGATGTGATCGGTCTTGATCATGCCGTACTTGGTCGACACCGTGGTGCCCTCGACCAGCGGCAGGAGGTCGCGCTGCACGCCCTGGCGCGAGACATCGGCCCCCTGCATTTCCGACCGGGTGGCGATCTTGTCGATCTCGTCGAGGAACACGATGCCGTTCTGCTCGACATTCAGCAGAGCCTGCGCCTTGACCTCGTCGTCATTGATCAAACGCGCCGCCTCCTCGTCGGCGAGTGCCTTCAGGGCATCCTTGATTTTCAGCTTGCGGGTGCGCCGCTTGTTGCCGCCGAGATTCTGGAACATGCCCTGGATCTGCTGCGTCAGATCCTCCATGCCGGGCGGCGCGAAGATTTCCATCTGCGCCGAGACGGCGGCAAGCTCGATCTCGATTTCCTTGTCGTCGAGTTCGCCTTCGCGAAGTTTCTTGCGAAACTTCTGCCGCGTCGCGCCATCCCGGGCCTCTTCCGCGTCGCCGCCGGCGGCCGCGGTGGAACCGAGCGGGCGCGCCGCGGGCAGCAGCACGTCGAGCACGCGATCCTCGGCGGCATCGAGTGCCCGATCACGCATGACGCGCATCGCCGCCTCGCGGGCATCCTTGATTGCCGTCTCGGCCAGATCGCGGATGATGGTATCGACGTCGCGGCCGACATAGCCGACCTCGGTGAACTTGGTCGCCTCGACCTTGATAAAGGGCGCGTTGGCGAGCCGGGCCAGACGCCGAGCGATTTCGGTCTTGCCCACGCCGGTGGGCCCGATCATCAGGATATTCTTCGGTGTGATCTCGGTCCGCAACGGCTCCGCTACCTGTGCCCGGCGCCAGCGATTGCGCAGGGCAATGGCGACGGCGCGCTTGGCGCGGGACTGGCCGACGATGTGCTTGTCGAGTTCGGAGACGATCTCGGCTGGGGTCATTTGGGTCATTATTCCAGCGTCTCGATCAGATGGCTCTGGTTGGTATAGATGCAAATGTCGCCGGCGATGGCCAGCGATTTCTTGACGATGTCGGCAGGGCCTAGCTCGGTATTCTCGAGCAGGGCGCGGGCCGCGGAATGGGCGTAGGGTCCGCCGCTGCCGATCGCGACCAGACCCAGTTCCGGCTCCAGCACATCGCCATTGCCGGTGATGACCAGCGAATGCTCGCGGTCGGCCACCGCCAGCATCGCCTCGAGCCGGCGCAACATGCGATCGGTACGCCAGTCCTTGGCCAGTTCCACGGCGCTCCTCAGGAGATTGCCCTGATGTTTTTCCAGTTTAGCCTCAAAGCGCTCGAACAGTGTGAAGGCATCTGCCGTGCCGCCCGCGAAGCCGGCCAGGATGCGCTCGTTATAAAGCCGCCGCACCTTGCGCGCCGTGCTCTTTATGACAATGTTGCCGAGCGTCACCTGGCCATCCCCGCCCAGGGCGACTTGGGCGCCGCGCCGGACGGAAAGGATGGTGGTACCGTGATATTGTTCCATGGCTTCCTCAGGTTCGCTTCTCATGGCCAGCGGCGGGCCGGGAAAAGTAGCACATCGCTGGCGGGGGTGCAATTTCTTCAGCCGCTTGGTCAGCCGCGCGTTCAGCCAATCTGGCAGACCAGTCCCTTCAAGTATTCCCCCTCGGGGAAATCCAGCAACACCGGATGATCGGCGGCGGCCGAGAGGCGCTGCACGATGCGCGCCTCGACCTTCGCATCCTGCGCCGCACCCGCGACGATCTTCTGAAACAGTTCGATGCCGATGCCGCCGGAGCAGGAGTAGGTCATCAGAATGCCGCCCGGCGCCAGCAGCCGGAAACCATACAGATTGATGTCCTTGTAGGCGCGCGCGGCGCGCTCGGCGTGGGCGGGAGACGGGGCAAACTTGGGCGGATCGAGCACGATCAGATCGAATCTTTCCCCGGCCGCGGCAAGAACGCGGAGTTCGGCAAAGACGTCGGCCTCGCGCCATTCTGCGCGCTGCGCATCGAGTTGCGGATTGAGCGCAAGGTTGTTCGCGGCAGATATCAGCGCCGGTCCCGAACTGTCCACCGAGAGCACCGAGGCGGCGCCTCCGGCCAGCGCCTGCAGGGAAAATCCCCCCGTGTAACAGAAGCAGTTGAGCACGCGCCGGCCCTGCGCGAGTTGCCGGCAGGCTAGCCGGTTCTCGCGCTGATCGAGATAAAAGCCGGTCTTGTGCCCGGCGACGATGTCCACAGCCATGCGCACGCCAGACTCCTCGATCACCGGGAAAGCGCTCCCCTCCTCGCCATGGAGCCAGCCGCAGCGCACAGGCAGTCCTTCCAGGGTGCGCAGGTCGGCATCCGAGCGCTCATAAATACGGGCGCAGCCGGTGGCCTTGATCAGTGCGCCGACGATGGCATCGCGCCATTTCTCGGCGCCGGCGGAAGACAGTGCCAACACCAGGGTGTCGCCATAACAGTCGCAGATGACGCCGGGCAGGCCATCGGACTCGGCATGCAGCAGACGCAGGCCCTGCTGAGTGGCGAGGCCGGGCAGATCGGTGCGGCGTGAAAGCGCCTGGGCTATGCGCCGCTTGAAGAAGGCGTCGTCTATGGTCTCGGCCGGATCGAAGCTCCAGACCCGGGCGCGTATCCGCGAATCGGGACTCCACGCCGCGCGGCCGAGCACTCGGCCGTCGGCACTCGCCACCTCGACCGTGTCGCCGCTACGCGCGCGACCGGCAAGGCGATCCACGGCACCATCGAAAATCCAGGGGTGGCGGCGCAGGGCCGAACGTTCCCGGCCCGGCTTGAGGATCAGCTGGCTCATGGGGTCGCGTAGGCCTTCAGGCGCGGGAAGTCGGCTGCCATCACGCCCGGCGCATCAGTGTTGATCTTCAAAACGGCGAACCTCCCGCCCGTCCAGATAATCCAGGAGTACGTCTGCGGCGGCTTCGGCAAAGTCCTCGTACTTCTTGTCGGTAGGCCAGCCCAGATGCGGCGTCAGCACGACGTTAGTCAAGGTCGTCAGAGGATGTCCTGGCGGCAGCGGCTCGGTATCGAACACATCCAGGCCGGCACCGGCGATGCGCCGGTGCGCCAGCGCCGCCACCAGCGCGGCTTCATCGACGATCGGGCCGCGCGCCGTATTGATCAGGATCGCCGTCGATTTCATCAGTGCCAGGCGGCGCTGATCGAGCAAGCCGCGCGTGTCCGCTGCCAGGGTTGCGTGAATCGAGACGATGTCCGCCGCGCGCAGCAATTCATCCAGCTCGCAGGCTACCGCCCCCGCCGCCGCCGCCCTGCCATCATCGGGACGGCGGCTCCAGGAAAGCACGCGCATGCCGAAAGCGTTGGCCAGTTTCGCGACGTGGCTGCCGACGTGGCCGAGACCGACGATGCCCAGGGTCTTGCCTTTAAGCTCGCGGCCCAGCGGGGTCGGCCAGGCGCCGGACTTGACCGCCGCATCGGCAACGGGAATATGGCGCATCAAGGCAATGGCCAGGCCGATGGCCAGCTCCGCCGCACCGCTGGAATAGCCACCGGCCGCCTTGGCCACGATGATCCCGCGCTCCTCGGCCGCCTTCAGATCGATGTGGTAAGCGTGGTTGCCGGTTTGCGCGAGTATCCTCAGGTCCGGGAGTCGCTCGATCAGCGCCCGGGTAAACCGGGTGCGCTCGCGATTGGCCACCAGCGCGTCGAAACCGCGCAAGGAATCCGGGTCGCCGAACGGCCCGGTGAAAACCCGCACCTCGGCTCGGGCCCGCAAGCGCGCGAGGCCGGCAGTTTGTTCATAGGCTTGATGAATATCATCGAGGACCGCAACACGCATGGTTTCACCTCTCAATCGCCAGAGAAATTAAACAGAGCTGGCAGCGCGCAACAGTGCATCACTGCTTCGAACAACGGCAGTCTATAATCCGCGCTGCCGTGCCTCAGCATACTACTTCTCTCCGAGCTACCGCCAAACCCATGCCGGACAAGTTCTACGACACGCTGATGCGCGTGCCCATCATCGCTTACACGATATTTTTTGTCGTCCGCGAACTAAATGGGCTGAGACAGATCATCGGTCAGCATCCCACGTTCGACCACGACCTGGGATTCATCTTCAATCTTGCGGCGCGGATCTCGGTTCTCCAGTTCATGCTGCTGCTGGTATTGTTTCATGTCGTCAGGTACCAGCCGCTGAAGAAGTTCGATGCCCTGGCGCCCAAAGTCACCGCCCTGCTTGGCTTGACCCTGAGCCTGACGGTGCTGCTGCTGCCCAGAGCCGGGGCAGATCCCCGGTTCGACGGCGCGTCCTTGTTATTCACGCTCTCCGGAAACATCTTGTCCATCGTGGCCTTGATGACGCTGGGCCGATCGCTCAGCATCATGCCGGAAGCGCGCAAACTGGTCGTCGGCGGTCTGTATCGGTGGATCCGCCATCCCCTCTACTTCGCCGAGGAAATCGCGCTGATCGGCGTTTTTCTCCAGTTCCGCACCTGGACGGCGGCTGCGCTGCTGTCCGCGCATTTGATCTTCCAACTCCTGCGCATGCACTGGGAAGAGAAGATACTCAACGAGAGCTTTCCCGAATACGGCGAATACTGCCGCAGGACTCACCGTTTGATTCCCGGCGTTTATTGAAGCCATGAAGCTCACGCCCCCGTCGCTCGCGCTGCTGGTCGTCGCGGTCACCGCCCTCCTGACCCTGGGCGCGGTGCCGGCATTGCGCGGCAGCCTCCATTACCCGAGCATGGCCGTTACCATAGCGCCAGGAACGCAGATGAACTTCACCCTCTACGGCCTGACCGACCGCCAGGAATGCGAAGCCGGCCTGGTCCGTCAGGCGACGGCGATACATCTGAAATGTCCGACTTGCCAGATCGGCGAGCAGCGCTGCATTACCCATCCCGCCGCGACGCTGTTCGACACGCTGTCCGAAGATCCGCTAGCTTCGCCTTCCGCCCGATACGCCGACGGCGTCATCGTCTTTTCATCAACCGTCGAGGGTTTCGCTCTCGCCGTTTGCCGCGAAAGCGCACAGCAGTCTGTGCAAGCGGCGCCGAACCAGCGCCTGAGCTGCTTCGCCCCGGCCACGCCACGGCCGCGCAGTTAGTGCCCGTAGTTGTCTGAAAGACAACCCAGGGCACTTATGCCGCGTAGCAGGTGCTAGTGCCCGTAGTTGTCTGAAAGACAACCCAGGGCTGTTGTGCCAGCGAAGCAGGTGCGAGACAGGCTAGCTGCCAGTTCAATGAGGCGGGTGAGGGTGTACCACGGGTGCGACATGCCGGGTTTCCGTCGCGGCATGATGATGCAGGAAGGCGTGCTCCGGCTCCGCAGGCAATGGTCCGCGCAGCCTCTGCGGCAGCAGTGAGCCGACGATCATGCCGAGCAGACTGGCGAGGAGGCCGGCGAATTGCGCCGGCATCAGCGGGTCCTCCGGGCCGAAAACCGAGAGCGACAGCCACACCGACAGGCCGCAGAAGATGGCGACGATCGCGCCTTGATTGGTCGAGCGTTTCCAGAACAGACCGAAGACCAGCGGCACGAAGGCCGCAACCAGGGTCACCTGATAGGCATTCTCGACCATCTTGAAAATGCTCGCCTTGGAATTGACCGCGTAGAGCGTGACCAGCAGCGTGAACACCAGGGTCACGATGCGCATCGAAAGCAGCAGCTTGCGGTCCGACATTTTCGCCATCATCGGTTTCATGATGTTCTCGGTGAAGGTCACCGAAGGCGCCAGCAGCGTCGCCGAGGCGCAACTCTTGATCGCCGAGAGCAAGGCGCCGAAGAACATCACCTGGGCGAACAGCGGCGCCCGCTCCAGCACCAGGCGCGGCAGGATCAACTGGGGGTCTCTGTCGATCAGTTCGGCGACCATCTTGGGGTCGAGCAGGGTCGCCGAATAGGCGAGAAACATCGGCACGAAGGCGAACAGGAAGTACAGGCTGCCGCCCAGGACCGAACCCCAGACGGCGATCTTCTCGGTTCTCGACGACTGCACCCGTTGGAACACGTCCTGCTGCGGGATGGAACCGAACATCATGGTGACCCAGGCGGCGCCGAAGCCAAGGATCTCCTTCAAATCCAGCGCCGGCCAGAATTCGAACTTGCCGGCCGCGAGGGCATGATCGAAGACCACGCCGACGCCGCCGACCATGCCGCTGACCTCGCCGCCGATGTAGAGCATGCCGATGACGATGATCACCATCTGGATCAGATCGGTCACCGCCACCGCCCACATGCCGCCGAAGAAAGTGTAGATGAGGATAGTCAGCGAACCTATCCACATGCCGGTGACTTTCGCGATCTCGCCGCCGGAGACGACGTTGAAAACCAGACCGAGCGCGGTGATCTGCGCGCCGACCCAGCCCAGGTAGGAGATTACGATGGCCAGCGTGGTCGCCACCTCGACGCCGCGGCCGAAGCGCTTCTTGTAGAAGTCGCCGATGGTCAGGAGGTTCATCCGGTACAAGGGCGCGGCAAAGAAGAGACCGACTAGGATCAGGCACATCGAGGAACCGAAAGGATCCGAGACCACGCCCTTGAGGCCGTCCTTGAGGAAGGTCGCGGGAATGCCGAGCACCGTCTCGGAGCCAAACCAGGTCGCGAACACCGTCGCCGTCACCATGTAGAACGGCAGGTGCCGTCCGGCGACGGCGAAGTCCTTGGTGTTATGGACATGCCTGGCGGCGTAGAGGCCGATGCCGACCGAGACGATCCAGTAGATGATGACGAACCAGAGCAGCATGATTCCCGACTCCGTAAGGAGCGAAAATTATACCTTGGCGAACAATGACCGGACCAGCGCCAGCACGACGGCGGCGGTGCGGCCGTCACGATCACGCCCGGGATCGTATTCGACGAGTTCGATCGCGCAGCATCCGGCTAAGCGTCCCAGTCCGGCGAAAAGCGGCAGCAAATCGGCCGCCGCGAGTCCGCCCCGGACCGGCGTCTCGACGCCTGGCGCCTCATCCGGATTGAGGACATCGACGTCGATCGACAGGCCAAATGCCCGCCCGCCTGCACCGGCGATGGCCAGCGCCTCGGCGAAGACTAGGCCTAAGCCGCGCCGGCCGATCTCGGCCATGTTGAAAACGCGCACGCCCAGATGATCGAGCAAGGCGGGTTCGCTCGCCTCGAAACTGCGCGCCCCGATGACGCAGACATGCGCCGGATCCAAGGCTGGCCCGGGCACCCCGGTCAGTTCCGGCGCGCCCTGGCCGAGCAGAGCCGCCAGCGGCATGCCGTGGGGATTGCCGCTGGGCGTAGACGCCGGGGTATGGGCATCGAGGTGGGCGTCGAGCCAGATCAGGCCGGGCGGGGCGCCTAAGGCACGACCGACGCCGCGCCAGGTTCCGGCGGCGATGGCATGGTCGCCACCGATCACCAACGGCAGCGCGCCCGAGGTCATGGTCCGTTCGACCCGCCGGGCCAGGCTGCGGCAGAGCTTGCCCAGTGACTGCAGGCGGGGCCCCGCCTGCGGCAGCAGCGGCGGCACGTCCCAGACAAGACCGGGGCAGGCATCCAGGCAACCCGCGGATAACAGTGCTGCGGGGCCACGCGCCACCCCGGGGTCGGTGCCGCCCAGGGCGCTCGCTACGGGTATCGCCCGCACCGGGCGCGGCAGCCGGTCAGTGCGGATCATGCCTCAAGCCGGCAAAGGGCCCACTCGGACTCGCCCCGCCCATCCTCCCCTCGCGGGGAGGCTACCGTCCTGCTCGCGCGGCCCGAACCTGGCACAGCGCACTTGGCAACGGTTTTCACGCTAAGCTCAATAGCCGACAGCCTGCCCGTCGCGGCGGGGATCGGAGGCGGCGATGTACGCGCCATTGCTGCGCAGGATGAATTGTCCTGCGCCGAAATCCATATAGGGATCGGCGATGGCTGCCAGCTTGTGGCCTTTGGCGACCAGACCGGCGATGGTCGAAGGCGCCATTGCGGTCTCCACCTCCAAGCCGAGGCCGAAGTTAACCTTCCAGCGTGGCGCGTCGCAGGCCGCCTGCACGTTCTGCCGGTAATCGAGCATTCGCACCAGCGTCTGGACATGGCCCTGTGGCTGCATGTTGCCGCCCATCACGCCGAAGCTCATCACCGGCAGGCCCTGGCGCGAGACGAAGGCCGGAATGATGGTATGGAAGGGGCGCTTGCCGCCGGCGGCAACATTGGGATGGCCGGGTTCCAGGGTGAATCCGGCGCCGCGATTCTGCAGGCTGATGCCGGTGCCGGGCACCACCACGCCGGAACCGAAACCCATGTAGTTCGATTGGATGAAGGAAACCATCATGCCCTGTTCATCGGCGGCGCTTAAGTAGATCGTGCCGCCCGGCGGCGGCAGGCCGTGCCTGAAGTCACCCGCGCGGCTGCTCTCGATCAGCAGTGCGCGCTCCTTCAGGTAGGACTTGGCCAGCAGGTCTGCCGGCGCCAGTTCCATGGCACGCGGATCGGAGACATGGCGATAGGTATCGGCGAACGCGAGCTTCATCGCCTCGATCTGCAGATGCAGGCTCTCAGAGCCATCCACCGGCAGGGCCGCGAGATCGAAGTTCTCCAGGATGCCCAGCGCCATCAGCGCGGAGATGCCCTGTCCATTGGGCGGCATCTCGTGCACCGTATAGCCGCGGTAGTCGATCGCGATTGGCGTCACCCAGTCGACGGCATGGGCGGCGAAATCGGCTGCTGCGAGGGCACCGCCGTTGGCCTGGGCATGAGCGACCATCGCCGCCGCCAGTTCGCCCTGGTAGAAGGCGGCGCCACGGGTCTCGGCGATGCGCCGCAGGCTCTTCCCCGCGGCAGGCAGGGAGAACAGTTCGCCGGCGCGCGGTGCGCGGCCATGCGGCATGAAGGCCTCGGCAAAACCCGGCTGGGATTTCAATTCATCAACCTGTGCCGCCCACTTGTGCGCCACCACCGGCGCGAGCAGATGGCCGCGCTCGGCCAGTTCTATGGCCGGCGCCAGCAGATCGGCGAAAGGCAGTTTGCCGAAGCGTTCGGAGAGCGCGACCCAGGCGGAGATGGCACCCGGCACGGTGACCGCGCCCCAGCCGCGCTTCGGGATTTTCCCGCCGTGCATTCTTTCGAAGAACGCCGGGTCGGCGCCTGCAGCCGAGCGGCCGGAGGCATTCAGGCCGGAGAGCGTCCGGCCATCCCAGACGATGGCGAAGGCGTCGCTGCCCAGGCCGCAGGAAACCGGCTCGACGATGGTCAGGGCCGCGGCCGCGGCGATCGCCGCATCGACCGCGTTGCCGCCCGCCCAGAGCATGCGCAGCCCGGCCTGGGCGGCGAGCGGCTGCGAGGTGGCGACGACATTGCGCGCCAGGAGCGGCAGGCGCGTGCTGCGATAGGGAAAGTCCCAGTTGAAAGCGATCATCGCGGCACCAGCAGAACGACGATGCAGGTAAGCAAAACGGCGATCACGGCCTGCAGCCAGTTCTGCCTGCGCCGCGCGCTTTGCAGCTCCAGGCTCAAGGCGGGGTCCGCTTCGGGACGCCGGTTCAGGCCCGCATGGAATAGCCGCGGCAACTGCGGGATCAGTTGCGCCCAGTGCGGCGCTTCCTGTTTGACCGCCCGGACAAAACCCCGCCAGCCCACCTGCTCGCTCATCCAGCGTTCCAGAAAGGGCTTGGCGGTCTGCCACAGATCGAGATCGGGATCGAGTTGACGGCCCAGGCCTTCGATGTTGAGCAAGGTCTTTTGCAGCAGCACCAGTTGCGGTTGGACCTCGACATTGAAGCGGCGCGAAGTCTGGAACAGGCGCAGCAGGATGCGGCCGATAGAAATGTCCTTCAGGGGCCGATCGAAGATCGGTTCGCAAACCGCGCGGATCGCCGACTCGAACTCATCGACGCGGGTTTCCGCCGGCGCCCAGCCCGACTCGATGTGCGCCAATGCGACGCGCTTGTAATCGCGGCGGAAAAAGGCGAGGAAATTCTGCGCCAGATAATTCTTGTCGATGTCGGTCAGGGTGCCGACGATGCCGAAGTCGAGCGCGATGTACTGCCCCTTGTTCGGGCCGTCAGAGACCACGAAGATGTTGCCCGGATGCATGTCGGCGTGGAAGAAACCGTCGCGGAAGACCTGGGTGAAGAAGATCTCGACGCCGGCCCGCGACAACGCCTTGAGATCCACCCCCCGCTCGCGCAGCTCGTCGATCTGGCTGATCGGCGTGCCATGCATCCGCTCCATCACCATCACCGAGCGATTGCACCAGTCCCAATGCACTTCGGGAACGCGCAGCAGGGGCGAATCGAGGAAGTTGCGGCGCAACTGGGAACAGTTGGAAGCCTCGCGCATCAGGTCCAGTTCGTCGGCCAGATGCTTCTCGAATTCGGCCACCACCTCGCGCGGCTTGAGCCGCCTGCCGTCCGGCCAAAGCCGTTCGAGGAGGCCGGCGGCGATATTCAGCAGCGCCAGGTCGTGGGCGATGATGGTTTCTATGCCCGGGCGGAGGATCTTCACCGCGACCTCGCGGCCATCGAACAACGTCGCGAAATGGACCTGCGCGACCGAGGCGCTGGCCTCCGGCTCGCGGGAGAACGAGGCGAAGACCTGATCGGCATGCTTGCCATAGGCCTTTTCCAGTTCGGCCAGGGCCTGCTCCGAAGAGAAAGGCGGGACCTGATCCTGCAACTTGGCCAGTTCGTCGGCGAGATCCGGTGGCAACAGGTCGCGCCGGGTCGACAGCACCTGGCCGAACTTCACGAACAGGGGTCCGAGCGCCTCCAGCGCCTGGCGCAGCCGCACCGCGCGCGGCGCTTCGAGATTCCGCCAGAACTGCAGGGCGACGAAACATCGAACCAGGGTCCGGGCCTTTCCCGCCGAGGGCTCGTGCTCGAGAATCATCTGGTCGAGTCCGTAGCGGCTGGCAATGAGGAGAATCTTGAGAAGACGCAACAGACGCACGGCGGTCGGGGAAGAATGAGACAAGGGGCGAATTTACTCGGTTTCGCTTCGTCCGGAAAGGCCAGGGAGTACTCGGTATAATGATCCCTTTGCGCTTCGCCAGAATTCCCCCATGGCCTTCGACCCGAAATCCCACTTAACCGACCTGCTCAAGAGCGCCCTGAAATCCGTGGCGCCGCAACACAAGGATGCGGCCATCCTGCTGGAACGACCGAAGCAGGCCAGTCACGGCGACTTCAGCAGCAATCTGGCGCTGCAACTGGCCAGGGCGCTGCAGACCAATCCCCGCGAAATCGCCCAGCGCCTGATGCGCGAACTGCCGGTTTCACCCTGGGTCGACGCGGTCGAGGTGGCCGGTGCCGGCTTCATCAACTTCCGCCTGGCCGCTGCGGCCAAGACCCGGGTGATAGAGGAAATCCTGGTGCGCGGCGCGGATTACGGCAGAAGCCGGGTCGGCGCCGGCAAGAAGATGCAGGTCGAATTCGTTTCGGCCAATCCGACCGGGCCGCTCCACGTCGGCCACGGCCGCGGCGCCGCCTATGGCGCCAGCCTCGCCGCGCTGCTGGCTTTCGCCGGCTACTCGGTGACGCGCGAATACTACGTCAATGATGCCGGCCGGCAGATGGACATCCTCGGGCTGTCCTGCTGGCTGCGCTACCTGGCTCTGTTCGACGAATTGCTGCCGTTTCCCGGCAATGCCTATCAGGGCGGCTACGTCACCGAGATGGCCCGCCAGATTGCCGCCGCCCATGGCCGCGACTATGTCCATCCGGCCGCCGCGGTGCTGGCCTGCGCAGCCAAGTCCGATGCCGACGCGGACGCTCATCTGGATGGCCTGATCAAGGCCGCCAAGGACTTGCTCGGCGAGGGCTGGAGTTACATCCACCAGCATGTGCTGACCGAGCAACTGGCCGACTGCCGCGCCGACCTGGAAGAGTTCGGCGTGCATTTCGATGTCTGGTTTTCCGAGCGCTCGCTCTACGACACCGGTATGGTGCAAATGGCCGTGGCAGTGCTCGAAAGCAAGGGCCACATTTATCTTCAGGACGGCGCCAAATGGTTCCGCTCGACCTCCTTCGGCGACGAGAAGGACCGCGTCGTCCAGCGCGACAATGGGCTATACACCTATTTCGCCTCGGACATCGCCTACCATCTGAACAAGCTCGAGCGCGGCTTCGACAAGATCGTCGATATCTGGGGCGCCGACCATCACGGCTACATCCCGCGCGTCAAGGGCGCCCTGCAGGCGCTCGATTGCGATGCCGGCAAGCTCGACGTGGCGCTGGTGCAATTCGTCTCGCTCTGGCGGGGCGCCGAGAAGGTTTCGATGTCCACCCGTTCCGGCGAATTCGTCACCTTGCGCGAACTACGCCGCGAAGTCGGCAACGACGCCTGTCGCTTCTTCTACATGCTGCGGAAGCCGGAGCAGGCGCTCGACTTCGACCTTGATCTGGCCAAATCGCAAAGCAACGATAACCCGGTGTATTACGTCCAGTACGCTCACGCCCGGGTCCGTTCGGTGCTGACCCAGTGGGGCGGCGATGCGGCACAACTCGCCGCCGCGGATCCTGCGCTGCTCACAGGCGAGCGGGAACTGGCGCTTTGCGCGAGACTGGCCGCGTTCCCCGAGGTGATCGAAGAAGCCGCGCGGGACTATGCGCCGCATACCGTCGCCTTCTATCTCAAAGAGGCAGCGGCGGACTTCCACAGCTATTACAATGCCGAACGTATCCTGGTCGAGGATGCGGCGCAGCGCCTGGCGCGCCTGGCACTCGCCGCCGCGCTCAGCCAGGTGCTGAAGAACGGTCTGAATATCCTGGGCGTTTCGGCGCCGGAGAGCATGTGACATGAACAACCATCAGAACAAGCATCGCGGCGGCGTACTCATCGGCCTGTTCATCGGCCTGGTCGTCGGAGTCCTGATCGCCTTCGGCGTGGTCTGGTACCTCAAGAAAGCGCCGCTGCCCTTCCTGGACAAGTCCTCGCATGCGGAAAAGGCTGAGGCCAAGTCCACGAGCGAGGCGCCGATGCCGCTGCCTGGCAAACCCGGTGACAAGGTGACCGAGAAGCCCCGCTTCGAGTTCTACAAGATCCTGCCCGGCGGTGACGCGACGCCGAGCGACAAGGCCCCGGCGCCGAATCTCCCGCCCGCAGCGTACACACCGCCCACAGCGCCGTCGGAGTCATTCTACCTGCAAGCCGGCGCCTTCCAGAAATCCGCCGAGGCCGACAATTTCAAGGCCAAACTGGCGATGATGGGCCTGGAGACCGACGTCCAGGAAATCATGGTGCCGGACAAAGGCGTGATGCAACGGGTCCGCGTCGGCCCCTTCAACACGCCGGAAGAGATGAACCGCGTGCGCAATCAACTCGCCCAGAACGGAATCCAGGCAACCGTCGTCAAAGCAAGCCACCCTTAGAACTCATGGCTCTGACGAAGCACCCCGGATGATGAAATGGCTTGCCCTGGTAATGCCTCAAGTTGGCAAATCGGCCCGCCCCACCCATCCTCCCCTCACGGGGAGGCTACCAACCGGCTCGCTGTGCTCGTACCTGACACAGCTCGCCTGGCAACGTATTTCACGCTAATTATTTTGGAGAAACGCATGTCGAAAAGCAGAAACCTGTTGGCCATCCTGGGCCTGCTGTTGGCAGTCTTTGCCGGCAGCGCAAGTGCCGAGTTGAAGCAGGGTCGCGACTACGATCTGATCAATCCGCCGCAACCGACTGAGAAGGGCAAGGTCGAGGTCATCGAGTTCTTTTCCTACATGTGCCCGCACTGCGATCATATCGATCCGCTCGTGAATAAGTGGCAAAAGACCCTGGCCAAGGATGTCGTCCTGCGCCGCGTGCCGGTGATCTTCCGCCCGCAGTGGGAAGCGCCCGCCAGACTCTATTACACGCTCGAAGCCATGGGCGAACTCGAACGTCTGCATAGCGCCGCGTTCGCGGCGATACACCGCGAGAACCTCGATCTGTCGACCGAGCAGGGCGTGGCCAATTGGGCGGCAACGAAGGGGCTGGACCGCAAGAAATTTGCCGACACCTTCAACTCCTTCGCGGTTCAGAGCAAGACCCAGGGCAGCAAGCAAAAACAGGGGGCCTACGGCATCCCCGGGGTGCCGTCCTTCGTCGTCGCCGGGAAGTACCGCACGCCGGACAATTTCTCCGGCGGCTTCGATGAACTGTTCAAGCTGGTCAATGAACTGATCAACCAGTCACGCGTCGAACAGGGCAACAAGAAATAATCGCTTCCGTTAACGTGAAATACATAGCCAAGTGCGCTGTGTCAGGTTCGAGCTAGCGAGCTGGTTAGTAGCCTCCCCGCGAGGGGAGGATGGGTGGGGCGGGTCCGTTTGCAAGCTTGAGGCATTACAACGCCCAGCCATTTCCTCATGCGGGGTAGTTCATCGGAGCCATGAGCGTTAGTGGCGCTGCCGCGCCGGTGATCTTCATCACTGGCGCCTCCAGCGGCCTGGGCGCAGCACTGGCCCGGCATTACGCCGCCCGGGGCGCAGTCCTCGGCCTGGCAGCGCGGCGCGGCGCGGCACTCGAAGCGCTCGCCGCCGAACTTCCAGGCACCTGCTTCACCTACCCGCTCGACGTCACCGATGCCGCGGCACTCGCGGCGGCAGGCGCCGACTTCATCAGTCGCGCAGGGGTCCCTGATTTGGTCATTGCCAATGCCGGCATCAGCGTCGGCACGCTGACCGAAGAGCGCGCTGACTTGACCGCCTTCAGCCGGGTGATGGTGGTCAATGTGCTGGGCGTGGTGCATACCTTCCAACCCTTCATTGCGGCGATGAAAAGCTTGAAACGCGGCCGCCTGGTCGGCATCGGCTCGGTCGCCGGCGTCCGCGGCATGCCCGGCGCCGGCGCCTACTGCGCCTCGAAGGCGGCGGTCAGCGCCTATCTGGAAAGCCTGCGAGTCGAACTCCACGGCTGCGGCATAGCCGTCACCACCATCTTGCCCGGTTACATCGCGACGCCGATGACGGCGGTGAATAAATACCCTATGCCCTTCCTTCTGCCCGCCGATGTTGCGGCGCAGCGCATCATTCGCCAGATCGACCGGGGTGTCGGCTATGCCGTGGTGCCCTGGCAGATGGCCATCGTCGCCAAGTTGCTGCGGCTATTGCCCAACCCACTGTTCGATAGTCTGTTCTCCCGCGCCGGACGCAAGCCGCGCGATCTGACTCTGTAGATCGGGCTTCAGCCCGATCTACCTGCGCCGCGTGGCGGCCGCCCCAAGCGCAGCGAAGCAGGTGCTAGAAGTCGCTCAAGAAACGCTCGGGCGTCACGATGCGGAAGCGCTTGGCGAGTTGCTTGCGCCGCGCCAGCTTGAGCAATTGCTTGTCGCTGGTGACGAGGGCGTCGGCACGGCCGTCGCGCGCCAGTTCGAGAAACTTTTGGTCATCGGCATCATGGCATAGCGGCAGGCCAACCTTCACGCCATTCTCCTTGACCACGGACAACGCGATGGCAGAGTAGCCGGCAAGGATGCGGCGCTGCGCTGCGGCGTCGAGAGAAAACCCGGGATAGCCGAGCACGCGTTCGAATTCGGCCAGGCAGTCCTGATCGGTCAAGGGCAGCAGCCTGCCCGCCGCGATGAGATCCCGCAGGAGTGCAAAACGGCTGTCGGCGAACACCCATAAAGACAGCAGAACATTGGTGTCGAGGACGACACGCAACTCACCGAGTTGGGCGACCAATCCTTGTACTATGGCTTCTGCTGGTCGAGGCGGAACTTGACGAAGGAGCCGGGCGCATCCTCGATCACCTTCAGTTTGCCCTTGGCTGGATCACGTGCCGGCACCTTCTGGCCATTGAGATTGCTGATCCACTCCTGCCAGTCGGTCCACCACGAACCCGGGTGCTGCTCGGCGCTTGCGAACCATTCCTCGGCGCTGGCCGGCAGCTTCTTCGCCGCATTGGTCCAGTAGCCGTACTTGTTGGCCGAGGGCGGGTTGACCACGCCGGCGATATGGCCCGAACCGCCGAGAACGAAACGGACCGGCCCCGCGAGTTTCGTCGCGCCGAGATAGGTGCTCTTCCACGGCGCGATGTGGTCCTCGATGGTGGAGATGAAATAGCAGGGCACCTTGATTTTGCCGATGTCGATAGCCACGCCGTTCAAGGCGATGCCGCCCGGTTCCTTGAGCAGATTCTTCAGGTACATGTTGCGCAGGTAGAAGCTGTGCATCTTGTAGGGCATGCGGGTGGAGTCCGAGTTCCAGAACAGCAGGTCGAACGGAAAAGGCTCCTTGCCCATCAGATAATTGTTCACCACGAACGACCAGATCAGATCATTGCCGCGCAGCAAGTTGAAGGTGCCGGCCATCTCGCTGCCTTCGAGGTAGCCGCGCTCGGCCATTTTTTTCTCCAGGCTGGCGATCTGTTCTTCGTCGATGAACACGCCCAGTTCGCCCGGGATCGAGAAGTCGAGCAGAGCCACGAAGAAAGTCGCCGAGGCGATCCGCTTGTCCTTCTGGGTCGCCAGGTAGCCCATCGCGGAACCCAGCAGCGTGCCGCCCAGACAGTAGCCGATGAGATTGACTTCCTGTTCGCCGGTCTGCCGGCACACGGCATCGAGCGCGGCCAGCGCGCCTTCGTTGAGATAGTCGTCAAAGCCCTTCTGCGCCAGCTTGGCATCCGGATTGACCCAGGAGACCACGAACACGGTATGGCCCTGATCGGTCGCCCACTTGATCAGGGAGTTCTTTTCGCGCAGATCGAGGATGTAATACTTGTTGATCCAGGGCGGAATGATCAGCAGCGGCCGCTTGTACTGCTCCTGGGTGGTCGGCGAGAACTGCAGCAACTGGATCAGGTCGTTCTGGAAGACCACCTTGCCCGGCGTCGTCGCGACATTCCGGCCCAGTTCGAAAGCGCTGGGATCGGTCATCTTGACGCGCAACTGGCCGTTGCCCTCCTCGATGTCGCGCAACAGATTGTTGAAACCGTTGAGCAGGTTTTGTCCCTGGGTCTTGACTGTCTCGCGCAGGACCTCGGGATTGGTGACGGCGAAATTCGAAGGCGCCAGCGCGTCGATGAACTGGCGCGTGAAGAAGTTCACCTTCTTGCGCGAAACTTCCGGCAGATCTTCGACCTGGCCCACCGTTTCGTGGATGTTGCGCGCCGTGATCAGATAGGACTGCTTGATGAAGTCGAAGAGGAAATGCTCCTCCCAGGCGGCGTCCTTGAAGCGGTTGTCGCCCTTGGCGGGTTGCTCCAGCGCCGTCGGCTGCATGCCGGAAAAGCGCATCATCGAATGCTGCCAGAGCGAGAAGTAGTCCCAAACCAGATTCATTTGCGCCTGGGCCAGCTTGTAGGGATTGGCCAGCATCTTGGCCATCATGTCCATGAAGGCCTGGGCGATACCCAGTTCGTCCGAGGGCGCGGCCACGCCCTGCTTCATCTGGCGCTGGATGTGCTCGGTGATCAGCTTGGAAGCGCGCTGCGCGACTTCGGCATAGGTCGCGGCGACCGTCTTGGGATCCGGCAGTTGCGCTTTAAGAGTGTCTGCTGCAGCCATAGCGTGCTCTCCTTTTATTCAGTGAATTCGGTTCTGACGAATCTGCTCAACTGGCGATCGACGATGCGCGTCAGTGCGCCCGTCTGCGCAAGATAATTGAGGTGGGCCATGGCTTCGCCCATGGCGAACATGACCTGGTGCGGATCCGAGATCTCGCGCGGAAACAGCACCGGGATCAAATCGGCCGCGGACTTGGCCGTGACGCAGGCTTTCAGCAACTCGGCGCAACGTTCGCGATGATGCGCCTCGAGCTCGGCGATGCGCTCATGCAGACCGCGAAAGGGCCGGCCATGCGAGGGCAGCACCAGCGTCTGCGCCGGCAGGGACTTGAATCCGGCGATGGAATCGAGAAACAGCCCGAGGGGATTGCCTTCCGGGTTCGGCGCGATCACGCTCATGTTGGTCGAAATTCGCGGCAGCAGCATGTCGCCCGAGATCAGGATCTGCAGTTCCTCACAATACAGGGAGGCGTGCTCGGGCGCATGCCCATGACCGACGATGACCCGCCACGACTTGCCGTCGATGATCAGGTCTTCGCCGGCAAACAGGCGGCGATAGGTAGCGGGTATTGCAGGAACCACATTGCCGTAGGCATTGCCGCGCGCCGCCAGCGCTTCCAGCCAGTGTTCGTCGAGGCCGTGCCGGCGGAACAGTTGCAACATCGCCGCCAGTGAATAGTTGCCGATCTGCCCGCACAGCATGTGCGCTGTCAGGTACTCGCCCTGGGTGATCCAGAGCGGCGCGCCGGTCTCGTGTTCCAGCCACGCGGCGAGGCCGAGATGGTCGGGGTGGCAATGCGTGACGATCTGACGCCTGAGCGGATGGAGCGGGAGCAGTTGGCGCCAGCAATCCTTGATGAGATCGACCGCGACGCCGGTGTCGACTGCGGTCCACAGCCTTGCCCCGCTCTGGTTCGTGCCGTCTCCGAGCAGCCAGAGGTTGATGTGATCGAGCGCATAGGGCAGCGGCATGCGCAGCCACAGGATACCCGGCGCGACCTCCAAGCTGGCGCCCGGTTCGGGCAAATCTTCGAGTGGATAGCTAAGCGGCATATCGGTCGTTGTCAATGTTCGAGGCTGCGTTCGAGATTGCGTTGCGCGATAAAATCTGTTTAACTTTCAATGCAAAGCTACTTCTTCGATGGGCATTCTACCCGAACGCGGCCGGACTTGTTGCGGCGCAACATCGACATCACGCCGGACCTGAAATGAAAGAACCCACCTTCACCATCACCGAGTTGTCGCGCGACTTCGACATCACCCCACGGACCATCCGCTACTACGAACATCAGGGGTTGCTGTTCCCGCAGCGCTCGGGCTCCGCCCGCATCTATAGCAAGCGCGACCACACCCGTCTCAAGCTGACCCTGCGCGGCAAACGCCTGGGGCTCAGCCTGGCCGAGATCAAGGACCTGATCGACATGTACGACACCGCACGGGACGAGTCCTCGCAACTGACCCGATTCCTGACCGTGCTGACCGAGCGCAAGGCCGCCCTGGAACAGCAGCGCGAGGACATCGAGGCCGTGCTCGCCGAGATCAACGGTGTCGAGGAACAGTGCCGCCGCATCCTCGCCGGCAACAGCCGGCCGGCGAAGGGCCGCTTGCGCCGGGCTCAATGACGCCGACCCGGCCGCCGGCCGGATGGTTGACGTTGACGTTAACGTCAACCTACAATCGCGGCGAGGGGGAATTCCTGTGAATATCGGCAAGCCTGATCCTGTGCACTTTGAACCGCGCGATCCCGACTGGGCCGCCAAGGTACGCGCAAGCTTCGATCGCCAGCAGGTGATGGACCTCCTGGGCGCGGAGCTATTTGCAGTCGGGCCGGGCCGCTGCGAAATCCGCCTGCCCTATCGCGAGCAACTGACCCAGCAGCACGGCTACTTCCACGCCGGGATCATCAGCACCATCGTCGATAACGCAGGCGGTTTTGCCGGCTTCAGCCTGATGCCGGCAGGCTCGAGCGTGCTAACCGTCGAATTCAAGCTCAACCTGCTCGCCCCGGGCGACGGCGAACGCCTGATCGCGGTAGGCGAAGTGGTGAAGCCCGGCAAGAATCTGGTTATCGCGCGCGGCGATGTCTGGGTGGTCAAGAATGGCAAGAAAACCCATTGCGCCATCATGCAGCAGACCCTGATGACCATGCACGGCAAGGAGAACCTTTCCCCCGCGCCCCTTTCCCAAGGAAAGGGGTGACTATGGTTCATCCCTGCGGGATTCCATGTCTTACACTGCCCCAGGCTCGGGGCGGCCCTTCGCCCGGGGCGTCCGGACGCAGATCGGAGATAGCATGATAGGTCTCAATCACCACCTCGGCGAAGACATCGACATGCTGCGCGACGCGGTGAAGGCCTTCGCCGACAGAGAGATCGCGCCGCGCGCCGCCGAGATCGACAAGAACAACGAATTTCCCGCGGATCTCTGGCGCAAGCTCGGCGACCTCGGCGTGCTCGGCATGACCGTGGAAGAGGAATATGGCGGCAGCCACATGGGCTATCTCGCCCACATCGTCGCCATGGAGGAGATCTCCCGGGCCTCGGCCAGCGTCGGCCTTTCCTACGGCGCCCATTCCAACCTCTGCGTCAATCAGTTGCGGCGCAACGGCAGCGAGTTGCAGAAGCAGAAGTACCTCGCCAAGCTGGTCTCCGGCGAGCA
Source organism: uncultured Sterolibacterium sp. (assembly GCA_903832735.1). GTDB lineage: Bacteria > Pseudomonadota > Gammaproteobacteria > Burkholderiales > Rhodocyclaceae > CAIYYX01. The sequence continues at coordinate 32,315 of CAILCO010000020.1, forward strand.
TGTCGGCGCGCTGGCGATGTCCGAGCCCAACGCCGGCTCCGACGTGGTGAGCATGAAACTCAAGGCCGAATTGCATGGCGACCGCTATCTGTTGAACGGTTCCAAGATGTGGATCACCAACGGCGGCGATGCCGACACCCTGATCGTCTATGCCAGGACCGACGGCGGTATGACCGCCTTCATCGTCGAAAAGGGCATGAAAGGCTTCAGCAAGGGCAGCCATCTGGACAAGCTGGGCATGCGCGGCTCCAACACCTATCCGTTGTTCTTCGACGATTGCGAGGTGCCGGCGGAGAATATCCTCGGCGGCGAGGGCCGCGGCACCAAGGTGCTGATGAGCGGCCTCGACTACGAGCGCGCGGTGCTCTCCGGCGGGCCTCTGGGGATCATGGCGGCCTGCATGGATGTGGTGATTCCCTATGTTCACGAGCGCAAGCAGTTCGGCCAGGCGATCGGCGAGTTCCAGCTGATGCAGGGCAAACTCGCCGATATGTACTCGACCTGGCAGGCCTGCCGCGCCTATGTCTATGCGGTGGGACGCGCCTGCGACCGACAGGACCACGCACGCGGACTGCGCAAGGACGCCGCCGGGGCGATCCTTTATTCGGCCGAGAAAGCCACCTGGATGGCCGCAGAATCGATCCAAACCCTGGGCGGCAACGGTTATATCAACGACTACCCGACGGGCCGCCTATGGCGCGATGCGAAGCTCTACGAGATAGGCGCCGGCACTTCGGAGATCAGAAGAATGCTCATCGGCCGCGAACTCTTTACGGAAACCCTCCATGGATAACAACCCTGTCGTCATCGTCTCTGCCGCACGTACCCCCATCGGCGGCTTCATGGGCGACTTCGCCAGCCTCGCCGCCGCGCAGTTGGGCTCAGCGGCGATCAGGGCGGCGATATTGCGCGCCGGCATCGCTGCCGCTGCCGTCGAAGAAGTCATCATGGGCTGCGTCCTGCCCGCCGGCCAGGGGCAGGCGCCGGCGCGCCAGGCCTCCCTGGGTGCCGGACTGCCCTTGTCGGCCGGCTGCACCACGGTGAACAAGATGTGCGGTTCGGGCATGAAGGCGGCGATGTTTGCTCACGACATGCTCCTGGCCGGGACCAATGAAATCATGATCGCCGGCGGCATGGAGTCAATGAGCAACGCCCCCTACCTGTTGCCCAAGGCGCGCGGCGGCTACCGTCTCGGCCACGGCCAGTTGATGGATCACATGTTTCTCGACGGCCTCGAGGATGCCTACGAGAAGGGCCGCCTGATGGGCAGCTTCGCCGAGGATTGCGCCGGGCAATACGCCTTTTCCCGGGCCGCGCAGGACGAGTTCGCGATCGCCTCGACGACCCGTGCCCAGGACGCCATCCAGAACGGCTCCTTCGCCTGGGAAATCGCGCCGGTAACGGTTCCGGGCAAGAAGGGCGACCTTGTCGTCAGGCACGACGAGCAGCCGGGCAAGGCGCAACTCGACAAGATCCCGGCCCTGAAGCCCGCCTTCAGGAAGGATGGCACGGTCACCGCCGCCAACTCCAGCTCGATCTCGGACGGCGCTGCGGCCCTGGTCATGATGCGCCTGGCGACGGCGGAAAAACTCGGTCTGACGCCGCTGGCGAAAATTGTCGGCCACGCCACCCACGCGCAGGAACCGGGCCTGTTCGCGACGGCACCGGTGGGCGCCATGAGCAAGCTCTTCGCCAAGACCGGATGGTCTAAGGAGGAGGTCGACTTCTACGAAATCAACGAAGCCTTCGCCGTCGTCGCCATGGCCGCGATGCACGACCTCGCGCTGCCCCGCGAAAAGGTCAATGTTCATGGCGGCGCCTGCGCCCTGGGCCATCCGATTGGCGCTTCCGGCGCGCGCATCATCGTCACCCTGATCGGCGCCTTGAAGAAATACGGCGGCAGCAGAGGCGTGGCCAGCCTGTGCATAGGCGGCGGCGAAGCCACCGCCATGGCCATCGAACTGCTGTGATCCTCACTCAAGAGCAGGAAATGATTCGCGACGCCATGCGCGATTTCGCGCGTGAGCAACTAAGCCCCCATGCCGCCGCCTGGGACCGCGCCGCCATCTTCCCGCGCCGGGCCCTGCGCCAACTCGGCGAACTCGGCGCCTGCGGCATGGTGGTGCCGGAGCAATGGGGCGGCGCCGCCATGGATTACGTTTCCCTGGCCCTGGCGCTGGAGGAAATCGCCGCCGGTGACGGCGCAACTTCGACCATCATCAGCGTACAGAACTCGGTGGTCTGCGGCCCGATACTGGCGTATGGCAATGACGCGCAGAAAGAAAAATATCTCAGGCCTCTGGCCGCAGGCGAAAAGCTCGGCTGCTTCTGCCTGACCGAACCTCATGTCGGCTCGGATGCGGCAGCAATCAGGACGAGAGCAGCGAAGGCCACGGATGCGCACGGCGATCATTGGCTGATCAACGGCGTCAAGCAGTTCATCACCACCGGCGCCAACGCCGATGTCGCCATCGTCTTCGCGGTGACCGACCCCGGCGCCGGCAAGAAAGGCATCTCCGCCTTCATCGTCGATACGGGTGCGCCCAACTACGCCCCGGGCTACCAGGTCGCGCGCATCGAAGAAAAACTGGGCCAGCGTGCTTCCGACACGGCGCAGCTCCTCTTCGATAACTGCCGCGTGCCGGCGGCGAACCTGCTCGGGGCGGAAGGCCAGGGCTACCGCATCGCCCTGGCCAACCTCGAGGCCGGGCGCATCGGCATCGCCGCCCAGAGTGTCGGCATGGCCCGAGCCGCCTTCGAGGCGGCGCTGAAATACGCCCACGAGCGCGAGAGCTTCGGCAAACCGATCTTCGAACATCAGGCGGTCAATTTCCGCCTCGCCGACATGGCGACCCGGATCGAGGCGGCGCGCAGCCTGGTCCATCACGCCGCAAGCCTCAAGGACGCGGGCAGATCCTGTCTGAAGGAAGCCTCGATGGCGAAACTCTTCGCCTCGGAAATGGCCGAGGGCGTGTGCTCGGATGCCATCCAGATCCACGGCGGCTACGGCTATGTCGCCGATTTCCCGGTCGAGCGCATCTATCGCGACGTACGCGTCTGCCAGATCTACGAAGGCGCCTCGGACATCCAGCGGATGGTGATCGGCCGCGCCCTGGCCGCATAAGGAGACGATGTGACATGAGCGATCCCATCGAGTTCTGGTTCGATTTTTCTTCGCCTTATTCCTACATCGCCAGCGAGCTGATCGACACGCTGGCGGAGAGGCATGGGCGCAAGGTCAAGTGGCGGCCGATGATGCTCGGCTCGGCGTTCAAGGCCAGCGGCGTGCCACTCCTAGTTACCGTGCCCCTGAAGGGCGACTACAGCAAGCGCGACTTCGACCGATCGGCGCGCTATCACGGTGTGCCTTTCAAATTCCCAGAGACCTTTCCGATGCTGACCCTGGTCGCCGCGCGCGGCTATTACTGGCTGCACGATCAGGACTGCGGGAAGGCGCGGGCGTTCGCCCACGCGGTCTTCCGGGCCTACTGGGTGCACGGCCGCAACATCGGCGAACTCGCGGTGGTCCAGGATATCGCCGCCCGGTTGGGGCTTGATGCGGCGGCATTCGCCCAGGCGGTCGCCGCGCCGGAGGCGAAGGAGCGTCTCAAGCGTGAAACCGATCTCGCCGTCTCCCGGGGCATGTTCGGCGCCCCCTATTTCATCGTAGACGGCGAACCCTTCTGGGGCGTCGATCGTCTGCCTCAGATCGAGCACTGGCTGGAGACAGGTGGCTTCTGATGAGCGTCATAAAATCACAACTGAATCCGCGCTCCGCTGAGTTCCAGGCCAACGCCGCGGCCATGGCCGCACTGGTCGCCGACCTGCGCGCCAAGTCTGAAAAAGTGGCCCGCGGCGGCTCCGAAGATGCCCGGGCCAAGCATCTTGCCCGCGGCAAACTGCTGGTGCGCGACCGGGTCGACCTGTTGCTCGATCCCGGCGCACCCTTCCTCGAACTTTCGCCGCTGGCTGCCTACGGCATGTACGCCGACGAAGTCCCTGCAGCGGGCGTCGTCACCGGTATCGGCCGGGTCAATGGCATCGAATGCGTGATTGTCGCCAACGACGCCACGGTGAAAGGCGGCAGCTATTTCCCGCTGACCGTGAAGAAGCATCTGCGCGCCCAGGAGATCGCCCTGCAGAACCGCCTGCCGTGCATCTATCTGGTCGACTCGGGCGGGGCCAACCTGCCGACCCAGGACGATGTTTTCCCCGACCGCGAACACTTCGGACGGATCTTCTACAACCAGGCCAACCTGTCGGCGCTGGGCATCCCCCAGGTCGCCGTGGTCATGGGCTCTTGCACCGCCGGCGGCGCCTATGTGCCGGCGATGTCGGACGAAGCCATCATCGTCAAGAACCAGGGCACCATCTTTCTCGGCGGCCCGCCGCTGGTGAAAGCCGCCACCGGTGAAATCGTGACTGCCGAGGATCTCGGCGGCGGCGATGTGCACACCAGGATCTCCGGCGTTGCCGACCATCTGGCCGAGAACGACCACCACGCGCTGAGTCTGGCGCGTCGCATCGTCGGCAACCTCAACTGGCACAAGTCGATCTCGCTGGATCTTGCCACTCCCGAGGAACCGCTCTACGACCCGGCGGAACTAGGCGGCGTGATCCCCGCCGACAACCGGAAATCCTACGACGTGCGCGAAGTGATCGCGCGCCTGGTCGACGGCTCGCGCTTCGACGAATTCAAGTCGCGCTACGGCACGACCCTGGTCACCGGCTTCGCCAGGCTCTACGGTTATCCGCTGGGGATCGTCGCCAACAACGGCATCCTGTTTTCCGAATCCGCCCAGAAGGGCGCCCATTTCATCGAACTGTGCGCCCAGCGCGGCATTCCTTTGCTGTTCCTGCAGAACATCACCGGCTTCATGGTCGGCAGGAAGTACGAGAACGGCGGCATCGCCAAGGACGGCGCAAAAATGGTCACCGCCGTCGCCACCGCCCAGGTGCCGAAGTTCACCCTGATCCTCGGCGGCTCGCATGGTGCCGGCAACTACGGCATGTGCGGACGCGCCTACTCGCCGCGGATGCTCTGGATGTGGCCGAACAGCCGGATTTCGGTGATGGGCGGCGAGCAGGCGGCCTCGGTGCTGGCGACCGTCAAGCGCGACGGATTGGAGGCTGCCGGCAAGCATTGGGGCCACGATGAGGAGGAAGCCTTCAAGGCGCCGATCAGGGCGCAATACGAAAACCAGGGCCACCCTTATTACGCCACGGCGAGGCTCTGGGACGACGGCATCGTCGATCCGGCGCAGACGCGCCGCGCGCTCGGCCTGGGCCTGTCGGCGTCGCTCAACGCGCCGATCGCGAAGACCACCTTCGGCCTGTTCCGAATGTGAAACTGGAGGCAGCATGTACGCAAACATCCTGACCGAAGTCGCAGCGGGCGTCGGCACCATCACCCTGAACCGCCCCGAGCGCCACAACGCCTTCGACGATGTTCTGATCAACGAGTTGATCGCGGCCATGGCGGCGATGGCGACCGACGACCAGGTGCGCGTACTGGTGATCGCGAGCACCGGCAAAAGTTTTTGCGCCGGCGCCGACCTCAACTGGATGAAACGCGCCGCCGCCTATACGCCGGACGAGAGCCTGCGCGATGCGCGCACCCTGGCCGAAATGCTGCGGGCCCTGGCGCAGATGGACAAGCCGACGCTGGCGCGCGTTCAGGGGCCGGCCTACGGCGGCGGCGTCGGGCTCATCGCGGCATGCGACATTGCCCTGGCCACCTGCGACGCGCAGTTCGTCCTCTCCGAGGTCAGGCTCGGCATCATTCCGGCCGTGATCAGCCCGCATGTCATCAATGCCATCGGCGAGCGCCAGGCGCGCCGCTACATGCTCACGGCCGAACGCTTCGGCGCGGCGGAAGCGCAGCGCATCGGCCTGGTGCACGAGATCGTGGCGGACCAGCCGGCGCTCGACGGGGCCCTGGTCAAGATCGTCACAGCCCTGCTCGACAATGGACCGGCAGCGCTCGCCGAATGCAAGCAACTGATCCGCGCCGTTGCCTGGCAGCCAATATCGGCTGCAGTGATCGAGGACACGGCGCAGCGCATCGCCGCGATCCGCAGAACCGGCGAAGCGAAGGAAGGCATGAGCGCCTTCCTGGAAAAACGGAAACCGTCATGGACACGGAAAAGCACGCCATGATGTTCTCCAAGATACTGATCGCGAACAGGGGTGACCAGCCGCGCAGCGACGAAGTCAAATCGATGGGCGTGCGCAGCACGCTTGGGCGATTGAGCCGCGGAGACAGTTATGTTTAATAAAGGCTCATTTAGCGAATGATGTTGTTGAACTCATACCCTGACGGCGAGAGCGAGCAACTGCACGGGATCCGGGCTGAATCGCGGCGACCGGTCGAGCGCCCTGAACCAACCGAGATAATTTGCGAGGTATTTCGTGG
>CAILCO010000021.1 GCA_903832735.1 uncultured Sterolibacterium sp.
AGTCGCCCAGCGCGTAACCGCTTTTTTGTCGCATCGTCCAATCGACTTTTGACCATCACGCATATCTCCAAATACCTTGATAAGGATATAACGCATGAGGTCAAGATTGGTTGTCATGATTTAGGGAAAGATCAATAATGCCGCCCATTGCCGTCGATCAGCTGCCATCCATATCGCGACACCGGCAGCCAGGGTAAACATGATATTTAGCCGGTCTATGACATTTACCAACAGTGCCTGATACACAGGTTGCGCAATAAGGCCCCATCCGAGTAGTCGGACAATATAGCCCGATGCTCTTTCTCGGTTAAGGCGTAAGGCGATAATCAGCGCGAGTAAAGGAAGAACAGGTCTCCCTACCCACACGCCGATTTCGCGGCTGATACCGCTCCACACAAGCAGCAGATGGCTGATTGCCATCAAAGCCAATGCCAACCACTTCAACGCATCAAGTGAAGTTTCATTACTGACCTGGCTGTCGGCCGTACGCAATTGGCTGTCCAAAATATTGCCTGAACAAAATGAATGGGAATGTTGACCGGCTGTGACGTTAGCACAACTCTTCGAGATGCCGCAGTCTTGTAAATTTCGTGGGCGATTTGATCAGGATGATGCAGGCCATGCCAGGCGTTGCTATAGGGGCGGCGAGGTCGAGCCACCCTTCAACGAAGAGCTTCGCCGATAACCCAAGTTTGTTGACCTGCTATAGAACAATAGTCATACTCAACCAGCCACTTCAGTTTTTTCAGATCCTTATTTCGTCATATAACGATGACGTCTTCAAAACTGGGAGTTATCCATGTATCGTCTCTCCATAGGCTTGATATTCCTCTGCATGATCGCTTCAGGACCTTCCGTAGCGATGAGCAACGTGAACAACACCCCCGCAACAATAACCACGTTACAAAACCAAAATGCGGCTAATGCCAAGGCAATTGCTGCTCTCCAGGCCCAAGTGGCAGCACTTCAGGCTCAGCTGGCTGCCATTCAGGCTAAATTGCCAAAATAGTAGATTTGATTTGTCCCTATAGGATAACGGTACCCCTGTACTGCCGGAAATTTCCAACTTAGGCAGATACTGAAACCGGGGGAGGCCCAGGTTGGCGATGCTGTGCTACGCCGAACCTTGAACCATACCGCGCCCAAGAGTGACGTGCTCCATGCAAACTACGTCAGCTTGGATGCTGCCGACGTTATGCCGGCGATGGTGCTGATTCAGGGGGAACTGAGCCGGTTAATGGGACGGTGAGCGGTGTCTCAGTGTTGCCTTAAGTGGAAGTAGCGGATTCCCGATAGCAGTCTTTCCAGGCCAGAAGTCAGCGACGCGAATCTTTCAATCACTTTGGAGCACCGTACCGCCTCGGCCATCACGCGCAGTGAGTTCCCGCGTTTGGAGAGTTGGTACGCGTGGAGCGGGTCCGTCACTTGATCCGGCTGAAGCATAGGAAGTGAGGGCAACTCATCGACGGGCGTAGTTGCCAGCGCCTTGTTTTGGTCGGGCGTCAGCGCCTTGAGGCGGTGAGCCGATTGCGAGGCGATAACGACGCACGATCCGCCTCGCGCAATGACGTTACCGAATTCCTCCAGTACGAGCGCAGTGCCATATAGATCGACCTTTAGGATGGTCTCCGGCGATGCCTGCGTAGGAGAGACTCCAGCAGCATGGATGACGCCGGTTATGTCGCCGATCGCTATGGCCTTCTCAACGAGTGCGTGGACCGACTGGCGCGAGGTGACATCAACGATAGCAATGCCCACCTCGAACCCAGCGTCACCGAGAACTTTCGCGGCCATGTATGTCGACGTTATTTTGGCGCAAATCAGCCAACAGGACGTGTTGCCTGCACTGACCCGCCGCGCAATCGCTTAGCCTATCGAGCCGGCACCAATGACGACGATAACACTTGTCATTGCAATCTCCTTAATAGCTTTGCCTATTCTGCCACTATGCGAATTGTTGGGAAACTTGGCTCTGAAACGCGGTGCTACGAAACCGCCATTTAAGACGCTCGATCATGGTTATTCTGCCGATGGTCAACAAACGCAGCCTGACCTTCCTCGTGGCGACCAGCGTTCACGGCCGGCAACTGAGAATGACCTTGGGACGCTGGCCGCTGCTGGGTGGCGAGGACGCGCGTGCTTTGGCTATGGCGGTACTGCGGGATTGCCGGTCCGGTCAGGTGCCTGAGCGCAGAATCAAGCCGTCCCTGGCAACTGTTCGAGAGGCGATTCTGGCATCTCGTCTCGCACCTAACTGGCGAAACCTTCCTGCTTCGCTATCAATTTCATCACCTCAGGCCAACGTCATCTGTCGATCTCTGGAGATACCCATGCTGGCATTCTCAACTGCCGGCAATGAAATGGCTAAGGTCAGATCATTTTCACCCGGTGGCCGGATGAAGCTTCTCACCAGGTCGATATTCGTGCGTGACCGAAGCCATGGCATGACTTCCTTCTTTCTTAGAATCAAAGGTACTTGTAGCCCGTGCGGTGACAGCACCCGATTCGGTGCTGTCGTGACCAATGCTGCGGTCAGGGCTATTCCTCTTGCATGGGGCGGGTTCGGCCCAAAAATCCCCCCCAGTAGGAGAACTCCCCCGTCGTTTCGCGATATGGTGTAGATGATTGTGACTCCATCAATTTCACGGAGCCAAGTGAAGTGCGAGGCTGGCACCACGCAGCGCCAATTCCGGAAGGCAACCGAAGTTGTCCATTTGCGACTGATGGTCGCTCCAGAAGTGTAGTAGATCGGGTTATCCGCAGTCATTCGCCACTGCGGAACAAATCCCCATACTGCTTCGGCGGCGGCCGCGTCACCCCGTAACATATGGATGATCGGCAATCCGTCGCCTGGCTCCGAAGATCCAGAATTTTCTGGCGGAGAAAATGTATTGTAAGGAAAAGACTCTTTATATTGATCGGGCGTAGCATCTAGTACGATTTTCTCCGTCATGGCGATCTCCTATGTCGCATTCCGTTGAAAGGTACTTTTACTGCATCTTTTCCTTATAGATTTCACGCTTCGTGTAGCCACCTCGTTCAGGCCACCGTAAGACTCGTACTTGATTTAAG
>CAILCO010000022.1 GCA_903832735.1 uncultured Sterolibacterium sp.
AATGTCCCGATGAGCCTTGCCAATTCTCTCGTCCTCATTTTGCATCTCCTGGCTCCAGCGCCCGTGCGCTATGTAGCCAGTATCCACTTCCACAGGCTCGCTAGATGAGCCAGCCACGTTATTCGCTAAATGAGCCTTTATCAATCGCCCGACGCAATACAATCCCTACCGTCATTTGGCATTGCAGTTCTTGAGTCTGGTTTCGGCGCTGGAATCAAAGTCTTCCCCCTTGGGTAAGGAGTCTCCACTATTGATGCCTGTTGGTCCGCCGCACCTGGTATTTGCCGATGGGGAATTGGCTGAGGTTGCGGAGCGCCTACACGCCGATTTTCCAGCGATTGTAGGCAGGCGACTGGTATTGGTATATCCGAGTGGCGGCATTCTGCCTATTCGCGCCTGGCCATTCGATTCATACGCCACGCTCTGTACCAGGCTGCTGAATGCGGGCTATGCCGTAGGCGTGATCGGCCTGAATGCTGATCGTCCGATTGGCCAGGCTCTGGTCACAAATTGCGCGAGTAAATATTGTATCGACCTGACTGGTTATACGAGATCAGTGCGTGAGCTCTTGGCACTGTTTCACCGCTCCGCATTGCTGATAACCAACGACGGCGGTCCAGGTCAGTTTGCCGCGCTAACGCCGATACCTTCGATCGTCTTGTTCGGACCCGAGACGCCACACCTATATCGTTCCCTGTCGGCTAATGCCTACCAATTCTATTTGCCATTGGCTTGTTCGCCTTGCCTGACTGCATACAATCACCGTGTTTCGCCTTGCGATGGCGATAATCAATGCTTGAAGCAGATCTTACCCGAACAGGTCCTGGCAAAAGCCCAGGAAATGCTCAGCCGGTCATCCCAACCAGTATGAACCTGATTGAGCGCATGCATGGGCAAGACTGGGTGAGATGGTTACTTCAGCAACGTTTCTTGAAGTTTGGGACCGTCGGCGCGTCTGGAATGTTCGTCAATCTCGGGATCTTCTATCTTGCTCAGGAATATCTATTCAGTTTCATCGAGTCTCCCCATCTCAGGCTTAATATTGCATTAGCCATGGCAATATTATGCGCGACGGTGAACAATTATTATTGGAACCGGTTGTGGACCTGGCGAGACCGCAGGCAAAATCATCAGCATCGTACTTGGCTGCTCCAATTCTGTCAGTATGCGATGGCTTGCTGGATCGGTATTGCGCTACAGGTGGCGTTCACCAATCTGCTGGTGTCCTATTTCCACTATCTCATCGCCAACATGATTGCTATCGTTATGGCGAGCCTGTTCAATTTTCTGTTGAATGATCTCTGGACATTCCGCCATCACAAGATACCCGCCACAAAGGCGGGTGACTGACTTGGCGCCTGATAATTCCAGGTTCTTATGCTGTTCTGTGGGCTTGCGGCATTTCTCGGCACAAGGATGTGGTTTCATTCTCTGATACTGAAGTCATGAACTTTAAATGTGGTACCAATGATCCGCTCAAGCGTATTTCGTGGATATTCCTTTTCACGGCATTCCTGGGATTGGTCATCCGGATAATCTATATTGGAACTCCGTCGAACAACGGGGATGGCATGGATGAAATGCACTATGCCCTGATTGCCCGTAGCTTGATGTCTGGGGAACTGCCCTACCACGGGGTCTTCGATCACAAGCCGATTGCGTTGTATTACATTTTTGCAGTGTTCTTCCAATTGTTCGGCTACACCCTCACGGTCGTCCGCATGATGCCATTCGCTTCTATCGTGCTGGCGAGTTGGCTTCTTTATCAAATAGCAAAAAAGCAGTTTCCCCCACATCAGCATTTTGTCGCGCTCAGTGTCATCCTGCTTATGACCATTTGCGGCAGTTTGGGCACAAGGGGCGTCACTAGCAACACCGAAATCCTGCAAATGCCGATATTCGCCGGTTGGTGGCTGGTGGCATTGAGTCGTCCCGATTCGCGTTGGCTGCGACCGTTGCTGCTGGGCGCACTGACGGGCCTGGCTACGCAAATCAATTATCTCGGCGGTTTTGTTCTGGCGCTATCGACTGCGCTGATGCTTGCCTGGCCTCTGTTTGTCAATGCCTCACGCAAGGCGCTGGCCACATTTGCCACTGGTAGCACTCTGGCATTTTGCGCATTTATTGCGGTTGTGATGATTTTGCTGGCACCACTAATTGTGGCAAGCGACTTGTCACAATACCTCGAACTTCAAAGCGCATACTTGGCTTCTTATCGTAGTGTGAGAAACCTGGACCAGATCACCCTGTTACGGGCGGCATTTGCTTTGTCAGTTTCCGTGGGGTTATTCGTTGCGCTACTCGCTTGCATGGGTTGGGACGATAGATCATTACGTGGGGTGACGCCGGAGAAGGTAAAGCTATTGTCCCAATTGGCTGCCGTGTATGCCATAACCTTGATTGTCATTGCTCTGCCGCCGTCACTCTTCCCGCAATACTTCAATTTGCTGATTGTTCCTGCCACGCTGATTCTGCTGACATTGCTGGTCAGCGCTGGGCCCCGGGCTCTTCGCAGATTTGCCATTCCGGCGGTAATTCTCATAACTGTACTGCTGGCCAAAGGTGCGTCCGATGCCTATCTGAAGGATTGGTATGGCAACTTCAGGCGACCGCACGAAATTGCCCGGTTGACCGGAGAGATTCGCAGCCATGCGAAACCGGGCGAAAGGGTACTGCTGTTGGATCTACCTCTCAGCTACTATTTTTTGGCCGATGTAAAACCGGCGACCCGTTTTGTATTGCATATTTTCTGGGATGGCTTTCTCTCAAAAATCGGCAGTAGCCCGTCACAGGAAATCATCAAGGCGCTGGCATCAAAACCGGTTTTCGTGATGGCGTGTTTTGACCTTGTGGCATCCAAGTATCGCCCGCTGGTAGAAAAAGAACTTGCAGAAGATTACCGTGGCTACGCGCTTCCTGGCTATGAGGAATGCCACGATTTGAAGGCATACTACCTCCTCAAGCGCGGTGGGGCATAGCCGAATCGTAGTTTTTTGAAGGCAATATCGTCAGGGTGGTCTAACAGTCGGCGGCGAGCAGGTCTAGAAGGCAAGAACCATGGCTATGAAATGGAAACAATGGTGCGCAAAGCTCGGGATGCAGAAGGCGATTGTTAGCGCCTCGAAGCATGAGTTTGTCGAGATGATTGATAATCATTTTGCGCGAGGCCAAATGGAGGTTGGTGATTCCCGGATCAATCTGAACCTTCGCCGCTCGGCACAATTCCTCAGTATTCGCCACTACAGATTAGTGCCGGGTTTCTTTGTTTCTCTACTTGCCGTAGCGCTGTCATTCTCTTTGACGGTACGGGCGGATACTCCGCCGACCGGGCGTTGGGAACCGATTATCGAGATATGGGATGAATTCAACGGCGCGCAGGTCGACCTGAAGAAATGGGTAAATGAGCCGAACAAGTACATTCCCAATTCAGGCATGAAGCCCTATAACGCCCAGTTGGAAAAGGGCGAATTGAATATCTATACGCGCATGGAGAAAATTTCCGGCACGCCTACCGGTCAAACCATCACCTCAGGTGAAATCAGCAGCAAGACCATGGTCAAGTTCGGCTATTTCGAGGTGCGCGCGAAAGTTCAGAAGTCCAAGGTCAATTGCGCTTTCTGGCTGTATCGATGGACTGAAACCGCTACCTTTGAAATTGATATTTTCGAAATTGCGGGAGCGACAGTGGGGAGTGAAACAAGCCTAAACTCCAATGCGCATGTCTATTACGGCCCGCCCGAGAAGGAAAACGACCAGAACAGGGTTTCGGATCCGCAAGTCTGGAAGGCATCGGCTCCATTATCGAATGACTACCATGTGTATGGTTTCGAGTGGGACGAGAAGGAACTCAAGTGGTATCTCGACGGAAAGTTGGTGCGCACCAAGGCCAATACCGATTGGCAAATACCAATGACGATCATTATCGGCGCGGGGGTCATGCCCAACTGGCGGGGTGTACCTGAAGCGCGAGAATTGCCGGCTTCTTTCAAGGTCGATTACTTTCGGGCATGGCGCAAGATTCCCGGCAAATCCAGCGCCGATACCAACCAGGCATTGAGGGTTGATGTAAAAGGCTAAAAGCCCCGAACTTAGTGATCGTTATCGATCTCGATCTTGCTGACGGTCATGGTCGATCCGCTCGGTGTCGTGATCAGCGTGCCATAAACCTGCGCCTGCACACCATTGCTCAGGGTGCCTCCGCTGATCGTGGTCGAGCCGCTGTAATTCACCGTGATGCCGTTCAGGCTGAAAGTGTTGCCGGTCAGGTTGCTGACGATGCCCTGAACTTCCTTGGTCCCGTTTGAACCGTTGTCGTTTTCGGCTTGCTGGGTGCCGAGCAAGAAGGTTACGGTATTGGCCAGCCATACGCCGTTGGCCTGGAGCACGCCATGAACCGAAACGTGCACGGTGTTGGCGAGATCCGTGCATGGATTGGTGGTGCAGCCGATAAAGAACGGCGATGCCGTCAGGATCGCCTGGATAGTGGTGCCTGGAGAACCGCTGTTGTCCAGGGTGATCGTGAATGCCTGCGTCGGTGAGAGATAGCCGCTGACGACGCCGGAGAGATCGCCGTCGCTGTCGGTCGCGGCGGTCTGGAAGGCAACGGTGGCGGCATTGACGATATTGTTCGAGACGGAGCCGAAGATCTCGACGTAAACATTGTTCTGCAGATTGGCCGAGGTGCCGCCAGAGAAGCTTGCCGCGGTGGCGTTGACCAGGGTGCCGCGGACCTGGAAGTTGGCTACGCTGACGAAATTGGTGATGTTGCCGTGCAGTTCCGACAGTACCTGGCTGCTGCCGTACTGGGACACGCTGGTCGCGACCAGTTTGCCGGCGACGGGATCGTAGTTGCCGTTGACCGTCACATTGACCCCGTTTGCCAGGGCCAGGGAGGTCGGCGTAAGTGTCGCGGAGGCGGCAGTGACCGTCACGCCCGCCACGGTGAAGCTGGCATTGCTCGTGTAGTTGCTGATCGCCCCGCTCAGGCGCAGGGTGCTGGCGCCGGTGCTTAGCTTTCTGATGATGATGGTGGAGGTGGTCAGTGTACTACCGGACAGCGGCGTGGCGGAGAATACCGACACCCGCTCGCCATTGGCCAGGCTCTGTCCGGACGGCGTGATGGTCGTGCTGCCGCTGTAGTTCACTGTCAGCCCGTTCAGGGTGAATGTCTGCGCCACCGTGTTCAGATTGCTCAGCGTGCCGGTGACGCGCACGGCACAGCCCCCGGTGCAGATGCTCGGTTTGAGGTCGATGCGCGAGGCGGCGACATAGGCGCCGTTGCTGTCGGTCATGGGCAGACCATGGACCTCGACCCGGTCGCCGATGCTGATATTCGAGAATTGCGTGTAGCCGCCATAGACGGTGATCGGCAGCGCGCCATTGCTGGCATTGGCCACCACTCTTGTCCCCGGCGTTCCGGCGACGGTGATGGTATTGGTCGACGCGGAAATCGAGGTGACCAGACCGACCACCTCGGGGTAGATATGCACCGCGGTGGCATTGCCATTGGTATCCGTGGCCACTTCGGCCTGCTGCCCGATCTTGGCCAGGGTTGGGGAGATGAGCACTGCGGCACTCGTGTCGCCGGTGATATCGTAGATCGCCTTCGTGTCCAGATAACGGGTGCCGTCGATGATGACGCTGCCGAAGCCGGTAACGGTGCCGGCAGTGATCCCCGTACCCCCGGAACCGACCCCGGAGAGCAGTCCGCCGCTGCCACCGCCGCCGCAGGCGGCCAGTCCGGCGATGATCAGCACGGCCAGGACTCGCTTGAAAATGTTCGCAGTCATGCGCCGTCCCCGGTTTCCGATGCTTCGTCCTGCCCTTTGGCAGCGGCGATCGGAGTTGAGTAGAAATAATGACCCAGCCGGAAGCGATGGGGCTCTCCGGTGTCCTTGTCCTGATCGCAAAGCTGGTTCGCGCGCCGGATCAGTTCCAGCGAGCATTCGGCCCACTGACTACGCGTGAGTATGGCCAGTTCGTCCACAGAGCTTTGACTCAGGCCGTCACCGAACACGGCCTGTTCCAGAAAGGGCTGGCTTCCGCCGAGCATATTCGACGAGGCCGCCGACATGTGATCGTGCAGGTTCGCGGCAAACATGGACAGCATTTCGCCCAGATCGTCCTGCGGGATGAAGCTTTCCTTGATCAGGGCGATCCGTTCGCTCTTGCCCTCGCCCTCGAGGCGCAGCATACCCTGGCCTTCCATGGCCCTGAGTATGGATCCCGGATGGACATCCTGGGTGATCGACAAGGCCAGGCTTTCGAAGGAGGGCGCCGGCCCGTGCTTGACCAGCCGCCGGGGCTTGCCGTTCTTCTGCACATAGACCGGGTCGCTGATCCACTTGGCGAACAGCAACGACGCCACCGTGCCCGAATGCGCGATCAAATGGCCGCCGCCCTTGCCCAGTTCGCGCACGTCCTTGCGGTGCAGGCCCGAGAGCAGGCTGATGGCGGAGTCGTTGATCTTGACTTTCCGTTTTGCCAGTTCGAATTTTGCCGCCTGGGCGAATATCGGCTTGAGCGCCTTGATGAACTGGGGGTAGTTCACGCCTTCCAGCAGGCAATAGCGCACCAGCGGCAGCAGGCTGGCGACGCAAGCTTCGAGAACTTCATCGCTTTTGAGTTTGGACTGCATGTCGCCAGTAGCCGGATGCCGATGTTTGAGCAAATGTAAATTATTCCCATTGTCCTGAAACGTCCCGGCGCTGTCAAGGAATATTCCCGCGGCGGCATCGCGGCCGTAGCCGAGTAATGCTGGCCTCGGGCTATAATCCGGAAATGATGATCAGGTTCAGAAATCGGATCAAGTCCATTGCTGCGGAGGCTGGCCGTTGAAGCGCGCAGCCGCAAAGCTGGCCGTCCAACCCGGCTTGAGGGAACGGAACAAACTGGACAAGCTAGAGCGCATCAAGGTCGCTGCGGCGGAGCTGTTCGCCGAGAAGGGCTTCGATGCCGCGACCACGCGCGAGATCGCCAAGGCCGCCGGGGTCGGACTCGGCACCCTGTTTCTCTACGCCGAGGACAAGCGCGACATCGTCTTTCTGATTTTCAACGACGAACTCGACAGGATCACCGACGAGGCTTTCGCCTCAGCGGATCCGGCGGCGCCACTCGACGTCCAGTTGTCCGCCGCATTCAGCGTTTTCTACCGCGCCTTCAGCAAGAACGTTCCGCTGGCGAGAATACTGCTCAAGGAACTGGTCTTCTTTTCCCGGGGAACGCAGGCGCAGCGCTTCCATGAGGGCCGGACGCGCACCATCAACTGCATTACCAAACTGGTCGAGGACGCTCTCAAGAGCGGTAAGATCAGGGCCGACGAGAAGCCCGAATTCATCTCGCGGAGCATCTTCTACCTCTATGCCGGCGCGGTACGCTGGTGGATCGTCGCGGAGCGCCCCAGTCCCGCGCGCGGCATCGCCGATCTGAAGCGCGTCTTGGCGTTGCAGCTCAGAGGGCTGCAGGCTGCGGCTGAACCCGCAGCGAAGCCCAGGCACAAAGGCGCTCGAGGCTAAAGGAACATCTGCAGCAGGTCGTTGAGGAAGCGCTGTCCCTGTTTCGTCGGCGCGATCCGGCCGGCATCCATCGTCAGCAGGCCACGGCTCTGCGCCTCTAGCAAGGTGCCGGAAATCGTCGCCAGCGGAAGCCCGGTGCGCTCTTCGAACAGCCTGCCGGGGAAGCCCTCGGTGAGGCGCAAGGCGTTCATCATGAATTCGAAGGGCAGTTCGCCGACCGAGACGGAGTGACGCTCCTGGAGGAAGTCGCCGCGCAGATAGTCACGCGGACCGCGGCGCCGCGACTCGCGAACGATGCCCTGGTGCGACGACAGCTTGCCGTGGGCGCCGGCGCCTATGCCGAGATAATCGCCGAAGTTCCAGTAATTGAGGTTGTGCTGAGCGCGCCGTCCGGGCAGGGCGAAGGCCGAGGTCTCGTAGTGTTGGTAGCCTGCGGCAGAGAGCGTTTCCTCGATCATCTCCTGCATGTCGGCGGAGAGTTCGTCGTCGGGCAGGGCGGGCGGCGCATGGTGGAAAGGGGTGTTCGGTTCCAGTGTCAGGTGGTAGGCGGAGAGGTGCTGCGGCGCAAAGGAGAGCGCGGCTTCGAGGTCGCGACGCGCCTGCTCCAGGGTCTGCCCGGGCAGCGCATACATCAGGTCGAGATTGACGTTGGCGAAATTCTCCAGCGCCAGTGCTATCGCCCGGCGAGCCTCATCGGCCGAGTGGATTCGGCCCAGGGCGGCGAGGTGCGCGTCGTTCAGGCTCTGGATGCCGAGCGAAACCCGGTTCACACCGGCGCTGCGAAAACCCGCAAATTTTGCCGCCTCCACCGTGCCGGGATTGGCCTCCAGGGTGATCTCGGCCTCCGGTACCAGCGTCAAGCGTGCCCGGAGCGCCGCCAGCAGCGCATCGACTGCTTGCGCCGAAAGCAGGCTGGGCGTGCCGCCGCCGATGAACAGGCTGCTCACGCGCCGGCCCCAGACCTGGGGCAGCGCGCTCTCGAGGTCAGCGATCAGGGCGGCGAGATAGTCCTGTTCGGGGATGCTCCCGGATACTTCGTGAGAATTGAAATCGCAATAGGGGCACTTCCTGACGCACCAGGGGAAGTGCACATAGAGCGATAGCGGCGGGGGAACGATTAATCCAATACCGGTTTCAGGAACGGCAGCGAGCGCGGTAGCGGGAGCGAGCGAGATCGGGATGATGCGCGCCATCCTAACTTTCATGGCTCCGATGAACCAACCCGCATGATGAAATTGCTGAGCTTCGTAATGCCTCCGGCAGCGCAAGGCCCACTTTGGGCCCACCCCTCCCGTCCCCTCGCGGGGAGGCTACTGTCCGGTTCGCTGCGCTCGGAAATGACACTGCTCGCTTGGCAACGTATTCCACGTTAACGGGCGCGGTGTAATCGGGCGAGGAGTTGGGCCATGGCCTGGCCGCGATGGGACAGCGTGTTCTTCTGTTCTTCGGCAAGCTCGGCGGCAGAGAGGCCGAGTTGCGGCACGAGAAACAGCGGGTCGTAGCCGAAACCGCCGTTGCCTCTCGGCGCGCGCAGGATCTCGCCATGCCATTCGCCCTCGGCAATCAGGGGCTGCGGATCTTCCGCGTGCGCGAGCAGCACCAGGACGCAGACGTAGTGAGCGCGGCGGTCGGTGTGACCGTCGAGAGCGCTGAGCAGGCGGGTGTTGTTGCGCGCGTCGGACTTCGGTTCGCCGCCGTAGCGGGCGGAGAGGACCCCGGGTGCACCGCCCAGCGCCGCGACGCAAAGGCCGGAGTCGTCGGCCAGCGCCGGCAGTCCGGTCGCGGCCGAAGCGTGGCGCGCCTTGGCCAGGGCATTCTCGATGAAGGTCGGGTGCGGCTCCTCGGCTTCCGTCACGGCGAAGGCCGATTGCGCCAGCAGTTCGAAATCGAAAGGCGCCAGCAGTTGCGCGAATTCCTTCAGCTTGCCGGGATTGTTGCTGGCCAGCACCAGGCGTTTCATTGCAGACCCAGGGCGAGCCGTTGCGCCGTCACCAGACGCTTGATGCCGAACTCTGCCAGGTCGAGCAGCCGCTCCAGTTCGGCGCGCGAGAACGGCGCCCCTTCGGCGGTTCCCTGCACCTCGACGATGCCGCCGCCGGCCGTCATCACGACATTCATGTCGGTGTCGCAACTCGAGTCTTCCTCGTAGTCGAGATCGAGCATGGGCAGGCCATCGACGATGCCGACCGAGATCGCGGCGACGAAATCCTTGAGCGGGCTCTGCGCGATCTTGCCCTCTGCGATGAGGAAACTGACGGCATCGGCGAGCGCCACGCAGGCGCCGGTGATGGCGGCGGTGCGGGTGCCGCCATCGGCCTGGAGCACGTCGCAGTCGAGGGTGATCTGGCGTTCGCCCAGCGCCGCGAGATCGGTCACGGCGCGCAGCGAACGGCCGATCAGGCGCTGGATTTCCTGGGTCCGTCCGCTCTGCTTGCCGCGTGCTGCCTCGCGCGCCATGCGGGTATGGGTCGAGCGCGGCAGCATGCCGTATTCGGCAGTGATCCAGCCTTGGCCGCGTCCACGCAGAAACCCCGGCACGCTCTCTTCGATGCTGGCGGTGCACAGTACCTGCGTATCGCCGAACTCGACCAGGACGCTGCCCTCGGCGTGGCGGGTGAAGTTTCGGGTAATGCGGATCTCGCGCAGATCTTCCGAGCCGCGCTGATTCTTTCGAGTCATGGTGTATTCCTAATCAGATAACTTCTTGATGGCTTGGTGGATCTCGGCTATGGAGCGCGCGATGTCGTCTTCCGAAAGTTCGGATGGTAACCGCTCCTTGCCGATGTTCCCCATTTTGGCGGTGAAGGAATCAAGCGGCAGCGTTTTCGTCGAGACGTTGCTGGGGATGCTCTCGGCGTAGTTTTTCTCCCATTGCATGGCGATCAGGGAAAGATTGTCGCTGTTCGCACCGGCGCGCGTTTCGGCCTGTTCGAGCAGGCGCGGCACGGAGTACATCGGATTCGCGCCGGCCAGCGAATCTACCAGGAGATCGTTGCCCAGCGGCGCCCAGACGCCGTCGCTGCACAGGGCGATGATATCGCCGGACTTCAGGGAGGTCTTCGGCGAGATATCGATCTGCGGTTGATGGCTGCCGCCCAGGCAGCTGAACACGCGGTTCCTGGCCGGGTGCGTGGCCGCGTCGGCGGCGTCGATCAGTCCCTGATCGAGCATTCTTTGCACCCGTGAATGATCATGGGTTTGCGCCAGTATTCGTTCGCCGCGGATCAGGTAGAGGCGCGAATCGCCGGCGTGCGCCCAATAACTGACCTTGCCTTGCGCCACGCAGGCAACGCAGGTGGTGCGCGGCGCTTCGGGCATTCCGCGGTCGGCGGCAAATTCGATGATGGCGTGGTGGGCACGGATTAATGCCTGCGACAGGAACAGCGAGGGATTGCTCAGCGACGGCGTGGCTTCGCGCTTGAAAGCTTCGGTGATGGTTTCCACGGCGATATGGGCGGCCAGTTCGCCGTGCAGATGGCCGCCCATGCCGTCGGCGACGACCATCAGCAGCGCATCGCGGGAATAGCAGTAGGCGGTGCGATCCTGGTTGGAAGCGCGCTTGCCGATGCGGCTTTCCTGATAGACGGTGAATTTCATCAGCGACCAATCATTTCCTTGAGACGGCGGCGCACGTTGCCTAGCCAGTTCTGCGCGTAACTGACCTGACGCCGCTCGGCCAGTGCCCGTTGCAACACGAACACACTGTCAGGCCGGTCCGCCTGCTTGATCTGCATGCACCAGTCTATGGTTTCCAGCAACTCCCTGGAGTATTGATCGACCCAGCGTCGCGCCGCCGGCAACAGTTTATCCTGATTCATGCGCAAGTCTGCCGACTGCGGCGCAGATCCGGAAAGGCAAGTGTACATGCTGGCGCCGATAGCATAGATGTCGGTCCAGGGACCGAGGCCGTCGCGGGTCGTGAACTGTTCGGGCGCGGCGTAGCCGGGCGTGTACATCGGTTTCAGCATCGAGGCATCGTAGTACAGCGTTTGCCGCGCCGCACCGAAGTCGAGGAGTACCGGCGTGCCGTCGTTGCGCAGGTAGATGTTGGACGGTTTGATGTCCAGATGCAACAGCTTGCGCGAGTGCACTTCGCGCAGGCCGTTCAAGAGGCGCGAGAAGACGTTGCGGATGAAGCTTTCGGTCATGCTGCCTTTGTGCCTCTGGATATGCGCCTGCAGGGTGCGGCCGCGCTCATACTGCATCACCAGGTAGACGGTTTCGTTGGCCCGGAAAAAATTCACCACCCTGACCAGATTGGGGTGATCGAGAAGGGCCAGTGCGCGTCCTTCCTCGAAAAAGCATTTCATGCCGTAGCGGAAGGCGGCGAGATCCTCCTCGCGGACGGTCGGCACTGCCGTCCCTGCGCCGCGCTGGGCCAGCGCATTGGGCAGGTATTCCTTGATTGCCACTGGCGTGCCATCCTTGTCGTGGGCCAGGTAGACGATAGAAAAGCCACCCTGCGACAACTGGTGGTCGATGCGATAAGCTTCGAGTTGGAAGCCCGACGGCAGCGGCTGAATGACTTGTTGTGACGGCATGGCGCGAAGGTTACACTAATGGGCCAATTGTCAGCGTTAGGTGCGGCCCTAGTCAAGCTGCATAAATCAACATGATCCACAGCATGACCGGCTATGCCGCCGTCCAGCGCGACCTCGGGCTCGCCATTCTCCATCTCGAACTGAAGAGCGTCAATTCGCGCTACCTCGACATCAGCTTCCGCATCGGCGAGGAGTTGCGCTTTCTCGAAATGCCGCTGCGCGAACTGATCTCCGCCCGCATCAGCCGCGGCAAGGTCGAATGCCGCGGCAACCTGGCTTCCTCGGCCACGGTTCCGCGCGAGTTGGCGCCGCATGCCGGCTTGCTCGCCCAACTGGGCAAGCTGGAGGCGTCGGTGCGCGCGGTGCTGCCCGCGGCGCAACCCTTGTCGGTGGCCGAAGTGCTGCGCTGGCCGGGCGTTCTGGCCGATCAGTCGCTGCCGCAGGCGACGCTGCAGAGTGAATGTCTGGCCCTGGCCGAGACGGCGATCGACGAATTCCTCGCCACCCGGTCGCGCGAAGGCGTCAAGCTGGCCCAGATGATCTCCGAGCGGGTCATGCACATGCGCGAACTCCTGGCCGAGGCGGGGCCTCTTCTGCCGGTGGCGCTGGCCGAATATCAGGAACGGCTGACCAGCAAACTGCGCGAGGCCCTGTCCAGCCACGACGAGGAGCGCATCCGCCAGGAGGTCGGCCTCTACGCCTCGCGTATCGACGTCGCCGAAGAGATCTCGCGCCTCACCGCCCATCTGGGCGAAGTCGAGCGCGTCCTGAAGAAGGGCGGCGCGGCGGGAAAGAGGCTGGACTTCCTGATGCAGGAGCTGAATCGCGAGGCCAATACGCTGGCTTCGAAATCGGTTTCCTCGGTGATCACCGGGATCGCGCTGGAACTCAAACTGCTGATCGAGCAGATGCGCGAGCAAATTCAGAACCTCGAATGAGTGCGCCCGTGCGCGGTTCGCTGTTCATCGTTGCCGCGCCTTCCGGCGCCGGCAAGACCACCCTGGTGCGACTCCTGCTCGAACAGGACCCGGAAGTGCACTTGTCGGTCTCCTATACGACGAGGGCGCCGCGTCCGGGCGAACAGAATGGGCGCGAGTATCACTTCGTTGCCGTTGCGGATTTCCTCGCGATGCGCGAGCGCGGCGATTTTCTCGAGTGGGCCGAGGTTCATGGCAATTACTACGGCAGCTCCCGGGTCTGGCTCGAAGAGCAGATCGCCGCCGGCCGCGACATGTTGCTGGAGATCGACTGGCAGGGCGCCCGCCAGGTGCGCCGACAGTTTCCCGCCGCCATCGGCGTGTTCATCATGCCGCCCGCGCTGGCCGAATTGGAGCGCCGCCTGCGCGGCCGGGGTTCCGACAGCGACGAGGTGATCGCGCGCCGTCTGGCCGCGGCGCAAGACGAGATGCGTCACGTAGTCGACTTCGAATACGTTATAATCAACAACGAGTTGCAAACGGCGCTCGGTGACCTTCTGTGCACGGTACGCGCCTCCCGGCTACGTCTGGCGCAGCAACAGGAACGTCACGCCGAATTGTTCACGCCTCTTTTCCAGGAATAAGCCATGGCCCGCATTACTATCGAAGATTGCTTGAAATACATCCCCAACCGTTTCCAGCTGACCCTGGTCGCCACCTATCGCGCGCGCCAGATCACGCTCGGCGGCACGCCTCAGGTCGAGGGCGACAAGGACAAGGCCACCGTGGTCGCATTGCGCGAGATCGCCGGCGGTCTGGTCGGGCTGGAACTGCTCAATCGCGGCCAGGCATAGTTGACAACATAGCGCCGCAATGAGTTAACGCGATGGCCACGCCGGGTGCACATCCCGCCACCAAGGGCGAGGCCACGCTGATTGCCCCGGAGATACTTGCTCCTGTCGATCTGACGGAAAATCTGGAACTTTTCCGGGCCAAGCTTTCCCTGTATCTCAAGCCGGAAGAAATCGCCCGCATCGAATCGGCCTACGTCTTCAGCGCGGCCGCGCACCGCGGCCAGCTTCGCTCCAGCGGAGATCCCTACGTCTCGCACCCGCTCGCGGTGGCCGGCACCATCGCCGACTGGCGCCTCGATCCTCAGGCCTTGATTGCCGCCCTGCTCCATGACGTGATGGAGGATACCGCCATCACCAAGCAGGAGATCGCGGACCGGTTCGGCAAGTCCGCGGCGGAACTGGTCGATGGCGTCTCCAAGATCGACCGCATCGAGAACCAATCCTACGAGGAAGCGCAGGCGGAGAATTTCCGCAAGATGCTGCTGGCCATGGCGCGGGATGTGCGGGTGATCCTGATCAAACTGGCCGATCGCCTGCACAACATGCGCACCCTCGGTGCCGTGCCGGTCGAGAAGCGCCACCGGATAGCCCGCGAAACGCTGGATATTTACGCCCCTATCGCCAACCGGTTGGGCCTCAACACCCTCTACCGCGAACTTCAGGAGCTTTCCTTCCTGCATCTGCATCCGCTTCGCTACCGCGTCCTGGCCAAGGCGGTGAAAGGGGCGCGCGGCAATCGCCGCGAGGTGGTCGGCAAGATCATGGAAACCTTGCGCCGGCGTCTGCCCGAGGCCGGCATCGCAGCCGAGGTGATGGGCCGCGAGAAGCACCTCTATGGGGTCTATCGGAAGATGCGCGAGAAGCACCTGTCCTTCTCGCAGGTGCTCGATATCTACGGTTTCCGCGTCATCGTCAAGGACATTCCCACCTGCTATCTGGCGCTCGGTGCCCTGCACGGCAGCTACAAGCCGGTGCCGGGCAAGTTCAAGGACTATATCGCGATCCCCAAGGCCAACGGCTACCAGTCGCTGCACACCACGCTGATCGGCCCCTACGGCACGCCGGTCGAGGTGCAGATCCGCACCGCCGAGATGCATCACGTCGCCGAAAGCGGCGTCGCTTCCCATTGGCTCTACAAGGACGACAACGCGCTTTCGGAACTGCAGCAGAAGACCCACAAGTGGTTGCAGTCGCTGATCGAACTGCAGTCTGCCTCCGGCGATTCGGCCGAGTTTCTCGAACACGTCAAGGTCGACCTGTTCCCCGGCGAGATCTACGTATTCACGCCCAAGGGCAAGATCCTCGGACTGGCGCGCGGAGCCACCTCGGTCGATTTCGCCTACGCCGTGCATACCGATATCGGCAATCGCTGCGTGGCCTGCCGCATCAATTTCGAACTGATGCCCTTGCGCACGGAATTGCGCAATGGCGATCGCATCGAGATCATCACGGCGACGCATGCCAACCCGAATCCAGCCTGGCTCTCTTACGTCAAGAGCGGCAAGGCGCGCGCCCAGATCCGCCATTTTCTCAAGACCCAGCAGCACGAGGAATCCGCCGCGTTGGGCGAGCGCCTGCTGGCCCAGGCGGTCACAGGCCAGGGCCTGCGCCCGGGCGATATCGACGCCGCCGTCTGGGAGCGCTTCGTGCGCAGTTGCGGCGCGAAAACGACCAAGCGCGACGTGCTCACCGACATCGGTCTGGGCAAGCGGCTCGCGGCAATCGTCGCCAGGCGCCTGGCCAGCGTGCGCGAGGCCGGAGGCGGGAAGCCGGCCGAACACAAGCCGCAGGGCGCGATCATCATCCACGGCAGCGAGGGCCTCTCGGTGCAGTTGGCGAAATGCTGCCGGCCTATCCCCGGGGACCCTATCGTCGGAATCATCCGCAAGGGCCAGGGCCTCCTGGTGCATACCCATGACTGCCGCAGCATCGGCAAGACTCACCACGAAAGAGACAACTGGGTCGATGTCGAGTGGGAGCCCGAAACCGCGCGGCTGTTCGAGGTCGGCATCCGCATCGTGGCCGAGAACCGCCGCGGCGTGCTGGCCAAGGTCGCGGCCGAAATCGCGGCGGGCGGCTCGGACATCCAGAATGTCAGCATGGACGACGACCGCGGCATCTACACCATGCTCAATTTCACGCTGCAGGTGGCCCATCGCGTTCATCTCGCGCGGGTCATGCGCGGTCTGCGTCACATCCCCGAAGTGCTGCGAATCACGCGCACCAAGGAATAGTTTCTATCATCCTTCACGAGAGAGCACTCATGGCCATCTATGAATCCGAGCACACCAAGTTCATGCGCGAGTGGTTGAAAAATCACCCGGACGAGGTCAAGGAGCAGCAGCGCGGCCTCGCCCTGTGGTGGGACAAGCCGCAGGACCTGGAAACCGCGCGGCGCAATGCCGCCGCCGCAGTGCCGCCGAAGGCCTATTACTACGACAACGATTAATTCCACCGACCGGTAGCGGCAAGGGCACCCAGCGAAGGGCCGCCCCGAGCCGGGTGCAGCGTGAAACATGGAGTCCCGCAGGGACGAACCTTCGTCACCCCCTTCCGAGGGGCGAGACAGGAAATTCGACGAGCACTGCTCGTCGCCGGTCGAGCGACGGAGCAAAGCGGAGGCTTCGGGGGCCCCGGGAAGGCTAACCTTCCCAGGGCATCAGATGGATCGCCTGGGGCAGCAGGGTCACCGTCGCCGCGGCCCCAGGCGTGACATCGTCCTGGCGGGCGATGTGGCTGGGCAGCGAGAAGGCGAAAGGGCCGCCGCCCACCGCCGGGCGCAGCGTGACATGGGTGAACGGGCCGAGGACAAGCCGGTCTTCGATCCGGCCGGTGACCTGATTGCGGCCCTCGCTCGGGTAGGCCCGCCCGCGCCGGTGCAGGCGCACACCCTCCGGCGGGATCACCCAGGACACCCGGCTGCCGGGGGCGGCGTCCTGATTTCCCGCGACTTCCAGTTGTTGCCCCTGCCACTCCAGGCTGATGACGTCATCACCAGCTCTGCCGCCGACGGTGCCCTCGAACAGATTGGAGAGGCCGATCAGGCGGGCGATTGCGGCGTTGCCCGGCCGGGTCATGATTTCCTCGGGTGGACCGCTTTGCAGGCTGACGCCGTGATGCAGCAGGACCATGCGGTCGGCGAGCATCCGCGCCTCGTCCAGGTCGTGCGTCACCAGCACGATAGGGATTGCCAGTTCGCGGCGCAGTCGCGCCAGTTCCTGCTGCAGTTTGCCGCGCGTGACCTGGTCGACGGCCGAGAACGGTTCGTCGAGCAGCAACACCGTGGGTTGAGCACCGATGGCTCGGGCCAGGGCGCGGGCCAGGGCGACGCGTTGCTGCTGGCCGCCGGAGAGTTCCCCGGGGCGGCGTTTCCCCAGTCCGTGCAGATGCACCCTGGCCAGCCAGTCCTCTGCCGCCTTGCGGCGCTCCGCGCGCGGCAATTGTCCTAGCGCCAGGGCGACGTTGTCCTGCGCCGTGAGGTGCGGCAGCAACGAGTAGCCCTGGAAGACCATGCCGACGCGGCGGCTTTG
Organism: uncultured Sterolibacterium sp.; assembly: GCA_903832735.1. Lineage (GTDB taxonomy): Bacteria > Pseudomonadota > Gammaproteobacteria > Burkholderiales > Rhodocyclaceae > CAIYYX01. The sequence goes on from CAILCO010000022.1 coordinate 17,357, forward strand.
CGCCGGCCACGCAACGTTCTTGTCCAGCCAGGTATTGCCGGCACAGGTGATCTTGCCGGCCAGCGGCCGCTCCAGGCCGGCGATGCAGCGCAGCACCGTGGTCTTGCCGCTGCCGGAAGGACCGACCAGGGCGAGGAGTTCGCCCGGTGCGCACTCGAGGGCGCAGTCCAGGGCGATCGGGCTCTTCTGGCGGAGTCTGACCGAGAGTCCCTCAGCGCTCATGTTGGCCGATGCGCCGGGTGAGGAGATGGAAGGCGCCGATGGCGGCGAAGGAGATGGCCACCAGAAGGGCCGACATCATTGCGGCGCCGTGTTCGTCGAAAGCCTGGACGCGGTCGTAGATGGCGATGGCGACGGTCCGCGTGTCCCCGGAAATGTTGCCGCCGACCATCAGCACGACGCCGAATTCCCCGAGGGTGTGGGCGAAGGTCAGGACGATCGCCGACAGCAGGCCGGGCCAGGCCAGCGGCAATTCGACCCGCCACAGGGTCTGCCAGGAAGACAGGCCGCAGCACCAGGCCGCTTCTCTGGCCGCGCGCGGGATGGCATCGAAGGCGCGCTGGATCGGCTGCACCGCGAAGGGCAGGTTGAAGATCAGGGAGGCGGCCAGGAGACCGTCGAAGCTGAACACCAGGGTGCGCCCGGTCAGGGCCAGGTAAGCCTGCCCGATCGGCGCATGGCCGGAGAAGGCAGTCAGCAGGTAGTAGCCCAGCACCGTCGGCGGCAGCACCAGCGGCAGCGTGACCAGGGCCTCGAGCAGAGTCTTGCCGGCGAAGCGCGACCAGGCCAGCGGACGCGCCAGAAGGACCGCCAGGGGCACCAGAAGGGCCGTGGTGAGGCCGGCGAGCTTGAGCGAAAGGGAGAGTGCCGCCCAGTCCATCGGCTCAACTGTGGCCGGTTTTAACGACCATTACCATTACACGCTACGGTATCGATTTCTCGATCAGGATATTGACGCCGGTCGCGCCGGGTTTCACCGCGCCCGACTCGCCGATCAGGTCGCCGCTCTGGGGCGTGGCGTTGCCGGACTTCGAGACGCGGGCTTCGATTTTCACCTGGCTGGCCCCGGAAATCTTCAACTCGGGGTTGATCGCCAGCGAATCGTCGAGGCTGAATGCCAGCGGCAGGTCTTGCCCGCGGGCGCGGAGTACGGCCAGCGGAATCCGCGGCCCGTCTATGGCGCGCGCGAAGACGAAGACGGTGTCGCCGGCCTGCACCTTGGCGGCGAGCGCCGGGGCCAGCGTCACCCGCCCGCTGACCGTCTTGCCCGGGGCGACCGCCGCGGCCGGCTTGCCGGTCGGCGCCGTGGCCGGCGTGATGCTCGCGCCGCTCTTGCCGCGGATCTCGGCAAGGGTGGCCGTCAGCGCCTTGGCGTCCTCGGATTCCGGCGGCAGGAGCTGTTGCAAATGTTCCCAGTAGCGCACCGCCTCGGGGTAGTCGTGGCGATCGTAGGCGGCGGTGCCGGCCAGCGCCAGGGACATGGTGTTGTTCGGATCGAGTTTGAGCGCCTTTTGCACCAGTTCCAGGGGTTTGCCTTCAAGGCTGCCGTTGGCGCGGACCGCCAGAAGGTCGGCGTATTCGGCCAGCAGCACCGGGTCGTTGTTCATGGCGTCGCCGAGGTGGGCGAAGGCGCGTTCCGCCTCATCGAAACGGCGCATGGCTTTGTAGGAGCGAGCGAGCATCGCCCAGCCCTGCAGGTCGCCGGGGTTCTTTTCCAGGCGCGCGGCCAGTCCGGCGACCATTTGCTCGATCTGTTCCGAGGTGACCGGATGGGCGGCGCTCTGTTCCTGCGGCAAGGTCGCTGCAGGCTTGCCCAGCCAGGCATAGAGCAGGGCTGCGGCGAGCGGCAGGGCCAGGCCGATGCAGAGAGCGGTGCGCCACGCCGGACGCGCCGGCGCCGGCAGGGCATCGTCGAGTTGCGGCGCCGCATCCTGGAGCAGGCGACGCTGCAACTCGGCACTGGCCTGGGCGAAATCGCTTTCCGCCAGGCTGCCGGTGCTGCGATCGCTTTCCAACTCGGCCAATTGGTCGCGGTAGATGGCGGCATTCAGTGCCTGACGCGAGGCGCCGTGCGCCGGCAGCGTGCTGCGGCGCAGCAGCGGGCGCAGCAGGAGGGCCAGGGCGACCAGGAACAGGGCCGCCGAAACGAGCAGAAAAGTCATATTCATCGTTTGGTCTCGATTTGCTTTAACAGGACGTCGGCGCGTTGCCGCTCCTCGGCGGAGAGTTCGGGCTCCGACGCTTCGCCCTGATCGAGTCGGGCACCGCGCCGGCGCAGATAATTGATCAGCGTCAGGATGGCAATGGCCAGGAGCAGGAAGGGGCCGAACCAGAGGAGGTAAGTGGTCGTCTTCACCGGCGGACGGTAGAGCACGAAGTCGCCATAGCGATCGACCATGAAGGCCTTGATCTGCTGATCGCTCTTGCCGGCCTTGATCATGGCGCGGATCTCCTGGCGCAGATCCTGCGCCAGTTCGGCGTGCGAGCCGGACAGCGACTCGTTCTGGCAGACCAGGCAGCGCATCTCGTCGGAGATGGCCACCATGCGTTTTTCCACGGCCTCGTCCGCAGCCAGGGGCATGGCTTCGCGGGCGACGGCAAGCGAGGTCGTGAGCGCGAGCAGCAGGGCAAACATGATGTGCTTCAGCCCACGAGAATTTCCCTTGCTCATGATTTTTCCAGCTCCTTCAGCAGCGGCAGAATCTTTTTGTCCAGCGCTTCCTGGGTTACCGGTCCGATCTGCTTGTAGCGGATGATGCCGGCCTTGTCGATGACATAGGTTTCGGGCACGCCATAGACGCCGTAGTCGATGCCGACCCGGCCATCGCCGTCGAAGGCGTTCAAGGTATAGGGATTGCCGAACTGCGTCAGCCAGCGCAAGCCGTCGGTCCGCTGGTCCTTGTAGTTCAGGCCATAGATCGGCACCGCCCCGGTCTTCGCCAGGGCGAGCAGCACCGGATGCTCCTCGCGGCAAGAGACGCACCAGGAGGCCCAGACATTGAGCAACCAGACACGGCCGCGCATTTCGGCCGGCGAGAACTTCAGATCCGGTTTCGCCAGTTCGCTCAATTCGAAGGCCGGCGCGGGTTTGTTGATCAGCGGCGAAGGCACTTCGTGAGGATCGAGCATCAGACCCCGGGCGAGGAAACCGAGCAGCACCACGAACAGGATTAGCGGGATCAGGAAGCGTTTCATGCGATCACTCCTTGGGCTCCGGAGGCCTTGCCCTTGAGCCGGTAGCGCCGGTCGCTGGCGGCGACCAGACCGCCCATGGCCATCAACAGGCAGCCTGCCCAGATCCAGTCGACGAAGGGCTTGTGATGTACGCGCACGCTCCAGGCGCCGCTGCCGTCATTGACGCCGACAGGCTCGCCCAGCGAGACATAAACGTCGCGGACGAATCCCGTGTCGATCGCCGCATTGGTCATCGGCATCTCCGAGGAGAAGTACTTGCGCTTCTCGGGACTCAGTATGCGCAGCAGCTTGCCGTCGCGGGTGAGTTCGAGTTCGCCCGCCTGGGCCTCGTAGTTGGGCCCCTTCCTGTCCCTGACGCCGAGAAAGCGAATGCTGTAGCCGCCCACCGCGACGGTATCGCCCGGCGCCATGCGCACGTCCTTCTCCGTTTCGTAGCCCTTGACCATGGTCACTCCGATGACGAACGCGGCGACGCCGATATGCGCCAGATGCATGCCCCAGAAGGCGCGCGGAGGTTTACTCCCGTTGCCGTTTTTCAAACGATTTCTGATGTCGGTGACGGTGGCGGCGACGATCCAGACCGCGAGCAGGAGGCCCAGACCGATCAGCGGCGTCCAACTGCCGAAGGCGAAGGGCAGGCCGATGCCGGCGGCGAGCGCGATGCCCCCGGCCACCCGCAGGCGGCGCACCAGGTCGGAGCCGCTGGCGGCCTTCCAGCGCGCCGATGGACCCAGGCCGATGAGGAACAGCAGCGGCACCATCAGCGGCACGAACACCGTTTCGAAGTAGGGTGGTCCGACCGAGATCTTGCCCAGGGCCAGGGCGTCGATGATCAGCGGATAGAGTGTGCCGAGCAGCACCGAACCGGCCGCCACGACCAGCAGCACGTTGTTGACCAGCAGCAGCGTTTCCCGCGACATCAGCGCGAAGCGTCCGCCCAGGCCGACCTTGGGGGCGCGCCAGGCGAACAGGAACAGCGAACTGCCGATGACCACGGCGAGGAAGGCCAGGATGAAGATGCCGCGGCGCGGATCGGTGGCGAAGGCATGGACCGAGGTCAGGACGCCGGAGCGCACCAGGAAGGTCCCGAGCAGGCTTAAGGAGAAGGCGCCTATGGCCAGGAGCACCGTCCAGTTCTTGAACGCGCCGCGCTTCTCGGTCACCGCCAGCGAATGCATCAGCGCCGTGCCGACCAGCCAGGGCATGAAGGAGGCGTTCTCGACCGGATCCCAGAACCACCAGCCGCCCCAGCCCAGCGTGTAATAGGCCCAGCCGCTGCCCAGGCCGACGCCGAGCGTCAGGAAGATCCACGCCGCCGTGGTCCACGGCCGCGACCAGCGCGCCCAGGCGGCATCGAGCTGTCCGGAGAGGAGTGCGGCGATGGCGAAGGCGAAGGCTACCGAGAAGCCGACGTAACCCATGTAGAGCATAGGCGGATGGATCACCAGACCAGGGTCCTGGAGCAGCGGGTTGAGGTCGCGGCCGTCGGCGGCGGCGGGCAGCAGGCGCTCGAAGGGGCTGGAGGTGAGCAGGATGAAGAGTAGAAAGCCGAACGAGACCAGACCCAGCACGCCCAGCACGCGCGCCACCATCGCTTCGGGCAGGGCGCGCGAGAGCAGGGACACCGCCAGCATCCAGGAGGACAGCATCAGCATCCAGAGCAGCAGCGAACCCTCGTGTCCGCCCCAGACCGCAGCGACGCGATAGACCGTCGGCAGTTGCGAATTGGAATGCTCGGCGACGTAGAGCACCGAGAAATCATTGTTCACGAAGGCGTAGGTGAGGCAGACGAATGCAGCGACGATCAGGAACCACTGCGTCTGCGCAGCGGAGCGTCCCAGCGCCATCCAGGCGGCGTTGCCTCGGTGGGCACCGATGAGCGGCAGCACGCCTTGCACGGCGGCGACCAGCAGGGCGAGGATCAGAGCGAAATGGCCGAGTTCTGGGATCATGATTTTTTACTTTATGGTTTTCTGTGCTTGATCCACCGCGTGCTTGGCTTCCGGCGGCATGTAATTTTCGTCGTGCTTGGCCAGCACTTCGCTGGCGACGAACTGGCCGTCGGCCGCGAGCTTGCCCTGGGCCACCACACCCTTGCCTTCCTTGAACAGGTCGGGAAGGATGCCGGTGAAGGCGACCGGGATGTCCTTAGCCGTGTCGGTGACGACGAAGCGTATGGTCATTTCGTTTCTTTGCACGGTGCCGACCTTGACCAAGCCGCCGATGCGGAAGGCGCGATCCTTCGGCGCCTCCCCGGCCGTCACCTGGGTCGGCGTGTAGAACAGGGCGATGTTGCTGTTCAGGGCTTTCAACACGAAATAGGCGGCGACGCCCAGCGAGGCCAGGCCGCCGACAATCAGGGCGATGCGTTTGTGACGAGGTTTCATCGTGATTTACCCTTGGCAAACAATTCTCTTCGCAGACTCTGCAAGACTTCGCTTCGACGCTTCTTCAAGAGCAGAGGTTCAATCAACAGCGCCAATGCGGTGACGCCGAAGCTGCCCCAGACGTAGAAGGCGTAGCCGCCCATGGCGAAGAATTCTGCGGGGCTGTTCCAAGTCATGGCTGCACCTCCGGCAACTGAGCGACCCATTCCGAATGCCGTTCCCGTTCCAGCATGATCACACGCACGCGCATCAGTGCCACGGCTAGCGTATACATCCACAAACACAACGCCATCATCAACATCCCCAGGAGCATGGTCTTGGCCATCGAAGGCGCCTGGGTCAGGGATACCGAGGCGCCCTGATGCAGGGTGTTCCACCACTTCACCGAGAAGTAGATGATCGGCACATTGACCACGCCGACCAGGGCCAGGATGGCGCCGGCCTTGTCGGCCCGGCGCGGCTCGTCGATCGCCGCCTGCAGGGCGATGAAGCCCAGATAGAGGAAGAGCAGGATCAGTTCGGAGGTCAGCCGCGCATCCCACACCCACCACGTTCCCCACATCGGCTTGCCCCAGAGCGCGCCGGTCCACAGCGAGAGGAAGGCGAACATCGCGCCGGTGGGCGCCAGCGCGGTGGCCATCATCGAGGACATCCGGGTGTTGAAGGACAGTCCGATGCCGGCCCAGAAGGCCATCGTCAGGTAGATGAACATCGACATCCAGGAGGCGCCGACATGAATGAAGATAATCCGATAGCCTTCGCCCTGCTGCGCGTCGGTCGGCGCGACGAAGAAGCCCAGCCACAGGCCGGCGGCGCCGAAGAGCAGCGCCAGTACCGAGAACCAGGGAATCATCTTTCCCGCCAGCGGATAGAAATACTGCGGCGATGCGTACTTCCAGGTGATCACGCTCATCATTTATTCCAATGCAATTTTCAGGGCCGCCGTGGTCGCCCAGGGCGCGAAAAATACCGCTAGCGTCAGCAGCGCCGCCAGCAGCGACAGATGCCCGGCGGCGCCCAGGCCGGAGATGTCCGCCTCGACGGCGCCGGCGCCGAAGATCAGCGCCGGAATATACAGCGGCAAGGTCAGCAGCGACACCAGCACGCCGCCGCCGCGCACGCCCAGGGTCAGCGCCGCGCCGATCGCGCCGATCAGCGACAGCAGCGGCGTGCCGAGCAGGAGGGAAATCACCAGGACCATCAGCGCGCGCGGCGACAAGTCGTACTGCAGGCCCAGCATCGGCGCGATCAGGACCAGGGGCAGGCCGGCGACGAACCAGTGGGCGAGGATCTTGCCTGTCACCAGCAGGCCCAGCGGCACCGGCGAGAGCGCCATCTGTTCCAGCGTGCCGTCGGCGTAGTCGTTGGCGAACAGCCGGTTCAGGGAGAGCATCGCCGCCAGGAGTGCCGCCACCCAGAGTACGCCGGGCGCGATCTTGCGCAACAGGTCCATCTCGGAGCCGATCCCGAGCGGGAACAGGCTGGCGACGATGACGAAAAAAAACAGGGAAGTCAGCACCTCGCTCTTCCGCCGCAACGCCACCAGCAGATCGCGTCGCACCACCGCCGAGAGCACGCCGAATGCGTTCATCATGCCGCCAGACGCAGCGTCTGCATCGTGCTGCCTGGAATCAGCACTTCCTGGTGGCTGGTCAGGATCGCCATGCCGCCGCCCGCCAGGTGTGCCGCCAGCGTGCTTGCTAACCAGGCGACGGCGGCGGCGTCGAGCGCGACGAAGGGTTCGTCGAGTATCCACAACGGCGACTCGGACCACAACAGGCGCGCCAGCGAGACGCGCCGTTTCTGTCCCTGCGAGAGAAAGCGCGCCGGCAATTCCTCGCGTCCGGCCAGGCCCACTTCGGCGAGCAAGGCGTCGGCCCGGGCGGCATCGAGTTTGACGCCGGCCAGCGCCGCGCCGGTACACAGATTCTCCCGGGCCGTCAGTTCTTCCTTCAAGGCGTTATGGTGGCCGAGGTAGGTCACCGCTCGGCGGTATTCGTCGCCCAGGCGGGCGATGGGCACGCCACCCCAGCGGATCTCGCCGGCCTCTGCGGGCGAGAGGCCGACCAGAATGCGCAGCAGGCTGGTCTTGCCCGAACCGTTCTCGCCGGTGAGATAAATCCAGGCGCCGGGAGCGAGTGCGAAGCCCAGTCCCGAAAACAGTCGGCGGTCGCCGCGGACACAAGCGAGATCGGTGGCAGTGAGCATGTCGGAAGGTGCGATGAAACTTGGCCTCGATGGTGCCTCAGTGGCGTCGGAATGCGCTGCGAGCGGCCGATTATACCGGGTCCAAGGTCTCTCAAGAAGTTAGCAATTGTTAACGCTAAACCCTGCTGCTAGGCTGGTCTTTACGAAGAATGACGCGACCAATTTCGCCATAAAAAAAGGGAGCGGAATTTCCGCTCCCTTTGATCGTGCTGTTGCGCTTACTTGAAGCTGTAGATATACACTGCGCTGACGCTCTGCACGGTGTAGTTCGGCGCCGTTTCGTTGCTCGGCAGGACGCCGGTCAGACCGCCGCCGATGCTCATGTCGGCCATCTGCCAATCCACGACTTTCATGTGGTTGTAGGAATAACCGACGCGCACCGCCGAGGTCTTGTCCAGACGGTAATGTCCGGTCATCTTCAGGGTGACCGTGTCGGTGGTGTAGGTCGGCAAGGCCTGCGCCGGGATGAAGAACGCGGCTACGGTGCCGGCGGGCGCACCGGCGACTGCGGCGGGATTGTTGCTCCAGGTGCCGCTGGTGAAGTTGTTATCCGAGTGCGAACGCGCCCAGATCACGTCGCCCATCAGGTCGAACTTGCCACCCGCGAGGTTCTTCTGCTTGAAGCCGAGGCCCCAGGTGTCGGTCTTGTCGGTCCTGTCCGAAGTCCAGTTGCCGCAGGAGTTCACCTTCTGGTCGATGTTTCTCAGGGCGATCGTGTTGGTTAGCGCGCCCGCGGCGTTGGTGCAGCCGTAGGGATCGGTGATCGCCGTGAAGCCGTTCACGTTCGCCGTGGTCGAGTTGCTGCCGCGGGCGTTGCTCCGGTTCGACTGCCGGCGATCTTCATAGGAGTAGAAGACGTTGGCGGTCAGGTCGTCGCTGGGCTTGAAGCTCGCCTCGAGATTGAGGTTGGTGGCCTTCTCGTTCTGCAGGCCATAGACCGAGTCGGGATACTTGTCGTTGGTGTAATCCAGTCCTGCACCCAGTCCGACCTTCTCGTTCAACTGCCAGTCGAGCTTGCTGCGCAGGCGATCCTCGTTGCGGTTGGCGGCGAAGTAGCGGCGGAAGCCGGTGGGGTCGTAGATGACATTCTGGTTGCCGTAGAGTGCCGAAGACATGGCGTTGTTATTGAGCCAATAGTAGGCCTGATTGACGCCGAAAGCGGCCTGCTGCTGCGGCGTGGTCATGGCCACGCCGGCGAGCAGCGGGAAGCCGGCATTCGGACCCCAGCCGCCCAGGCCGGTCGCCAGCATCGCCTGATAGGCGCTCTGCGTCACGCCTGCGGCCGCGGCTGTCGAGCTGATGTATTGCGCCATGGGCATCGAAGCCAGCCAGGCATTCTCGTTGTAGTTCACCTTGCGCTCGGAACGGGCATAACCGATCTTGGCGTTGAGGTCCTCGGTGTAGGCCGCGCGCCATTCCGCGCGCAAGCGGTTTTCCGTGGACTTCGGCGCATCCGAGCACTGGATCCAGGTGCCGTTGCAGCCGCGGTCGATCTGCTGCCAGTCGTAGCCGGCCTTGACGGCCATGCCCTTGCCGAGGTTGTAATCGGCGTCGAGGTTGAGATCCTGGGTCTTCTTGCTGTAGGGGCGGTTGGCGGTAATGTTATTGACCGCATTCATGTTGGCAGGCAACGCGCCCTTGCCAGCCCAGATGGAAATCGCTGCCGGATTGCCTTCGCCGGCGTCGACAAAGCCATAGGTATTGACGGCGGTGCGATTGTCACGGTCGTTGTACTTGTAGCTGGCGGTCAGCCCCAGGTCCTTGACCGGCTTGGCGGTCAGTTTGAGATTGAGCGTCTTGGTTATGACCAGGCCATTCAGCGACGAAGGAATCGTCAATACCGGCGATACCTCGTTGCCCAGGCCTTTCAGATACGAGTAAGCCTCGTCCTGGGTGTTGCGCGAGTAGGAAGCATTCATTGCCAGCTTGGTGGTCTTGGATAGATCGTAGCCGCCGGTCGCGCTGAACTGGTGGAACTGGTTGCTCGGCGCACCGGTGCTGATGGAATTGGTCGCCAGGGGTCCGAACTGCAACGCCGAAGGCACTACCGCGCCGTCCTGCCAGGCCTGCCAGGTCATGTTGTTGTTGCCGTCCTTGAACAGCGAGCCGTAGTAGGCCAGGGTCAGATGGCTCTTGTCGTTCTTGAAGTTGGCGCTCAGGTCGTACTGGTCGGTAGTATGGTCGATGACCACCGGCATGATCATCGCTACGTCGCCGCCGGTATTTCTCGACAGGGCTGCCCGCAACTGTGTGCCGTCGCGGGTCTCGTGACGGGCGTTGGCCTTGATGTTCCACTCGGTATTGACGGTGAAGCCGAAGCCGGCGTCCAGCTTTTTGCGCGTGGTGTAGATATCGTAGCTGTTGAACAGCGCCCGGTCGGCCGCGCCGACTGCCTGCATCGTTGCCAACTGTGCTGCGGTCGGCGCGTACGGTGCCGAAACGCCACCTGGTAGCGCATTGGCTGCATTTGCCGCGTTGTTGAAGCGATACACGGAGTCGTTACTGATGAAATTCGGGTCGAGTAGCCGCGCGTTGGCCGCCGAAGGAACCACCGGGACCGTGGCGTTGGGGTTGACGTTCTGCTGTATTGGGGTCGCCCAGGTATTGGGCAAGGACAGGTTGTTCGAGCCCAGGCCAAGATACGGTGACTGATAGCTGTCGGACGTATTGTGGCGCAGTTGGTCGTAGCCGAAGTTGATCTGGAAGCGGCCCTGTTCGCCGAATTCCGCGGACAGATTGCGGTTGTCCGTGCCCAGATGGCTGCCGGTGATGCCGAAGCGGGTGGTGCCGTTGCTGTCGTAGGCGCTGCCGCCGCGCAGCGAGAAGCCGGCATCGACGGTCACGCCCTTGTCCTGGAGGCCGTTGTATTCGCCGAACTTGTAGGAAGACTTGTCGACATTGGTCAGACCCATCTCGACCTGGCTGGTCGCCTTGGTCAGATCGGCCGCGTCCGCGGCGTAAGCCGCCGGGACCAGCGCCAGGGTGATCAGGGCTCCGCGCACCGCCAAGACCGAGGCCCGGAGGGCAAGACTATCTTGATGCTTTTTCATGATATGTATCTCCGATTCAATAGGGTTAGCGCTGGAACTTGGCGCCGGGGCCGGGATTGTTCGAGCCGTGGATCAGCACGTGACAGTTCAGGCAGGCGCGGGCCGTGGTCTGGGCGCGCGACGAGATATTGCCGTTGGCCTGGGTGCCATTGACCGTGCTGGCGTTGCCGGTCAGCAGGTTGGCGCCGCTGTTCAAGGCGCTGCCGTGGTCGCCGGTGTGGCAGTTCTGGCACAGGTAGGGCACCTTGGCCTTGAGCAACGGAGCGTTGTTCGAGCCGTGCGGCAGGTGGCAGTTGCTGCAGTCCTCGGTTACCGGGGCGTGCTCCCAGAGATAGGGGCCGCGGCGGTCGGCGTGGCAGGTGAAGCAGGTCTCATTGACCGTGTTCTTGATCAGCAGTTTCGGTCCGGTCGAGCCGTGCGGGTTGTGGCAGTCGGAGCAGGCCATCTTGCCTTCGGGCACCGGCATGTGCGAGATCTTGTTGAACTCGGAACGTTGGGTTTTGTGGCAGGTGTAGCAGACCTCGGGCTGGGTGGCCTTGTTCATGACCCGCTGCTGCGGCCGGTGGACATCGTGGCAACTGGCGCAGACCACGTCGCGGCTTTGGTGCTGGCTACCTTCCCACCAGGCGCGCTTCTCGCCCTTGTGGCAGGACAGGCATGTGGCATTGCGCTGTTCGGCGGTATTGGTGGTGCCCTTGGTGTACTTCACGTCCGGTGCGTTGCTCGGGCTCTTCAAGTGGTTGTCGCTGAGGCCGTGGCAGGACTGGCAGCCCGGCGTGCGCGGGTCGCCCTTGACGCCGTGTTTGGTCTGATAAATCGAGAGTATCGGTTTTTCCCAGGTCTCGTCGTGGCAAGCGGTACAAACCTTGTCGTCCGCCAACGCCGAACCGGCCGCGCCAAAGCCGAGAACGAATGCGCTCAAGGCCAGTATTTTCTGCAAGGACTTATTCATTTTCTCTCCCATCCCGCTAATTTGTCGTGAAATCAGATAACCCAAAGTGGTGCCGATTAGATGTAACGAACTTGTAACCAAAAGTCAGCGCGGATGTTGCCAGCTTCGAATCTGCCGGGTTTGACTTGTGTCAACTTTTCTTACACTTGTTGTTTTCTTGCGACAGGACGGCGCGGCGGTGGGGTTTCTGCCACAGCAAAAAAAACGGGCCGCAAATGCGGCCCGTTTTCATGAGGGAGACTGCTTATCTGAAGCTGTAGATGTAGGCCGCGCTGACCGTTTGCACGGTGTAGTTGGGCGAGGTTTCGAAGGAAGGCAGCAAGCCGGACCAACCCGTGCCGGGCGCGCGGTTGGCGTACAGCCAGTCGCTCGACTTCATGTTCTGGTAGGTGTAGCCGAAGCGCACTGCCGAGGCTTTGTCCAGCGCATATTTGCCGCCGATGTTCAGGGTGATGACCTTGCTCGTCACATCGGGCATGGACGCCGCCGGAACCCAGGTGCGGGTCCAGGGGGTCGCGCCGGCGCCGAAGTTAGCCACCGTATATAAGGTCGTGACGTAGTTGCCGCCGGATGGGTAGTTCTGGCTGGTGACCGCTTTGGTGTAGCCCAGGCCGCCATTCATTTCCAGCTTGCCGCCCATCATGCCCTTGTTGCGCAGATTGAAGCCTAAGGTGTTGATCTTGTCGGTGGTGACGGTGGACCAGGCCAGGCAGGGATCGACCTTGGCATTCTGCAGCGACTGCGCGTTGCTGGTGTAGCCGTTGCAACTGGCGCCGACCAGGCTGCCGGCCGCGGTGTTGGCGATCGAGCCGCTGGAGGCGGCCGAACCGTCGGCATTGGTGCCGACGCCCGGGCCGGCGATGGTCGTACTCTTCTCCTGGTAGCTGTAGTAGAGGCTGCTGCTCAGGGTGCTGCTCGCCTCGTAGGTACCGTCGAGGTTGAGGGTCTTGCTCTTGCCGTCCTTCAGGCCGGCGACGGTGTTGTTGTAGTTGTCGCGATTGTATTCGACGCCGCCGAACAGCGAGAATTGCTCCGTCGCCTGCCAGTTGAGCGAGGCGCGCAACTTGTCGCGATTGCGGTCGCCGTCGATCGGGTTTTGCTGGCCGGGCATCATGAACAAGGCGTTGCGCGTGTTCGGTGTGGTCACCTTGTTGCCGTTGGGATACCAGTAGTTCAGGGCGAGCAGCTGGTTGGCCGAGATGTTCGCGGCCGGAACACCGAGCAGCGTGCTCCATTGCGCCGCACTCAAGGTTGCGCCGGTAGGATTGGCGGTGCCCAGCGGTACGATCGCGGGGTAGCCTGCGACCGGGCCCCAACCGGTCAGGCCGAAGGCCTGCATGGTTTGGTAGAGGCTCATGCCGCCGGTGTTGGCGACGGTCTGGTCGGGCACGAGATTGGCCATCGGAGCGGTGGCCAGCCAGGCGTTGACGTTGTAATTGTCGGCGCGGCGCTCGGAGCGGGCGAGCCCGACCCGCCCGTTCAGCTGATCGACCTTGCCCCGCCATTCGGCGCGCACGGTGTTTTCTTTGGTGGCGTCCGCAGTGGCGCAGTCGGTCCAGGAGCCGTCGCAATAGCGGTTGATCTTCTGCCAGTCGTAGCCGACTTTCACCGCCTGCGCCTTGCTCAGACGGTAGTCGGCTTCCAGGTTCACCTGGTTGGTCTTCTTGCTGTAGGCGCGGTTGGCCAGAACGCTGCCGCCGCCGCCGGTGCCCAGGGCGGCGCCCAGGGCGACATTGCCATAGTCGGGCAGGAGCGCGTTGCGGAAGGGCGAAGTACCGCTGGTCGCGCCGTCCAGGTCGGCGAAGATGTAGGTATGCACCGGCGTCGTGTTGTGCCGGTCGTTGAACTTGTAGGCGGCTGTGACGTTCAGGTCATTGACCGGCTTGCTGGTGAGCTTGAGGTCGAACGACTTGGTCGCTACCACGCCATGCAGCGAATTGGTCGGCAGCCAGCTGCTGACTCCGGCCGGCAGGGCCGGTGTATTCAACGAGGTAAGGAAGGCGTCGTCCTGCGTGTTGCGCGAGTACGATGCATCTCCGACCAGCTTGGTGGCGGCGGAGTAGTTGTAGCCGCCGGTGAGGCTGAACTGGTGCAGTTGGTTGGACGGCGGGGTCGCGGAAGTCAGGACGGTACCAGGGGTGGTCAGGTTCCTGGTGCTGGCATCCTCGATGGTCATGCCGTTGATGTGGTTCTGATAGACCGAGCCGTAGTAGGCGACCTTGAGGAAACGGGCATCGTCCTTGAAGTTGAGGCTCAGGTTGAACTGGTTGTGCGACTCGTCGATAGGATTGGGCAAGGTCGCGTAGGTTTCCGATCCGGTGATCCAGGATCGCGGCGTGATCCCTTTCTTGTCTTCGCGCGAGGCACTGGCGTTGAGGTTCCACTGATTGTTCAGGAACATGTCGAAGCCGCCGCTGTACTTGCTGCGCTCGGTGTAGAGATCGACCTGGCGGAACAGGCCGAGGTCGGTGTTGGCCGTGGCCAGCATCGCCGCCTGTTGCGCAGCCGTGGCGGCATAGGCCGCCATCGGCCCGGTGGCGCCGCCGGTGAGCGGCGTGGTGACGCCGCCGACGACTGGCACCGAGGCGCCGTTCAAGACGTTGTTGTTGTTGGCCGTGTTGTTGAAGCGATAGATCGTATCGTTGGCGATCCAGCTCGGCGACAGTGCCTGGAAGTTGAGGCCGGGCACCACAGGCGTCGTGGCATTCGGATTGACATTCAACTGCAGCGGCCGCACCCAGGTTTGCGGCATGGTCAGGTTGTTGCTGCCTACGCCGAGGTAAGGCGTCTGAAAGCTGTCGGACAGATCGCGGTGGATCTGGTCGTAACCCATGTTGATCCTGAATCTGCCCTGCTCGCCGAATTCCGCCTTGAGCTCGCGGGTATCCAGGCCCAGATTGCTGCCGCTCGCCTTGAACTGCGTGGCGCCATCCTTGCTGGTGCCGCGCAGCTCGAAGTCGGCATCAAGAGTACCGCCCTTCTTGTAAAGGCCGTTGTATTCGCCGAACTTGGCCGAGCGGTCGCTGGCGTTGGTGGCGCCGATGGCGATCGAATTGGTCGGCTGGGTCAGTTCGGCCACGGCCGGGTCGGCGGCATCGGCGGCGTAGGCGACCGGTGCCAGGACCAGGGTGATGAGAGCTCCGCGCACAGCCATGACCGATGCCCGGAGGGCAAAACTATCTTGTTGCTTTTTCATGATGTTTATCCCCGATTCATTCAATATGGTTAGCGGTTGAACTTGGCGCCGGCCGGATGGTTCGACCCGTGTATTTGCACGTGGCAGGAGAGGCAGGAGCGACCGAGGCGGTTGCCCGGGCTCTGTCCGCCGGGCTGCTGCTGGCCCAGGTTGGTGGTGACGGCGCCGCCGGTCAGGACGTTGCCGCTGACGACCAGGGAGGAAGCGTGCTCATTGACGTGGCATTCCTGGCACAGGAAGGGCACCCGCGCCTTGAGCATCGGCGCCATGGTCGAGCCATGCGGGCTGTGGCAGTTGGTGCAGTCGTCGGTGACCGGCGCATGTTCCCAGAGCAGGGGTCCGCGCTTCTCGACGTGGCAGGTGTAGCAGGTGGCATTGACGCCGTTCTTCACCAGCATCTTTGGCCCTATGCTGCCGTGCGGGTTGTGGCAGTCGGAACAGGCGACCTTGCCTTCGATGACCGGGTGGTGCGAGATGTGCTGGTTCTGGGCGCGCTCGTTCTTGTGGCAGGTGAAGCAGACCTCGAATTGGGTTTTCTTCGATAGGACCTTGTCCTTGGCCGCATGCACCGTGTGACAGGAGGCGCAGGTCACGTCGCGACCGGCGTGGGCGCTACCTTCCCAGTGGGAACGATTGCCTGCCTTGTGGCAGCCGAGGCAGGTGGCGTTCTTTGCTTCAGACGGGTTAGCGGAGTTGGCCTTGAAGGTCATGTCGGGTGCTGTCGATGGGCTCTTCAGGTGGCCGTCGCTGGTGCCGTGGCAAGTCTGGCAGCCGGGTGTTCGGCCGTCGGTTTTGACGCCATGGCGCGTCTGGTAGATCGACAGGATGGGCTTTTCCCATGACTCGTCGTGACAGGTCGTGCAGACCTTGTCATCCGCCAGTGCCGTAGCTGCTGCGCCAAAGCCGAGAACAAACACGCTCAAGGCCAATATTTTCTGCAAGGACTTATTCATTTTCTCTCCCATCCCGCTAAGTTTTTAATCAGTTAAACGATCGCTGCCGCTATGCCAAGGTGTAATCAAATGTAATCAACAGTCGCGGCGAATGTTGCCAGCTATCGCCTGAAGAAAATTGATCTACGTCAACACTTCAATGCTACGACTTGATTTGTGTCAATTAGATATATATCTTTAGCATGGCTTGTGATGGGGCCGGGCGGCGCGTGGCTTGGGATCGGCAGGGCCGGGAAAGAAAACGGGCCGCAATTCGCGGCCCGCATCACTGGCTCTGTCTAACTCACTGCCAGGTGTAGATGTACTTGGCACCCACGAACGTGACCTTCTGATCGACCTGCTGTCTGATCGTGGTGTTGTCGGCGTAATAGAAGGGGTTGCCCGGCGTGCCCCAGATCCAGTCGTTGGCCGTGGCTTTCTGATGCACCAGATCTAGGCGGACGCTGGAATTGGAGGCCAGAGCGTAGTTGCCGAACAGCGCCAGGGTGGTCTTCTTGACACTGACGTCGGGCGTGCCGATCGCCGCCTGCGCGATGTTGGTCGCGGTGATGGCCGCCGGCGCAGTGTAGGTGATGGTCGAGCCGACCACCGAGCTGATGCTCGCCGCCGCCGCGATGCCGTACTTGGTGGCGGTCACATCGTTGAAGTAGCCGAGGTTGGCGCCGAGCTGCAGCTTGGCGGTGGCCTTGCCCGATATCCCCAGACCGTAGGCATCGGTGGTGGTCTTCATGTTGGCCAGGTAGGTGCTGTGGTTGATATCCAGCGTCTGCTGGCCATGCGAGGCGTAGGCTGAGAGCCTCCAGTTCTCCGACATCACGTAGCTCGCATCGACGCTGAAGAACTTGTTGTCGGTGTCCTGCCAGCCGCGCAGCAGCGTCGTGGGACTCAGGGCCTGGGCCGCGCCGTTGATCGGCGCGGTGTTCTTGTCTTTGCCGTCTTCGAGCATGAACTGCAACGACAGTTGTTCGCTGGGGGTCCAATTTGCCGACAGTTTCCACTTGTCCCGTTGCAGATCCGTCATGTTCATCGGGAAGTTGGCGGTCGGCGCCATGGCGATTATGCTGCTCGCCGGCAGGGCCTGGCCGTAGCAGAGGCGGCCGCCGCAATAGAGGTTGGAGAGCGCGATGTTGTTGGCCGTCGTTCCCGCAACCGTGGCATCGATGGTGGACAGCGAGGTCCAGTCCGAGCCGCCGCGCTTGCTGTGCGCATAGCCGATGGCGCCGCTAAACGTCTCCCAGGTGTTGCTCTTCAGTTCGAGCCGGTAGCCGGTCTCGCTGTTCTTGGCGCGCAGGGTGCCGAGGCCGGCCACCTCCTCTTCAGTGAGATCGGTCGGCACTTCGCGCTCCGTCGAAGTGTAGTCGAGACCGACGGTGCCCTTGAGTCTGGCCGGGAACTGATAGCTCGCTTCCAACTTGCCCGCCACCTTGGTTGTGCTCTGGTGGTTGTTGTTCCAGGTGGCGACGATGTTGTTGGCCTGGTTGCTGTTGGTGTAGGAAACCGGCACGGTGGCGGGTACGATGGCCTGGGCTTCGACGTTATAGAGATGGTTGGGGGTTTTGTCTTCCTTGTTCTCGTAGCGCCAATTGGCGAGCACGGAGAGCTTGTCGATGGGCTTGGCGGTGAAACCGATCTGCACCAGCGTGCTATCCACAACGCCGCCCAGGTCGCTGACGCCGGCCGGGGCGCCAGTGAGGCCCTGGGCCGCAAACGAGTCATGCTGAGTGGCATGGGTGTACGCGTACTTGAAGGTCGCCTTGGCCGTGGGCGTGAACCCGTAGTTGCCGGAGACGTAGATCTGGTGCGACTGGTTGTCCGGCGGCAGGGCCATCGCCGAGGACAACACCTGCTGCAGGCTCATGGTGCCGCCCGAAGCTGCCGTGATGCTGGCGGGGCTGAGGGCCGGATAGAGCGTGCCGAGGTTGCCGAGATTGTTGCCCAGTTGATTGGGCACCACCGGGCTCAAGTTGCCATTGGAATTGGTATAGAAGCTGCCGTAATAGCCCGCCGTCGCCGCCAGCTTCTCGTCATGGAAGGTCAGTTTGGCTTCCCACTGCTTGATGTTGGAGTTGATCGGTTCGGCCACCATCAGGATGGCATTCTTCACATACGTGGGAGCAGTCAGGGCGGCGCCGTTGCTCGCGGCGCCGCAGACGTAGGAAGCGCAGTCATAGCCGCGGCCCCACTGGCGGGCGCCGTCCTTGTCCTCGCTTTTGAAGCTGGCTTCAAAGAGCAGTGCGGGAACGACCCATTTTTCTCCGGACAGGGTGAAGCCCTTGCGCTCGGTTTTCAGGTCGATGTCCGAGCCGGTGCCCTTGGTGGCGAGGAAGTTGATGGTCGGCGTCCTCGTGCCGACGCCGCTGTCGGCGGTGTTGATGGTGCGAAAGTCGTGGCGGGTGATTTCGCTATAGTCGATGCCGTATTTCCAGTCGCCCTGCTGGTTCTGGCCGAAGGAGAGTTCTCGATTGTCCAGGCCCAGATTGCGGCCGGAGAGCTTGGTCCATAGGCCGGCATCGCTGCGCATCGTGTAGTCGAGGTCGAGCAGCAGGTAGGCGTCGTGCTCGCGCATGCCGTTGTAAATGCCCCACTGCGCCCGGTCGGCGCTGCTGCCGCTGACATGGCCGGCCCCGGCGCCGATCCAGCTGGTCGGTTTGGCGAGGTCCGCCTCTTGCGCCTGGACCGTGTTGAAGGCCGCGAGCACGGCGACTGCTATGGCTGTTTGGCTGAAGCCAAGAAATTGTTTGCTGGTTTTCATGATCATCGGTCCTTTCTCAGCGCAGCATGAATTGCGGGGTGGGGTTGGTGGCAGTCGGGTTGTTGCTGCCGTGTACCTGCGTATGGCAGTTCATGCAGGCCCTACCCTGGGAAACATTGACGCCACCCTTGCCGGCTCCGGTGCTGACCGCGGGGGTGCTGACGGTGGTCCCCGGCGAGGTGATCTGTGCCCCGATGGTTTGCGGAATGAAGCCGCCGTGCGGGGTGTGGCACTGGTGGCAGAGGAACGGCGGACGAACCTTCAGCAGGTTCTCGACGACCGTGCCGTGCGGGCTGTGGCAGTTGCCGCAGTCTTCATTGACCGGCTCGTGGTTATGCACGAAGGGGCCGCGCTTCTCCATATGGCACTGGTAGCAGGTCTCGACGACGCTGTCGCGCTTGACCAGTTTCGGACCGACAGATCCGTGCGGGTTGTGGCAGTCGGAGCAGGCGACCTTGCCTTCGATGACGGCATGGCGCGACGGGCGTTGAAGTTGCGCACGCTGCTCCTTGTGGCAGGTGAAGCAGACCTCGAACTGCGTCGCCTTGGCCAGGACCTTGTCCTTGGCCGCGTGCACCGTGTGGCAGGAGGCGCAGGCGACGTCGTTCTTGTCGTGCGTGCTGCCCGCCCAGTGGCTGCGCTTGCTGTCACCCTTGTGGCAGCCGAGGCAGGCGGCGCTCTTGTCGCTGGCGCTGTTCTTCGACTTGGCAGTGAAGGTGAGGTCGGGTGAGTTGCTTGGGCTCTGCAAGTGGCTGGCGCTGGCGCCGTGGCAACTCTGACAGCCCGGGGTACGGGAGTCAGCCTTGTTGCCGTGCTTGGTGGCATATACCGCCAGCACCGGCGTGTCCCATGACTGGTCATGGCAGGCGGTACAGGTCTTGTCATCGGCCAGAACTGCAGTTGCCGCGCCAAAGCCAAGAACAAATGCGCTCAAGGCCAGTATTTTCTGCAAGCACTTATTCATTTTCTCTCCCATCCCGCTAAGGATTAATCAATTGAACGATCGCTGCCGTTATGCCAAGGTGTAAAAAAAGGTAAACACCTATTGCAACTTATGTTGCCAGCAATCGTTGATAGCGATTTGATCCATGTCAACCTTTGTAATTTACAAGGTGATCAACGTCAAGTTACAACAGTTGAATGGCATTATCGTCTGCGCTTCATGCTTTGCCGCGGCCGAAGGTGGAGGCGGGGTTGGGGGGGGGCGTAGTCGCGCAAATAAAAAAGCCCCCGTTTCCGGGGGCTTGGGCGGCGCATGCTAACTGCCGGCCTGGGTGGCCAGCAACGCTTGCGGCGGACTTACTGAGCTTGCTTGATCATGTATTCGACCGATGCCTTGATGTCGTCGGCGGAGAGCGCGTCGTTGCCGGCCTTGGGCTTCATCTTGCCCTTGCCCTTGACAACCGACTCTTCCATCGCGGGCTGGCCAGCCTTGATCAGCGGCTCCCATTTGGCCTTGTCGCCGAGTTTCGGCGAGCCCATCAGGCCCTTGTTGTGGCAACTGGCGCAGCTCTTGTCATAGACCGCTTTACCATCAGCGGCTGAAGCCAGTTGGGCGGTTCCGGCCAGAACGGCCAGGGCAGTCATGACGATCATTGCGTGTTTCATTAACTTCTCCTTACGGGTGGTTGGTTGAAAAACATTTCCCTCGTGAATACATCAACGCGGTTGTCGGCAAATAGTTTCATTCCACTATCGACAGATGGAATCGCAATTGACTCGACGCCGCATTTGACTCGACGCATTGGGTGCCTCATTATTACCAGAAAACCCCGAATCCCAAAAGCGGCAAGGTCAATTGCCGATCAATTTCATGCCGAATGTCCTGATTCTTTACGCGAGCACCGAAGGTCAGACGGCGCGCATCGCCGATCGCATTGCGCAGACCCTGCGACATCTTGGCCACCAAGCGGAAATCCGCGCCGCCGATGACCTGAAGAGTGGTTTTGATCCGGCGCAGTACGGCGGCATCATCCTCGGCGCGGCTATCCATTACGGCCACCATCCGGCGTATCTGCGGCCCCTGGTGCGGCGCTGCCGGGACGCGCTGGAGTCGATACCTTCGGCGTTCTTTTCGGTCAGCCTCTCCGGCGGCGGGCCGGGGGCAAAGCCCGAGGCCGCAAGGCGATATCTCGATGTTTTTCTGCGTCAGGTCGCCTGGCATCCGGAGCAGGCCGTCAGTTTCGGTGGGGCGCTGCAGTTTTCCAAGTACGCCGCATGGAAGCGCATGCTGATGGTTATGATCGTCGGTTATGCCGGCGGCGATACGGATACCGCACGGGATTACGAATACACCGACTGGGCTGCCGTGGAAGCTTTTTCCGCGAGTTTCGCCAAACGACTCGGGCCGTCCTGAAAGACGGCCCGAGTCGCAACATCGTAGTACCCCAGCTGTTTCGCCAGTCCGTGCTTACATCGCCAGGACCCACTTGACCAGCGCCTTGACATCGTCCTCGCTGGCCTTGACCTTCGGGTGCTCCTTGCCAGCCATGATCTTGGCGACCAGGGTCGCATCGCTGCCGTCCTTGCCCTTGTATTTGGCCGCAACGTCCTTGTACGCCGGACCGACCTTCTTGGTGTCGACCGCGTGGCAGTTGAGGCAGCCACTTTTCTTGGCCAGTTCCGACGAGGCGCTTGCCGGGCCAGCTAGTACCAGACCTGCGACCACCAAGCCTGCGACCATCATTGCTCTCATTTATGCTCTCCTAGTTTAAGAATAGTTGTCGAAACAGCCATGCCGAAATCATGTCGAGTGGCCGGGCGAAATATTTACCCGGTGACTCAGGGCTTGATTGTAGTGAACCGATATGGGTTGAGAATTGATATACGTCAAGTCATGTCATGTTCCTTCAAGCATAATCGAGGCTCGTCGTTCCCTATCATCGGTGAAGAAGATCATGCGTGTCTTGAAACTTGCAAAGGGCTTGATAGCGGGCTGCTTTGTGGGAAGTTTGCTGGTTGCGGCGGGCGCAGTCGCCGCCGAAGCAGCCGTTGAAAAGTTCGAAAACTCGACCTGCCTGGGTTGCCACGGCAACAAGGGCTTCGATATGCCGGTCGCGGACGGTCATATGCGCTCGCTGCATGTGAACAAGGACAAGTTCGGCAAGAGTGTGCATGGCAAGCGGCTGTGCACCGAATGCCACAAGGACATCACGGAAATCCCGCATAAGCCGGGCGTGACGCACAAAGTAAGTTGCGTCAATTGCCACCAGGAGTTGTGGGAGAAGGCCAAGGACGAGGGCAAGACCCAGGAGAACGAGAGGCTGGGCGTGGTGGTCAAGCAGATCGACCGCTACATGAAGTCTATCCATGCGCGGCCGAACAAGGAGGACCAGTCGCACACCAATGCCACCTGTTACGACTGCCATGATGCCCACGCCGTCTATCCCAAGGGCAGCGTCGAGCGCGCCGAATGGCGGCGGAGCATACCCGACGCCTGCGGCAAGTGCCACGCCAAGGAGCGGGCGGAATATGCTACCTCCGTTCATGGCAAGGAAGTCTTGGAGAAGAACAATCCCAAGGCGGCGATCTGTTCGGATTGCCACAGCACGCACGATGTCGAATCCCCGTCGATGGACTCGACTCGGTTGGCCATCACCAAAAACTGCGGCAACTGCCATGAGGAAAATCTGAAGTCCTATCTCGGCACTTACCACGGCCAAGTCAATACCCTGGGCTACGCGTATACCGCCAAGTGTTTCGACTGCCACGGCAGCCACGGCATCCTGCGGGTCAGTGATCCGAAATCGACGGTCCATCCGGACAACCGGCTCGATACCTGCAAGCAATGCCATATGGGCGCAACCGAAGGTTTCACCACCTTCAGCCCCCACGGCAACACACACGATTTCAAGCGCTATCCCTATATGTGGGTGACCTCGAAATTCATGATCGCACTGCTTATCGGCGTATTCGCGTTTTTCTGGGCCCACTCCGCGCTGTGGTTCTACCGCGAGTACCAGGACCGCAAGCAAGGCAAGAATATTCCCCATGTCCGTACCGATGAAATGAAACTCATCGGCCAGGGTAAGTATTACCAGCGCTTCAAACCGCTCTGGCGGATAGCCCATCTGCTGTTTGCACTCTCCGTCATGATGCTGGTGCTGACCGGGATGTCGGTGTTCTATGCCGAGACTTCCTGGGCGCCGGCGATCATGAAGGCGTTGGGCGGCCCGAGAGTGGCGGCAACCATTCACAGGGTCAGCGCGGCGGTCATGCTCGGCATCTTCTTCCTGCATCTGGTCTATGTCACTTACTTCCTCGGGCGCAACTGGAAGAACTTTCATTGGTTCGGGCCGCGCTCGCTAGTGCCGCGCTGGCAAGATCTGGCCGACGCGATCGGAATGTTCAAGTGGTTCTTCGGCAAGGGCCCGCGCCCGGCGCTGGATCGCTGGACCTACTGGGAGAAGTTTGACTACTGGGCGGTGTTCTGGGGGATGGGCATCATCGGCGGCAGCGGCCTGATGCTGTCGTTGCCAAACATTACCGGTTCCATCCTGCCGGGCTGGGTATTCAACGTCGCCACGATCATCCACGGCGAAGAAGCCTTCCTGGCCGCGGTGTTCCTGTTCACGGTGCATTTCTTCAACAACCACCTCAGGCCGGACAAGTTCCCGCCACCCGATGTGGTGATGTTTACCGGCGCCGTATCGCTGGAAGAGTTCAGGCATGAACACAAGGTGGAGTACCAGCGTTTGGTCGATACCGGGGAGCTCGAAAAGCATCTGGTGGATGCGCCGTCGCGACCCATGACCCGCGCTTCGAAAGTCCTTGGGATCACCTTGTTGATTTTTGGATTAACCCTTCTTGTCCTAGTGGTGATAGGCTTTGTCGGCAGCGCAACGGCATGATGAACGGACGGAATAACTTGTACGCAAATGACCGACTAACCATTCTTCGAGAATTGAAATGAAAACTTTGATCCTGAGCATCTTGTTGTCCTTGTCGCTGATCGGTTGTACGGAGAAAAAGGCGGAGCCAAAAGCTGCGCCGGCGGCTGATCTGAGCCTGGGGAAGAGTATTGCGGAGCGTACCTGCAAGGGTTGTCACGGCCTGGAAGGCGGCGGCGCCGCGCCGGGCATTCC
Source organism: uncultured Sterolibacterium sp. (assembly GCA_903832735.1). Taxonomy (GTDB): domain Bacteria; phylum Pseudomonadota; class Gammaproteobacteria; order Burkholderiales; family Rhodocyclaceae; genus CAIYYX01. The sequence goes on from CAILCO010000022.1 coordinate 41,134, forward strand.
CCACCTGGCGGGACAGAGGGAGCGCTATCTGCTCGCCTCGATAGCCGAGTACAAGGACGGCAAGCGGACACACGCCGCGCTGAAGGACATGACGGCGAACATGTCAGACCCCGAGGTGCGCAGCGTCGTCGCCTATTACGCGGGCCTGCCGCCGGTCGCCAATGTCGCAGCCGCGAACATCCAACTGTCGTCGCCGTATCAGGAAGGCAAGGCGCTTGCCGTGCCCTGCGCCAAGTGCCATGGCGAGGACGGCAACAGCAAGACCCCCGGCACGCCAACCCTGGCCGGCCAGCAGGCGCACTATCTAGTGACGGCGATCGAGGAATATCACCAGGGCGATCGCAAGGCGGCGATCATGGGCTCGATGCTGCGCGGTTCAAAGAAACTCGATCTGGAGAAACTGGGTCTCTATTACGCTGCACAGACTCCTGCACAACGTGCGGCGCCGCCGGTAGGCGATCCGGTCGCCGGCGAACCGGCCACCGCGATGTGCGGCGGCTGTCACGGCGCACACGGCGTCAGCACCGACGGCGCGACGCCCAGCCTGGCCGGTCAGGATGCGCTCTATCTGGTGAATTCGATGAAGGCGTACAAGAAGAGTCGGCAGAATTGGGGCATGCAGCGCTACATCGCCGGTCTTTCCGACAAGGACATCGAAAACATCGCCGCCTTCTATTCGGTGCAGAAGTCTGCGCCCTCCGATGTCGTGCCGAGCACGGTCAAGGAATTGGTCGACAAATGCAATCGCTGCCACGACGCGGACAGCAATCCCGCGATGGTGGTTCCGAAAATGAACGGGCAGGACCGGGACTATCTCGTCATGTCGCTGCGAGCCTACCGCGACGGCAAACGCCAGAGCTCGATGATGCATAACATGAGTTTCGCCTACAGCAATGCCATGATAGAGAGCATCGCCTCCTGGTACTCCAGCCAGCCGGCGGACAAGCACTGACAAGTGCAGGTCGTAAAAAGCCGGGGCAGCGCATCGCGCAGCCCCGGCTTTTTTACAGTGGTACGTTCAATCGATCGGTCGAACTCGCCGCTTAAGCGCGCAGCTTAAGCGGCCTGGGTCATCTCCGCGCGCGTCAATTCCGCACCGTGGCCATCATCCATGGAATAGCAACGGCTGACCAGCATCCAACCCTGGCGCTGCTCGCCTTCGATGGCTTGATCTAGTTTGGCTTTGTCGACAGCGCAAAGCCGCAGGCGAGCTGGCGGCGGGTTTCCTGCCCGGCGCTGGGCCGCGGTCGCAGCCATGAGTGTTCTCTTTACCATGGATAAACGCCCCAAAGGGCGCGATTTTACTATCCGGGCCGTTGTAGAGGCAAGTGGCGCTGGTGCTGAGCGCCCTTGTTCGCCAGGCCTTACGGTCGCAGTGAAACAGGCTGCAAGAGCCTGTCCCACATGTCTCAAGTACCTGTGGCACAAGTGCCCTGGGTTGTTCAGACCACTACGGGCACTAGCGTGTCACCCTCGTCGGCGCACTGCCAGCATCCCGCTGCGCGACTGGTGCAGGCGGCTTGGAGAACCACAACTGATACATGGTCACTCCCCACATGAAGGCGAAGCTCATGCCCATCATGCCGCCGGCAATCATCACCACCCAGGCGAAGGGGTGATACAGCTTGGTGAAATACCAGGAGCTGATGTCGAGTACGAGGCACAGGAAGGGCATCGCGACGACGGTGCACTTGAACCATACCGGCCGCAGATAGGCATGGCTGAACATCAGGCCCATCAGGAAGAAGACGAAGGTAAGCCCGAACAGGTGGATGTGCGAGACGCGAACCAGGGTAAAGACGTCGGTGCCGGTATCCTTCTCGGTCACCTTCTTCAGGCTGTCGAAACTGCTCAGGTTCGGCAGATGCGGATTGCTGCCGTCGTGGCAGGTCATGCAGCGCTTGTCGAGAATCGGCTTGACGGTCTTGTCGTATTTTTCCTGATTGACCCCTTCGCTGACCCAGCTGATGATGACGGAAGATTCCTCGGCCGGGAGCATCGAGGACATCGGTCCGCGCAGCGCCGCCTCGAGGCGGGAGCCTTTGCCGGTACCGGTGTAGGCGATGACGATGTCCTCGTAGGTCAGGGTGTTTTCCTTACCGTCGCGGCCGGAGTAGGAGTGAAACAAATAGATGATGGCGAAAAGGTAAGCCAGGCCGAGCACCAGCAGCGTGCAGGTATAGAGAACACGCTGGCTGTAAGGCAGTTCCGAGTAATGCGTATAGAGCTGGTGCAGTGGATCAGAATTCATCTTCACTTCCTTAGGTATTGCGGGGCGGCGCAGCTTGGCGCCGCAGCCCCGGTTACTGGAACATGTATTCGGAAGGAGGCCTAATACCCTCGCTTCGCTTACTTGCCTGGCTGTGTTATGAACACGACAGAACGCGCCTTCTGCTGCGCATAGTAGCTAGAAAGGTTCTCGATTTCGGCATCGGAGAGCCCCGTGGACATGGCGGCCATTGACGTGTTCTTCCGCTCGCCCTTCTGATAGCTGCGCAGCACCTTGTCCATGTAGTCGGCGCGCTGAGCCGCCAAAGCCGGCAAGCGCGGATCCGTGCTGTTGCCATTGACGCCGTGGCAACGGTCGCATCGTTGCACCCACTCGGCGGTCGACAGCGGCTTCTTCGCTTTCGGCGGCTGAGGCTGCAGGCTGTTGTAATAGGCGGCGATGTTCTTCATGTTCTTCTCGTCCAGGGCGGCCGCGAGCGACTTCATGGTGTCGTCGCTGCGCGCACCGCTCTTGTAGGCCTTGAGCGCGTCGACCAGATACTCGGCATCCTGACCGGCCAGGCTGGGCGTCGCAGGACTGCCGCTGACCCCCAGGTCGCCGTGACAACCGCCGCAGTCAGCCGCCGCGGCCTTGCCCGCTGCCTTGTCCCCGGCGGCCGGTGTTGCCGCCTTGGCGGGTTTTTGCAGGGCATAGTAGAGCGCGATGTTGCCCATCTCCGTCTCGGTGACCGCTGCCAGCAGGGTCTTCATCATGTCGTTCTTGCGCTGCCCGCTCTTGTAGGCCTGCATGGCGGAGATCAGAAATTTCGGATCCTGACCGATCAGGCTGGGCACACCGCCGGTCTTGCTGATCCCGCCCTCGCCGTGGCAGCCGGCGCAGCCGGAGGCGGCCGCTTTGCCAGCCTGGACCGGGTCCGGTTTGGCCGGGGCAGGCTTGGTATTGCTCGGTGTCGCCGGGTCGAGACTGGCGTAATAGGCCGCGACCTTGACCAGTGCATCGTCGCTGAGAAACTTGACCGCCGCTTCCATCGGCGTGTTGCCGCGGGTGCCGGTCTGGTAGGCGCGCAATTCCAGGTGCAGGTAGGCGGGCCGCTGGCCTGCGATATGGGGCACGCCCTTGCTGCTGCTGATGCCCTTCGCGCCGTGACAGCGGGCGCAGGTAGCGTCCGCGAGACGCTTGCCTTCCGCAACGTCCTGAGATGAGGCGTTCGCGGCCCGGAGGTCGTCTTCAACACCGGGCTTGGCGCCGGAGGACTGCGCGGTCCCGCTTGACGAATAGCCTACGCCCGTCGCCAGCAGCAAGGCCAGCATCAGGGTCTGCGCACTGCGTGTCATCAGTTTCATCTCAAACAGCTTTCTCGGTCGGGTACCAATTATACCGCCTTCCACCGCTCGGACGAACTGCTCGTCCGGACGGAATCACTTGTCTTTCTTCTCGTCGTCCTGGGACTTCTCCATGAAACGGCAGGAGCCCACGCCAAATAAAACTACTATCACGACAAAAATGCCCAGCAGCCAAAACACGTTATTCAGTTCCATGTTCGTCTCCTCCTTCGTATTGTCTAATGAGCGGCCTTGCCATCTTCCCAGGGCGGAAACAACCGGACAGCCACAGCCAGCAGGACAAAGGGTGCCATCAGCAGTATGGCGGCGGTCAGGCCGCTTTCCTGTTCGACCCAGGGCATGTGGTAGGTGAGCAATCCCTTGCCGGTCTTGGAAATTTCCTGGCCGCCGATGACCACGTTCCAGCGCATCATCAATACGCCGACGAGCACCAACATGGCGCAGGTGACGACGCCCACGATCAGCGTCTTGCCCTTGGTGCCTTGCCAGATCATGAACGACAGCAGGAGAACCGGGAGCAGCGAGCAGATGCCCAACTGGACGGTCCAGAAAGGAATCACCAGCGGACCCTTGACATATTCCAGGATCATTTCGATGCCTTCGCGGCCCCGGTACATCAGGCTGGCGAACTCAACCGCTTCGAGCATCAGCGCGAACATCATGAAGCCCCACAGCGTATAGGCCATGCCCTTGACGCAATCCAGATCGATCGGAACCTTGCGCAGTTTGCAGGACAGGGCATAGAGGACGATCAGCAGCGAGACGCCGGAGATGATTGCCGAGAACAGGAAGATCGGCGGCATCAGATCGGAGGACCACCATTCCCTGGATTTCAGCGAACCGAAGACGAAGCCGACATAACCGTGCAGGCCGTGAGCGCCGGGAATACCGACGACTGCCAGGGCGAAAATCCACTTCCGGTCGTAGCTCATCGCCTTCTCGGAAAGATCGTAGGAGCCCAGCGTCAGCACGCGGTAGAACAAGCCCAGCAGGCCCTTCCGCTGCTGTGCCTGCTGGACGATGTGCGGCCGGAACACGAACCAGTTTTCCAGCAGCAGGAGTACCACATAGAACCCCGCGGCATAACCGAAGACGGCGAAGGCCGAAGTGGTGTGCGGCGTGATCATCGGGTTCAGCGCCCGTTCGGCATGGCCCAGGTGCAACAGCAAGGGCAGCGGCACGATCAGCATGCAGCACAGTGAAGTGAGCATGGCGAAGTGTGCGACCGGCTTGAAGCGCTGCATGCCGAAAACCTGGTAGAGACTGGACATGGTGAAGGCGCCTGCCACCAAACCGGTCAAGTAGGGGTAAATGACGATCAGAACGGTCCATGGGACAACGGACTCGTTGGGATAAATGTAACCGGTGAACGGTGCAACGTGATAGAGCGCTTCCACTTAGCCCACCTCCTTGTCGATGCCCACATAGAACACATTCGGGGCGTTGCCGGATTCGGGCTTGAGAACGGTCACCCGGTTGTTGCGCAGGAAAATACTGATCGGACTTTGTTTGTCGTTGCGATCGCCGAAGACGCGCGCGCTGACCGGGCAAACCTCGACGCATGCGGGGTTCAGACCCTTGGTGATGCGGTGATAACACCAGGTGCATTTGTCCGTGACGCGTTTTTCCTCGTTGAAAAAACGCGCGCCGTAGGGGCAGGCCTGGACGCAATACTGGCAGCCGATGCAGTAAGTATGGTCGATGACCACCACGCCGTCATCGGTCTTGTAGGTCGCGCCGGTCGGACATACCTGCACGCAGGCGGGATGGGTGCAGTGATTGCAGAGCTTGGGCACGAAGAAGGCCTTTTCCACCTTCGCGTCCTTGTAGCGATTGGCGAACCGGTACTTGCCCTCCGCCCCGGCGGCTGCGATGTTGACCGGGTCTTGCTGGCTGTCGATGCGCGCTTTTTCCTCTCCTTCGAGAGTGACGTAACGCTCGACCCAGGTGCGGAAATGATTGGGATCCTTGGCGACGTTGTTTTCTACCTTGCAGGCTTCGACGCAACGCAGGCAGCCGATACACTTCGTGGCATCGACGCCGAAGGCCCAATGGTGCTGGCTCCAGTCATAACCCGGTATCGCCGGTATGGCTGCCTTGGCCGGGGTTTCGGTGGCCGCGGCTTCCGGCAGAAGCGAATTGGCCGCGATCGCCATGCCACCGCCGCCGATGGCGGCGCCGAACAGACGGAGGAACTTCCTGCGTCCGTCTTCCTCAAGTTTCTCGACTTTATTTTCCATAATTTCCTCTTGATCTTCTCTAACTGGTCTTACCTGCAACTGGCATTGGCGAAATAGTCCGCCAGGGCCGCAGCATCGGCATCGTTAAGGTCCTTGGCGACCTTGTTCATCATGCCGTTCGTGCGCTCGGCCTTGTATGACTTGAGGGCGCTCAGGAGATAATCCTTGGACTGCCCGGCCAGGCTGGGCCACATGGCCTGTTTGTTGATGCCGTTGGCGCCGTGGCAGGAGACGCATTGCGCAGCCAGCGTCTGACCCCGGGCGGCGCCCTTGGGATCGCCGTTCTGGGTGCTCTTGCATTGCAGGCTGGCGTAATAGGCGGCAAGATTTTCCGCTGCGGTATCGGACAGATCCTTGGCCATCCCGCTCATCGTTGCATCTTTCCGCGAGCCTTTCTTGTAGGCCTTGATGGCATCGGCGAGATAAGTCTCGTTTTGTCCGGCCAGGCTGGGAATGGCGGCGTCATCGCTGATCCCCGCTTTGCCGTGGCATTCCGCGCAATCGGCGGCAATTGCTTTGCCCGCCGCCGCATTGCCCGGACGGGAAGTCGATGCCAAAGCTCCGACGAATGTCCGCGGCGAATGGACGTTGTGGCAAGTCTTGCATTGCTGGTCCCCGGCGTGAGTGGCGACCACGATCTGTTTCTGTTCGGCCGGCCGGCCGGGCATCTGCTCGTGGCATTGGGTGCATAGCCTCACGGTATCGGTCGGGATATCGAGCTTGAGCTTGTCCGGGTGATCCGTACCGGTGGCTGAATTGTCGCCGTGGGGATTGCTGTCGCGACTGCTCGCAGCGCCGTGACAGACTTCGCATTTGACGACCTTGCCGATGCCGGGATTGTTGTGTACGCCCTTGGCCCATTCCTCGTATCTCGCCGCGTGGCACTGTTCGCAAGCTTTCGGGGTGCGGAATTTGGGTCGATCAGAGGCGATCTCCGCCACCGAGTCGCCGCGATAGTGGCCAAATTGGTAGAAGGATTTGACGGTCAATAGCTGCTTCCCGGCATAGGCGAGCACACCGGTGGCCAGCAAGATGAGTACGAGTCGGACAATATGTTTTGGCATGGTTTCGCTTCTTGATCAGTTGATGTTCGAGTTCAATGGCCCGGGTTCGGACCCGGACTATTTCGCAACGGTGATGCCCTGGTTGAACATGTAGATGACCGCATCGCGCATCTCCGCGTCGGTGAGGTCGGCCATGCCGCCGCGGGCAGGCATGCCGCCATGGCCGTTGATCGCGGAGCGGACCAGGGCGTCCATGCCATTCGCGCCGCGCGGTATCCAGGCGGCCCGATCGCCGATCTTGGGCGCGCCCTTCAGTCCGGTCTGGTGGCATTTGATGCACTGCGCCTGGACGATGTCCTTGCCGGCGCGGTCGGCGGTCTTGGCCGCCTTGTTGGTCGGTTCGGCCCATTGTCCGCCGGACTGATTGACCATATAGGTGATGGCGCGCTGGATCTCGAAATCGCTGACGTCCGGATTGCCGCCATGCGACGGCATCTTGCGGATGCCCTTCAAGGCATTTTGCGTCAGGCTGTCCAGGCCGCGCGCCGCTCGTGTGCTCCAGGCCTGCTTGTTGCCGATTTTCGGTGCGCCATCGGCGCCGCTGGTGTGGCAGTTGCCGCACACGGCCTCGACCACTTCCTTGCCGCTGCGATCGGCCCCTTTGGCTTGCGCTGCCTCCGGGAGGATGGCGAGCGTGAAAGCAAGGGTGATGGCTGTTATGATCAGCGGCTTCATTGCCCGGCTAGAACTCATGTTTGTCCCCAATTATCCGAGAGTGAATTTCTCACCCTTCTTGTTCCCGACCGCACTGATGCGATCATCGAGGCGGATATTGAAGTCATTGACCCCGATGTGACTTGATCTCGATCAAATATCCCACCATTAGAGACTGCGGCAGGTAGCCCCATGATGAAAACGCTCGCCCCTCTCCTGATCACACTCGCCATCCAGGTGATGACCGCGCTGGCGATGATGGTGATGCCGGTGCTGGCGACCAATGCGGCTGCCGACGTCGGGGTCTCCGCCACTTATGTCGGCCTTTTCGTCGCCATCGTCTATCTCGGTGCGATGCTCTCCTCGGTGGCCGGCGGGGCACTGGTGCTGCGCTTCGGCGCGATTCGCGTGAGCCAGTTCTGTCTCTTGATTTGCGCCGCCGGCCTGCTCCTGGCCATGCTCGGCCAGCCTTCGGCGATGATCGTTGCGGCGCTGGTGATCGGTATGGGTTATGGTCCGATCACGCCGGCCAGCTCCCATGTGCTGGCGAAGAGCACGCCGGCGCATCTCACCGGCCTGATCTTCTCGCTCAAGCAGACGGGTGTGCCGCTGGGCGGCGCGCTGGCCGGGATTCTGGTGCCGCCTCTGGTGATCATTGCCGGATGGCGCGGGGCTTTGGCCTGCGTCGCCCTGATCTGCCTCGCTGTCGCGGCTCTTGCCGAACCGGTCCGTGCCGGCATCGATAACGACAGCGAGTCCGGCCGGCGTATCGACTTCGTCGCCATTTTCGCGCCCTTGAAACTGGTCTTAGGTGATGCGCCGATTCGCGGGCTGGCGCTGGCCTCCATCCTCTACTCCGCGATGCAGTTGTGCCTGATGGGCTATCTGGTGACCTATCTGGTCCAGGATCTGGCGATGTCTCTGCTTCAGGCAGGCGTCATGCTGGCGGTGGCGCAGGCGGGCGGGGTCTTCGGTCGCATCGTCTGGGGCACCGTCGCCGACCGCTGGGTTCCGCCCCGGCGCATGTTCGGCCTGCTCGGCCTGACCATGGCGGGGGGCGCCGGCGCCGCCGCGCTGTTCTCCCCGGCCTGGTCCAACGCCGCCCTGGCCGTTACGGTCGGGCTGTTTGGCGCCGCCGCGATCGGCTGGAACGGCGTGCTTCTGGCGCAGGTGGCGCGTCTGGCTCCGCCGGGCAAGGTCGGTCTGGCGACCGGCGGTACCCTGTTCTTCACTTTCTTTGGCGTGGTAATCGGACCGCCGCTGTTCGGCGCCATCGTCGGCACCGGCCTGGGCTATCCGGCGGCGTATCTATTGCTGGCGCTGCCGGCTCTGGCCGTCGGGATGCGCTTCACTTTTGGTCGTCGAGCGGACCTGTGAGTGGTGCACTGAGCGAGCGGCCGAGCGCATGATATTCGCCGCCCAGGAAAAGCAGCGGCGGCCGGTCAAATCGGACGAAACTGTCCACCCGACCGACGAGAATCAGATGATCGCCGCCGGGGTGTTGCGCTTCGTGGCGGCATTCGAGCCAGGCGCAGCAGCCGGGCAGGAGCGGCGCGTCGCCGGCGCCCGGGGTGAACGCCAGGCCGGCGAACTTGTCCGTCCGCGTTGCGGCAAAGCGCTGCGACAATTCCTGCTGATCCTGCGCCAGTACGTTGATCGCGTAGTGGCTGCAATTCCGCAACAGCAGCAGCGATGGCGAGTTGAGCGCGAGACTCCATAACACCAACGGCGGATCGAGTGACACCGAGGCAAACGAATTGATGGTGACGCCGGCCAGGGAACTGTCGGGACCGCGCGCGGTGATCACGGCGACGCCGGTGGCGTAGCTGCCCAGCGCGTTGCGAAAAGCGCGCGTACTGAATTTTTTCGTTGGCTGCATTGGTGCGAACAAACTGCTCGGCTAAACTGTTCAAGTTTGCATTATCGGCCAAACCATGGGATTCGGCACGCTTCTGACTCTCCGCGACACCTGCGCTGTTGTTTGGCGCGGTGCCATGAATGACCGGCAAGGCCCCCGGCGATGAAAACTTCCGACGACTTCTCCCGCAGGCTGCTCATCTGGCACCAGCGCCACGGGCGCCACGACCTGCCCTGGGCGCGGACTAGGGATCCCTATCGTGTCTGGCTGTCGGAGATCATGCTGCAACAGACGCAGGTCGCCACGGTGATTCCCTATTACCAGCGCTTTCTCGCGCGCTTTCCCGGATTACCGGAACTGGCCGCGGCACCCGTGGCCGAGGTGATGGCGCTGTGGAGCGGACTGGGCTATTACGCCCGGGCGCGCAACCTGCATGCCTGCGCCGGTGTCGTGATGCGCGATCACGCCGGCAGTTTTCCCCAGGACGCCACGGCCATCGCAAAACTGCCCGGGATTGGCCGATCGACCGCCAATGCCATCGCGGTGTTCTGCTTCGGCGCGGTTGCGTCCATTCTTGACGGCAACGTCAAGCGCGTCCTTTGCCGTCACTTCGGTTTGCCCGGCATCCCCGGCCAGCCGTCGGTGGATAGGGAACTGTGGCGCCTGGCGGACTCCGTGCTGCCGCGCCGCGCCGTCGGCACCTACATCCAGGCGCAGATGGACCTGGGCGCGACGCTGTGCACGCGGACCAAGCCGCGCTGCGGCGAGTGCCCGCTGGCGGGCAGTTGCGTTGCCCTGAGCCAGGACAGGGTCCTGCAACTGCCCGAGAGCAAATCCCGGAAGCCATTGCCGAGCAGGGAGGTGAGGGTGTTGCTGCTGATAGAGGCGGGCCGCGTGCTGTTGCAGCACCGTCCGCCGTCGGGCATCTGGGGCGGCTTGCTGAGCCTGCCGGAACTGCCCGAGGATGCCGAACCGTCGGCCTATGCGGCGAGCGCACTGGGCTGCGCAGTGAACCGCTTCGAGACGCTTGCGCCGTTGCGCCACAATTTCACGCATTTCCGTTTGACCCTGCTGCCCTTGCTGGGCCAGGCAACGTTCCTGCCGCACGTTGCGGAGAGCGCCGGGCAGTGCTGGCTTGCCCGATCGGAACTGGCCGCCGCGGCCTTGCCTGCGCCGATTCGCAGCCTGCTCGAAGCTGCCTTTCCGGAGCTAGGGCGCGGTTAAGTCGCCAGGGCCCGGTGGCGGACCAGCACCTGAGCGCTTGCTTCGAAGCGTGCGGCGAGCAGTTCGGCGAGGTATACCGAACGGTGCTGGCCGCCGGTGCAGCCGATGGCGACGGTGAGGTAGGCGCGGGAGTCGCTGATATAGGCCGGCAGCCAATCGGCGACGAAGCGGTGGATATCCTCCGCCATGCGTGCAACTTCCGGCTGGAGTTCGAGGAACAGCGCCACCTCCGGGTCGCGCCCGGTGAGCGGGCGCAGCCGCGGATCGTAGTGCGGGTTGGGCAGGCAGCGCACGTCGAAGACCAGGTCGGCGTCGAGCGGCAGTCCGTTCTTGAAGCCGAAGGATTCGAAGAGCAGCGTGAGACCGGCTTTGGCATCGAGACCGGCGAAATCCTTGATGAAGCCGCGCAGCGCGTTGGGCTGCAGCCAACTGGTGTCGATGCGGTGGCCCAGCGCCGCGATGTCCGCGAGGGCCTCGCGCTCATGCCCGATCGCCTCGGCCAGGGTGATGTCGTCGCGGGCCAGCGGGTGGCGCCGGCGCGTTTCGGAGAAACGCTGGATCAGCACCTGGTCGCGCGCGTCGAGGAAGACCAGGCGCAGATCGATGTCGGCGGCGCGCAGATCCTGCAATTGCTGCGGCAGATTTTTGATGCCGATGCCGCCACGCATGTCCACGGCCACCGCGACGCGGTCAATCTCCTCGTGACGCAGATGCTCGACCAGCTGCGGCATGAGCGGCGCCGGCAGATTATCCACGCAATAATAGCCGGCATCCTCGAAGACATTGAGGGCGATGCTCTTGCCTGAGCCGGACAGGCCGCTGATCAGGACGAGTTGCATGGCGGAAGTTTTGTTGTCATCGACTCACTGCTTTTTCGCGCGCGGATGGGCCGCATCATAAACCTTGGCCAGGTGCTGATAGTCGAGGTGGGTATACACCTGGGTCGTGCTGATGCTGGCATGACCCAGCATCTCCTGCACCGCGCGCAGGTCGCCGGAGGACTGCAGCAGATGCGAGGCAAACGAATGGCGCAGCATGTGCGGATGGACATGCTGGCCCAGGCCTTGCCGCCCTGCCCAGCGCTCAAGGCGCAATTCGATGGCCCGCGGCGTGATGCGCGAGCCGCGGCGGCTGACGAAGAGTGCCGGCTCGAGATCATTGGCCAGGGCCGATCGCCCGCCCAGCCAAACCTCCAGGGCGGCGTGGGCCTTGGCGCCAAGCGGAACGGTGCGCGTCTTCTCGCGCTTGCCGGTGACCGTGACCTCTCGCTCGGCGAGTCTCATGCCGTCGCAGTCCAGCGAGGCCAGTTCGGCCAGGCGCAGTCCCGAGGAATAGAACAGTTCGAACATGGCCTTGTCGCGCAGTTCCAGCAGATCGTCGGCGGGCTTGTCGAGCAAGGCGCCGACCTGTTCGATGGAAAGCACCTTGGGCAGGTCGCGCCGGCGCTTGGGTGGGCGCACACCCTGGCAAGGATTTTGCGCCAAGGGGCTGTTGGCTCCGAGCCAACGATAGAAGCTGCGCCAGGCCGACAGCTTGCGCGCAATGGAGCGCGCCGACTGGCCGCGGCTATTGAGTTGCATGGCAAAGCGCCTGATATCAGAGGGCTGCAGCGCTGCCAGCGGTGCGTCCGACGCCAGTTGCGTCAGGGTTTGCAGGTCGCGGCCATAGGCGTCCAGGGTATGCGCGCTGGCATTTCTTTCATGGGCGAGGGCCGCGAGAAAAGCGCTGACGCCTGCGTCGCCGGGTTCCATGATGCTACAGCGTGCGGATCAGGGCCGTGGCAGCCAGGTCGCCCAGGCGGGCCAGAAACAGGGTGCCCATCTCCGGATAGAAACGGTGCGGTTCTTCGCTGCCGAGCGCGAGCAGGCCCATGGTCTCGGTTCCGCGCAGGAGCGGCACCCATGCCAGCGAGCGTACGCTCCCGTCCAGCCAGGGCAGGGTCTCGAACCGGGCACTCGGTCCGCACTGGGGATGCTTGAAGCTGGCGGCGAAGGACAGTGTCGCCTGGTCCGCAGCGGCGAACTCGGCGCTGTCTTCCTCGCCTTCGGGCGCCTTGATACCCCACAGGCGCAGCGTGACATGGGGCACGGCGAAGTCGCCGCCGAGATGGGAGTAGAGCGCGCCGCGCACCGTCGGATAATCCCCGGCGGCGGCCAGCGACAGCGACAGACGGTGGAGCTTCTCGCCTATGGCGTCGTTCTCTTCGCCGAAGCGCAGCAACTCCGCCAGCTTGGTCTCTAGTTTTTTGGTGCGGCTGCGCAGCGTGGTAAGTTGGCGCTCGGTGATGGAGATGGCGTGGCCGCCGTGCTGATCGGGAATGAGCACCTGCGTCAGCAGGTCGGCGTAATGCTCGAAAAACTCCGGATGATCCTTCAGGTAAGCGGCGACTTCTGTTGCGTCCATATTCTTGATCCCTTCATTCAGGCAGGTTGATTTCGCCGACAAATACCGTCACGGCCGGGCCGGTCATCATCACCGAGGCGCCCTCTCCGGCCCAGCTGATGAGCAGTTCGCCGCCGCGGGTAGCCACGCGCACTGGTGAATCGAGCAGTCCGCGGCGGATGCCGGCGACCACGGCGGCACAGGCGCCGGTGCCGCAGGCCAGCGTCTCGCCGGCGCCGCGCTCATAGACGCGCAGGCGGATCCGGTGGCGCTCGACGACCTGCATGAAGCCCGCATTGACGCGCTTCGGGAAGCGCGGGTGGGATTCGATCAGCGGCCCGAATTGCGCGACCTGCGCGTGGTCGACGTCGGCGACGACCTGCACCGCATGGGGATTGCCGATCGAGACTGCGGTGATCTCGAACGCGTGCGTCCGGCCGTCGGCGTCCACCGTTTCAAGGCGCTGGAGCAGTGCCGTCGAATCGCTCTCGAAAGGAATTTCCGCAGGCAGAAAGCGCGGCATGCCCATGTCCACGGTGACCTCGCCGTCGGCCTCGAGTCGCGGCGCAATGACGCCGGAACGGGTCTCGACGCGCAACACGCGCTTCTCGGAGAGGCCCTGCTCATGGACGAAGCGCACGAAGCAGCGCGCGCCGTTGCCGCACTGCTCGACTTCGCCGCCATCGGCGTTGAAGATGCGGTAGCGGAAATCGATGCCCGGGTGGTTCGGCGCCTCGACGATCAGGATCTGGTCGCAGCCGACGCCGAAGTGGCGATCGGCGAGAAAGCGGGCCGCAGCCGGCGTCAAGGCGACGTCCTGACGCACGGCGTCGATGACGACGAAATCGTTGCCCAGGCCGTGCATTTTCGCGAAGCGGATTTTCATTCCATTGTCGAGCTCGTTCCGGGAAATCCGAACGCCGATTTTACCCGAAGGCGCCTGGCTCCGATCCGCTCAATTGAGCGCCTAATAGGGGCTTTTTTCGCCGGGAGGACGGGTCTTGAAGCGCTTGTGCAGCCAGAGGTATTGTTCGGGCATGCGGCTGATCTCGTCCTCGATGAAGGCGTTCATCCGCCGCGTGTCCGCTGCTATGTTGGTGCCCGGGAAGTCCTGCCAGGCGGCTTCGATCTCGACGACATAGCCCGCTCCGCCCGGCAGCATCCGGGTGATCACCGGCAGCACGGCGGCGCCCGAGATCCGCGCCAGGCGCGACAGGCCAGTGATGGTCGCCGCGGGCACGCCGAAAAAGGGCACGAAGATCGTGTCGCGCTCACCGTAGTCCATGTCCGGCAGGTAGTAGAAGGGCTTGCCAGCGCGCATCGCCTTGATCGCCTTGCGCGTGCCTTCCTGACGGGAGAGCAGGGTGGAGCCGCCGAAGCGGCTGCGGCCTTTGAGCAGGGCGGCGTTGAAGAGCAGGTTCTTCTGGTTGGCGTAGATGCTGACGATGTTGAATTCGAGCATGATCCGCGTCCCGCCCATGTCCAGGCCGATGAAGTGCGGCACCAGCAGGATCACCGGACGGCCGGCCAGGGCCTGGAAATTTTCCAGTCCTTCGATGCGCACCAACTCCTTCAGGCGAGTGGGAGAGGCCCACCAGAGCAGCCCGCGTTCCAGGAAACTGCGCCCGAAAGCCTCGAAGTGGCGCCGCGCCAGATCGATTCTCGCGGCCTCGCTCATTGCCGGAAAGCACAGGCGCAGGTTGATCAGCGCGACCCGGCGCCGCTCGCCGGCCAGGGCAAAAAGCAACCGGCCGAAAGCGATGCCGAGCGGCGCCAGCCAGGAGAGCGGGAGAAAATGCAGCAGCCACATCAGGGCCAGGGCGAGGCGGGTCATGATGCCACCCCGACGTCTCCCGGGCGCGATCCATCCGCAGGCGCAGGGTTCCCCGCAGGCGCCTTGTAGCGGTTGTAGCCCCAGAGGTATTGCTCCGGACATTCGCGCACCAGCGCTTCCAGTTCCCGGTTGAGTTGTGCGACACGCTCCGCCAGGGTTCCTTTGAGCGGCGCCGAAAGCGCATGCAAATGGAGGTGATAGCCGGCGCCGTAGGCCAGGCGTTCGGCATAGGCCATGAGCACGGTGCTGCCGCCTTCTGCCAGCCGGGCGGCCAGGGTCATGGTGTAGGCCGGGCGGCCGAAGAACGGGGTCCAGATACCTTCGCCCAGGCCCGGCACCTGATCGGGCAGGATGCCCGCCGCTTCGCGCCGCCGCAAGGCCTTCATCAGCAGGCGCACGCCGGAATTGTTAGCCGGCGCGAGCCTGAGATTGGCGCCGCGTCCTCGCTCGATCAATTGCCGCAGCCAGGACTGCCTGGGCGGGCGGTAGAGCACGGTGATCGGCATTTGTTCGGCGTAGTACTGGGCGGCGATCTCGAAGCAGCCCAGGTGCGGTGTCAGGAAGAGAATGCCGCGATTGTCGCGCCAGGCCGCTGTCACCAGGTCCCAGCCGGAAACGCGGGCGACTCGTTCGACCACCTCCGACTGCGTTCGCAGCCAGATCTTGGGCAGTTCGAAGAGGCTCTTGCCGGCTTCGGCAATGGCCGCGCGGCGGGCGGCGCCCTGTCCGGCCTGGGCCGTGTTTTCGCGCAAATGTCGGCGGTAGGTGGGCGATGCCAGATAGACCAACCAGCCCGCCAGCGCGCCGAGATTGTGCAGCAGCGGCAGCGGCAGGCCGGCCAGAAAACGGAACAGAAATACCATGGACGGGGTGTTCTCAATTGCCTAAGATAGGTCTTGCGCAGGCGAATTGTCCGCGATCTGCCGGCGCTGGGGAAGTAAAATGTTGGCTCATTTAGCGAATGATGTTGTTGAACTCATACCCTGACGGCGAGAGCGAGCAACTGCACGGGATCCGGGCTGAATCGCGGCGACCGGTCGAGCGCCCTGAACCAACCGAGATAATTTGCGAGGTATTTCGTGGCT
>CAILCO010000023.1 GCA_903832735.1 uncultured Sterolibacterium sp.
AATGTCCCGATGAGCCTTGCCAATTCTCTCGTCCTCATTTTGCATCTCCTGGCTCCAGCGCCCGTGCGCTATGTAGCCAGTATCCACTTCCACAGGCTCGCTAGATGAGCCAGCCACGTTATTCGCTAAATGAGCCTAAATTTTTGTACATAGCAACCTCCGAAAATGGCCGTAAATCTGACTTTAAGGGTACCAAGGAGCGCACCGACTGTCAATAAGAATCCTGCCCGGCTAGTGAATTTACATACCAGTCCATCGCCTCGACCAACCCGTCGCGGATGCGGTGGCTGGGTTCGTAAGTCAGCAGCGAGCGGGCCTTGCCGATGTCGGCCAGGGAATGGCGCACATCGCCGGCGCGAAAGTCGCGATAGACGGGCTCGAAGCCCTGGAGATGCGGGAAGCGCGGCGCCAGCGTCGAGCGGATCGCCTCGAATAATTGGTTCAGCGTGGTGCGGTCGCCCACGGCGACGTTATAGACCTGATTGACCGCGTCCGGATGCTCCGCCGTGGCCGCCAGCAGGTTCGCCTGAACCGCATTGGCGATGTAGCAGAAGTCCCGGCTCGTCTCGCCGTCGCCGTTGATGAACACTGGCTCGTTATGGATCATCGCCGAAGTCCATTTCGGCACCACGGCGGCGTAGGCACCCTCGGGATCCTGGCGGGCGCCGAAGATATTGAAGTAGCGCAGACCAATGCTGCCGAAACCATAGACGCGGGCAAACACCTCTGCATACAGTTCGTTTACCAGCTTGGTCACGGCGTAAGGCGACAGTGGCTTGCCGATCTTCTCCTCGACCTTGGGCAGGCCCGGGTGATCGCCGTAGGTCGAACTGGAGGCGGCATAGACGAAGCGCGCCACTTTGGCGTCGCGCGCGGCCACCAGCATATTGAGAAAGCCGTCGATGTTACTGGCATTGGTGGCGATGGGGTCTTCCAGCGAGCGTGGCACCGAACCCAGCGCCGCCTCATGCAGCACGTACTCGACGCCGTCACAGGCCTTGCGGCAATCGTCCAACTGGCGGATATCGCCTTCGATGAAGCTGAAGCGCGCCCACTGCTCAGCCGTCACCACCGCCTGCACCTCTTCCAGGTTGTGCCGGTGGCCGGTGGCAAAGTTGTCCAGGCCGACGACGTTCTGATCGAGGACTAGCAAGGTTTCCAGCAGATTGCTGCCGATGAAGCCGGCCACCCCGGTCACCAGCCATGTGTGCGGATTTCCGGCCAGTTCGCGGCGCAGCGCCGCATAGTCGCGGCGCTGGTGTGTCACAGCCGCCACAGGCGAAAGCCGGCCGCCGCGATGGCCGCCGGGTCATAAGCCGACTTGACGTCCGAGAACACTCCGCCCGGCTTGAGCTTGCCGAGAATACCGGCCAGCGGCTGGGAGAGATACTCGCGGTGCGACACCGCCGCGACCAGCGCATCGGCCTGAGTTGGCAGTTCGTCCCAAGGCGTGAGGCGAATGCCGTATTCATGCTCGGCCTCCGAAGACACTGCGATCGGATCGTGCACCGAGACCTCGCAGCCGAATTCACGCAACTCATGCACCACGTCCGCCACCTTGGAGTTACGCAGATCCGGACAGTTCTCCTTGAAGGTCAGGCCGAGCA
The DNA here is from genome assembly GCA_903832735.1 of uncultured Sterolibacterium sp. GTDB lineage: Bacteria > Pseudomonadota > Gammaproteobacteria > Burkholderiales > Rhodocyclaceae > CAIYYX01. Next base: position 1,608 of record CAILCO010000023.1, read on the forward strand.
CGATGACCTTGGCGCCCTTGATGGTGCCGCTGTTCCTGATCATGCCTTTCACCGTCTGCTGCGCCACATAGGCCGCCATGCCGTCGTTGATGCGTCGTCCGGCGAGGATGACCTGCGGGTGGTAGCCGAGCATTTCGGCCTTGTGGGTCAGATAGTAGGGATCGACGCCGATGCAGTGCCCGCCGACGAGTCCAGGTCGAAAAGGCAGGAAGTTCCACTTGGTGCCGGCCGCCTGCAACACCTCCAGGGTATCGATGCCGATACGGTCGAAGATCAGCGCCAGTTCGTTCATCAGCGCGATGTTCAGGTCGCGCTGGGTGTTCTCGATGACCTTCGCCGCTTCGGCCACCTTGATCGAACTGACCTGATGCACGCCGGCCGTGATCACCGCGGCGTAGAGTTCGGCCACCTTGCCCGTGGTCGCCTCGTCGTCCCCCGACACCACCTTGACGATCTTGCTGACGGTGCGTTCCTTGTCGCCGGGATTGACCCGCTCGGGAGAATAGCCAACGTGAAAATCCTGCTTCCACTTCATGCCCGAATGCTTCTCCAGCACGGGAATGCAGACTTCTTCCGTGGCGCCGGGATAGACCGTCGATTCATAGACGACGATGGCCCCCTTCTTCATGTGTTTGCCCACGGTGGTGCTTGACCCCACCAGCGGCGAAAAGTCGGGCTTGTGCGCTTCGCCCACGGGTGTCGGCACGGCGACGATGATCATATCGGCCCGGGATAGCGCCGACGGATCAGTGGAATAGCTAAGCCCTGTCGCCGCCTTCAGGTCTTCCGTACTCACTTCCCCGGTCGGGTCGACAAAATTCCGGTAGTTGCCAATCTTCGATTCCGACAGATCATAACCGATAGTCTCGAACTTCTTGCCGAACTCGACAGCCAAGGGCAGACCCACGTAACCCAGGCCGACGACTGCTACAACGATTTTTTCCATACTACGATCCTAAATGTATTTGTCATTATTCTACACGGGAGATGGTGGGTAATATAGTCCTTGGTGCCGGTGAACTGTTTACCCACACTGAGCATGTCGCAGCCCTCGGCGAGCAACCACTCGCACAGGTGCGAGCCGAGAAAGCCGTCGCCGGTGACGAGGAGACGCTTACGGAGGTTGTTACTTCACATCGTTGCCCTTGTTTGCCGGCGAACGACAATCGGAAAACAGGGGTCAGACCCCTATTTACAGCTTGACTGGTCAACCGGCGACCTGCAACTGGTGGTGGCTGAGGTTGACCCGAGTCTCGTGGCCCAGGAGTTGCATCAGCACGATGACTCGCTCTTGCGAAACGCTCGATATCAGGCCTTCCAGTCCGGCCAGCGGGCCGTCGACCACCTGGACTTTTTCGCCAGTTTGGAAAGGACTGATCGCTTCCAGCCCGGCATCGTTTTGCCGGGTCTCGAAATCACGAATGCCGAGCAGCGTCTCGTGGCGCAATACGGCGGGCGCCTCGCCGAAACGCACGATCGTCGTCACGCCGAGCGTGGAGCGCACCGGCGCAATGGAATGCCCCGGCGTTCCGGGCTGGATGAACAGGTAGCGGGGAAACAGCGGTTCTAGTTGCGCTTCCTGGCGCCTGAGCCTGCGGCTGCGTTTCAATACTTTTATCCGCGGCAGATAGACTTGATAGCCCTGGCGGACCAGATTGTCGCAGGCAAGTTGCTCTTGCTGCGGCTTGGTGTGTACGACGTACCAGTGAGTCATGTTGGCAATGATATCGTTATTGCGGTGTTGTTTGGCCGGCCTCGCTGGTTTTGATCGCGACAACCGCGAGCAACGGCAGTTTGCGGCGTCCCATCTTGAACCGCACCAACCGCCGGTAGAGTGTGAAGTAGACGACGATGAACAAACCCGCGGCGCCCAGCAACATCGGCGTGCTGTCCCAGAACAGCACGGCCGGGATGACATTGGCGCCGCCCAGAATCATCAGCAAAGTCGAAGCATCTGAATTGCGGCGCAAGCCGCGGCCGCCATTGGCTTCCTGACTGGGCGAAATCCAGCGCGGCATCCGCCGGTACATCAGGGTATGCAGGTGCAGGGTATCGGCCGACGCCGAAGATTGCCCGCGCATATGCCGTCGAAAGGCGGAGAACAGCGTTTCCCACACCGGATAGGCCATCAGCATCAGCGGAAACCACGCCGAGACCTGGTCATGGCGGTTGACCAGCAGCACACCGAGCATGGCGATGTAGATGCCGAGAAAATAAGCGCCGCCATCGCCGTTGAAGATCTGGCCGCTAGGATAGTTCCAGATGAAAAAACCGAGCAGCGCACCGATGCCGAGCAAGGCCAGCAGTGTAATCTCGCGATCGCCGACGTGGAAAGCGACATAGCCCAATGCCGCCAGGGCCATCAGACAGATGCTGCCGGCCAGGCCGTTGAGGCCGTCGATGACATTGACGGCATGGGCGACGCCGCCTACCGCAACCGCCGTGAACAACATGGACGTAAGGGGGTAGACGAACAACAGGTTGAGCGCGGGGTTGTCGAGTCGGTTGAGGGTGGCGCCCAAGAACCAGGAGCCGAGCAACGCCGAGACCAGGGCCGCGAGCAGGCGGTCTCGCGGGGACACCTTCTTGGTCAGGTCTTCGGTCAGACCAGCGACGAAGACCACCGAGACCACGCCCACCCAGGTCAGGGCGCGCAGGCCGGTCATTTGCCCCATGCCGACCGCCGCGACTAGCGCCGCCAACCAGCCGGCGAAGATGCCGACTCCGCCGACGCGCGGCACCTCGACCTTGTGGATCTTGTGGCTGCCGTCTCCGCGACGATCCGCGGTGAGATGCGCATGGAGGTGGGCCCAGCGAATCGTGAAAAACCCCACAAACGCTGAAACGATGAAGGCAACGACCGCCAGACGCAACATGAACTGTCGCGGCCGAGCCGAAACTGGATTTACTTGGCCGGCGTGAAACCGGATTTTCTTCGGGTGTATTTTCTTCGCCCCGTGGATATGAAGCTGAGATTTTCTTTGCTGTTTGGGTGTTCTTCGGTTTTCTTCCTGAATCGT
>CAILCO010000024.1 GCA_903832735.1 uncultured Sterolibacterium sp.
CAAAAAGGACATCTCTATCGCCATGAACTATCTCAACCATCGACCCAGAAAATGCCTCGGCTTCAAAACACCTCACGAGGTTTTCTGGAAGAAGCTACACTCGCGTCATAACGCAGTTGCACTTCAGAGTTGAATCCGCCCTCGTAGATTGCGGTCCATAAGAGCGTTTTCGCCTGGAGCGGGAAGTTTCTCCATGATGCGGCGTTTATCCGAAGAAGTAATAATGCGACGCTGCTTTGCATCTACGAGCACAACGTAACCGGTGTTGCCATAGCTGCCATCAGTAATAATGTCGAGCAAATTTCGTTTCGACAAGTCGATCCCACCGATCAAGGCACCTATCACTTCGCCCTTGACGTTGCGAATCGGCTCTGCCATGACTAAGGTAGGAAGCACCGTCACCTTGCCGGATGCCACCGCGCCGATGCTTCCCCTCCCTTCCCTGAACGCGGTGACGATATAGTCTCTATCTGAAAAGTCGATACCTGCACGTCCTGTACGTGGTGCATCGACAATCGCTGTGCCGTTACGCCCTATGACGGCTACGCCGTTAGAGAACAGCAGCTGGAGTATTGGACGGTCTTTAAGCAGATCTTCAAGGGCCGATGGAGAATTGAGCAAGTGCTCGTCAATCTCACCGGCAATCAATTTCAGCGCGTTCATCTGGCCGTCAAGACCGAATTTGATTTCTTTGGCCAGACCTGACACAACGGAGAACTGCTGTTCGCTCAACTGGCGCTCCATGTCCCGACGCAGCATCTGGCTTATGAATAATGCCAGCGACCAGAAACACATCAAGAATATGATCAAGGTGAATTGCGTCACCCTGGCTTTCAGGGATCGCCGCTGAAAATACTGCCAAACCATGCCGGGAGACCTTTCAGTCAGAAAAAGGCGAAAATTGACGCTAATTCCATAGGGATATGCAACATAGCATAGCATTCCTTACCGGCAAGCAATTTGAATATGAAATAATTGGTACTTCTGCAAGCCGTGACACCCTGATTATTACCATGACCGACAACGCCTTTGTCGAAGACAAGGTACTCTGGTTTGAGGCAAGGGAAGCGGACTTCCAAAACCGCCAGGGGATAATTGCTTTCACATGGTTCAATTGCTCCGCCGCATCGCTCATCTAGATATGGACGCGTTTTACGCGTCGGTGGATCTGCTCCGCTATCCGGAACTGCGTGGCCAGCCGGTGGTCATCGGCGGTCGCCGATCTCAACAACCGGTCATGGATGCCGATGGGACGCGCCGCTTTGCCCGCCTTCGCGATTATGTCGGTCGTGGCGTGATTACCACGTCGACCTACGAAGCGCGGGCGCTGGGCGTGTTTTCCGGGATGGGGACGATGAAGGCAGCGAAGTTGGCACCTGATGCATTTCTCTTGCCGGTGGATTTTGATGCCTACCGCCACTATTCAAGGCTGTTCAAGGCCGTGGTGGCACGCATTGCACCGGAAATCGAAGATCGGGGGATCGACGAGATCTATATCGACCTGACCCATCTGCCTGAGGATTCACTGACCCTTGCGCGCAGGATCAAGGACGGGGTACGAAAAGAAACCGGCTTGTCTTGTTCGATTGGGATCAGCCCGAACAAACTGCTATCGAAGATTTGCTCCGATCTCGACAAACCTGACGGGATCACGATCCTGACCATGGAAGATCTCCCGGGCCGAATCTGGCCATTGTCGGTAAAGAAGATCAACGGTATCGGTCCCAAGGCTACGGCTAAACTGGCTACCCTTGGCATCGACACCATCGGGCAATTGGCCGTTATCGAGCCTGAGGTACTGCAAGAGCACTTCGGACTATCTTATGCGCAGTGGCTCCTCAACGCGGCGCACGGCGTCGACGCTAGCCCAGTCACGACCCATTCGGAACCGAAATCGATCAGCCGGGAAACGACGTTTGAGAAGGATTTGCATCCACGCCATGACCGGACAGCCTTGTCCGAGATCTTTACTGAACTTTGTTCCCGAGTGGCAAACGACTTAAAGCAAAAAGGCTATTTGGGGCGCACGATCGGTATCAAGCTTCGTTACGATGATTTCCAGACGGTGACACGAGATTCAAGCTTGCCGATAGCAACCGATAATCCAACGATTATCCGGCGCGTAGCGGGTGAGTGCCTTCGCCGCGTCCCCCTTGTTAAGAAACTTCGTTTGCTCGGTGTCCGAGTCAGCGCGCTGCAGGGCGTTGGTGACTCAGTGCCTGTCGATATTGGAGTACAGACGGAATTACCTCTCTGATAATCAACGTCAAGTTTTCAGGATGGCTCCGAAGTTAATGCCAACCGGTTTTATGAAGGGGTTTGAAGGTATTTTGCAGCGGACATTCGGCGGGCGAACCAGCACTCGTTAGCTGACGCCGGTGATGATCGGCCTCGCTTCTTGCCTTTGATATTGAGCCAAGGCAGACTGTGCAGGGAAGAGGCGCATGGCTCTTACATTGGCTAACGGTTAACTTCGTCGTGACTATGGCAATTCACAAGGGATACATCCCAGGTTCCATCGGGGCAATTTCCAGCCTGCACGCCCGCTATTACCATCGCGAGGTTGGCTTTGGCCTCAGCTTTGAAAGTAAGGTGGCGCGGGAAATTTCCGAATTCTGCGAACGGTACGTCGAAGAGCGTGACGGCCTCTGGCTCGCATTGGTTGATGGCAGCATCGAAGGCTCAATTGCAATCGATGCAGCCCATGCCGAGCAGGGCGGGGCGCACCTGCGCTGGTTCATTACCTCTGATATGGTGCGTGGTACGGGCGTGGGAAATGCCTTGCTTGAGTCGGCGATCGATTTCTGTCGGTCGAGGTGTTATGAACAGGTATTCCTCTGGACCTTCGAAGGCCTAAGTGCAGCGAAGCATCTCTACGAAAAATTTGGTTTCCGCGTAGCGCACCAGCGGCGTGGCACGCAGTGGGGTGGCGAAGTTAATGAGCAGCGTTTTGAATTGACGATCTGAGTCTGGCTTCACCCCACCATCTGATCACGGACCGCACGCTTCTTCGCCTGGGCGACAGGGCCATACTCACTCAAGCTCGTGCTCACAAACGGCTTGGGTGCCATGTTGCTCAATACTGGCGGCCTGATACCTGCCGCCGGGCCTAGGCAGCGACGTCAAGTCGGCTCGAACTGTCCGTCAGTGGACAGGGCATAGGGGACATGTTGCGGCACGACCAGCACCCCCGACGCGTTCGGGATGGCTTCGATGTGCATCACCGGGGCTGCCCCGCGCACCCCACCGAATATGGTGGCAAAGGCTGCGTCGGCCGCGTCGCGGCCGGTGCCAAAACGCACGAAGCCCATGGGAATGGCAACCCCAGATGGGTCGAAGATATACCAACGGTCGCCCAGATATACCTCCACATAGGCATGAAAATCGGTTGGTCCGAGGGCCGGATCGGCGCCGTAGTCAATGCCTGTGGCAAAGCGGGCCGGAATGTTGACCGCACGGCAAAGGGCAATCATCAAGTGGGCAAAATCACGGCACACCCCGACCTCTTCGACCAGGGTGTCGACCGCGGTGGTGGTGCCGGTGGAGGAATTGGCACGGAAGGTGACCCGGTTCATCACCCAGTCACGAATGGCCTGGACGCGGGCGTAACCGTGCCATAGATGGCCGAACTCCTTGACCGCCAGCCGATGCAGCCGGTCGGACTGGCAATAGCGACTGGGGTAGACGTAGGGCAATACGGCGCCCGGCAGGTTGGCCACCGACACCTCGTTGAGCTGCTCCGGGGGCGCGCAATGGTGATCGATGTCCACCGTTGCCCCGTAGCGTACCAACAGAGGTCCGGGAAGTGCCTTAAGGCGCAGGAAGCGAGTGTGCGTCACCGGATCGGTGTACAAGTTGAACGGCAGGTTCTGGCTGATATCCAGCAACTCGGAAACTACGGTCTGATGCTGGGTCTGGGCTGCGTGGATGCTGAATATGAAATCGCAGCCGGGGATGTCGATGTCGTAGCTCAGTTCGATGGAGAATTTTAGTCGTGGCATGGTGGGCTTCCCGTTAGCCGGCTTCGCCGGCGCTTGATTGGCAAAATCCTGACAATCATTGGGCGAATATAAGCCGGATAGCCAGCCGGGTCTGTGCGTTAGCGCCCGGATGGGCGCGTTGCTTGTTGCCTAAGACGACGGCAACACTTTGTGGCGGCTGACAGGCGCACTTCCGAATTAGTGGTTATCCCCTACGACATCATTGGTTTCCATGGCTGAAATGGTAACGCGCTGAGACGGTGACCGTCCGTGCTATGGCAAATGTGCCACGAGATCGCGAGCGGAATCCTCGACTATGGTTTTCATGGAAACGTATTCTTCAGCTAGCGACTCATGAGATACGGTGGACTCCTGGGAGCCTTCCCATGCGACCGAGCCGTCATTGCTGTCCCAGATTTGAAGGAATACGCGCAGTGTGCTGGTCTTTGTTTCCAGTATGCGGAGCCCCAGGATGCCAAATCGGCTTTTGGCTTCCTGCCGGAATGCACCCAGCTTGAGTTGCGCCAGATAACGCATTCCGGTCGCTCCGGCCACTTTCCGGAGAGTCTCAGGGTCGAATATGCCGGCTAAGCGGTAGTCCTCGAACATCTGCCTGTAGTCGCTCGTCAGCCCCATGCGATTTACTTCACTCAGTGTTTTCGGGAGGGGCACGATACGCAGGTCCGGGCGGACATTTCGCAGAACTCCGGTAAAGGCGAGGGCCAGGAGTTGCTTGTCTTCTTCCTGCCCCGTGACCGAAGACGGCGTAATAAAGGCGATTCCCCCGGCACGGAGATCCTGGGACCGCAGATTGATGGTGATCACTTCGGTCGTCGGAGTGCTTTGCTGGGTTTCTGTGCGGATGTTCTGGCTGGAACATCCGCTGATCAGTAGCGCGAGACAGATCGCTGGCAGGGCTAGCGCGCGTCCAGGAGTGGCTTCGCCCACCCTGACATCCGGCCGTGCATGACCGGCGTCACCGCCCGTTGCTTTCATTTCATTCTCCTTTCGCTGAATCGATGCGAATATGACTCCGCAGTCACCTAAGGCAAGACGATTGCGCCGTGATGACCGACCCTCACCTGCTGCCGCGGGCCATGCGGATCGGCGCCGAATTCCTTGCTACAGACATACATTTTGGCACATATAATACTCGTATGGCATACTTCGGCTGTTGCTGCTTATCCTTTGCAAAATCGCGGTGAGGTCTTTCTATAGTTGCTGATGATATGGAATCGCTTACGCTCGGTCCGCATGACCCACGCCAGAATCACCTCCTCGCCGCCCTGCCGGCGGACGAATACGGTCGCCTGTGCACGCATCTGGAACTGCTCCCGATGCCGCTGGGTCTTGTGCTGAGCGAGTCTGGCATTCCGATGCGCTATGTCTATTTCCCCACGACCGCCATCGTCTCGCGGCTCTACGTTTTGGAGGATGGGTCAACGGGCGAAATCGCCGTCGTCGGCAACGAGGGCTTGGTCGGTGTCTCTTTGATCATGGGCGGCGAAACTTCACCGACCATGGCTATCGTGCAGAACGGAGGACAAGCCTACCGCTTGAAGGCGGAACTGCTGAAGCAGGCGTTCAGTCACTCCAGTCGGCTGCAACATCTGTTGCTGCTCTACACCCAGGCGGTGCTGACGCAAGTCGCACAGACGGCAGTCTGCAACCGCCATCATTCGTTGGATCAACAGCTTTGCCGCTGGCTGCTGTCCGGGCTAGACCGCTTGTCCTCGAACGAGGTGACCATGACGCAGGGGCTGATTGCTACGCTGCTCGGCGTACGCCGCGAGGGCATCACGGAGGCCGCCGGCAACTTGCAGAGAGCCGGCCTGATCGAATACAGGCGGGGCCAAATAACCGTAATCGACCGTGCGGGGTTGGAGGTGCGGGTCTGCGAGTGCTACGCAGTGGTCAAAAAGGAGTTCGATCGCCTGCTTCCAGAGGCAGTCGTTGTTAAATCAGCTGCCAACCGAATGGGCCTCCATTCGATTGCACAGTCGCCTCTCAGCCGCATCCCTACAGAGCTGAGCGCGGAAATGATAATGCGTCCTGCCGTCGTGTGGCCTCCATTCAACCCTTCAGGACATGCTTAGCCATGACCTCTTTGTTCGACCCCATCCGCTTCGGAGATATCTCGGCTGCCAACCGCATCGTGATGGCACCGATGGCACGAAACCGGGCCGGCCCGGGACAAGTCCCGACTTCACTGATGGCGACCTACTACGAGCAGCGCGCCAGCGCCGGGTTGATCGTCTCCGAGGCCACACAGATCTCGGCAGATGACAAGGAGCACCTCGATACGCCGGGTATCTACAGCGACGAACAAAGGGCAGGCTGGCGCCGCGTAACCGGCGCGGTGCACGCCAAAGGCGGCAGGATCGTACTGCAGTTGTGGCATCTGGGGCGTATATGGCCTGCTTCGTTACAACAGTACGGGCAGCCGCCGCTGTCGAGCACGGAACGCCGCACGAACCGCAGAACCTTCGCCGTCAAGGAGCTCGAGGTTTTTTCCGAGCCGCTCGCGCTGCGGCTGGATGAACTGCCGCACATCGTGATCGAGTACCGCCAGGCAGCGCGAAACGCGATTGATGCAGGCTTCGACGGCGTCGAAGTGCACTGTGCCAACGGTCACTTACTGGATCAGTTCCTGCGCCACAGCACCAACCCCCGACGCGATATCTACGGAGGTCCGAAGGAGAATCGCGCGCGTCTACCGCTCGAAGTGATCAATGCGATCGTCGCCGAGATCGGGGCTGGTCGCACCGGGCTGCGCCTATCGCCTGTTTCACCCGTCAATTTTGTAAAACAGGACAGCGATGCCCAAAGCTTGTTCAACTACTTCGTCGAACAACTCGCATCGCTGAAGCTCGCGTTTATTCACGTTATCGAAGGCGCCACCGGCGGTCCGCGCGACGTGGCGCCGTTCGACTACGCTGCGCTACGCAGCCGTTTCAAGAGATGCAACGAACAGGGTGCTTGGATCGTTAACAATGGCTACACGCGTGCCATGGCGATCGAGGCGATTGCCAGCGGCGAGGCCGACATGGTGGCCTTCGGCAAACCATTCATCAGCAACCCTGATCTGGTCAACCGACTACGCCTCGATGCGCCATTGGCGGCACTGAACAGCGACTATCTGCACAGGGGCGGCGCCATCGGCTACATCGACTACCCAACGTTGAATCTCTGAGCCTTGTAGACCGCCGCCTGCTTATCGAATACGCGAACCCACCCGATTAGCCCTGTGCGGTCCGTCGCCATTTACACGCCGCTATCTACGCATTGACGCAAGTCAGGAATTGCGGAGATAATCAATCTCAGATCCCGCACATTAACTAGGACTATATTTTCCCCCTGCCGGCATGCCCCGACCTTGTACGCCGAAGACACCCGACAGCCGCTCATCGTGCATGGTTCCCGTGCAGATACATGGGTTCGCGCGGTTACTACGGCCGGCTGCCACTCGAGGAATATCGCGTCCCTGAAGACGGCAATTTGGGCGACGGACAACAACTCCTGTTGGCTTAGACGCTGGAAACCTCGGGATCTGACTGCGGTTGGTGAGCGGTCTTGAGATCTTGGTCAGCCCTTGCGTTGGGTTTGCTGATTCTGGGCATTGGAATCGGATACGGCCTCTATTCAGACCATGAACAAATCGAGGCAAGCGAGCGCGCTCAGCTCGAACATCAAGCGGCCATAGTCGAAGCCAATCTCGGCGCGCAGTTCCAAAAGACCAGCGATACCATCAAGTCAATACAGAGCGAATTACCCGTTTTGCTCTCATTGCCGGACGGCTTGGATAAGGTCAATCAGCGGCTACGGGTAATGGTTACCGCAATGGGAAGTGTTCGCTCGATTGTCGTTACCAGCAGTCGAGGCTTTATCACAGCCAGCAATCGCAGCGAGTTAATCGGACTGAACGTGGCCACCACCGAGCGATTCAAAACGATTCAAGGGGGCAGCGATCCGGAGAAGCTTTATATAACTGAACCGTTTAAGACACCGCTCGGGATATACACCATCGGTCTCGCCCGGGTGGTAGTTGATAAGCAAGCTAAGTTCGACGGCTATGTCATGGCCATCGTTTCCCCTTCCTATTTCAGCGTGCTGCTACGGTCTACGTTGTATACGCCGGACATGAGGGTCAGCTTGATTCATGGCAAAGGCAAGGTCGTATATCGTGAGCCTGACCCCGAATCGGCCATCGGTACCGATCTGTCTGCCATTCCCGGTGCCCTGTTTAACCAGCATATCCGTAGTGACCGGCAGAGCGATGTCTATAAGGGCGCTACGGTAGCCTCAGGGGGCGAGAATCGTCTGACGGTTTTTCGAAACATCCGTCCTGTCTCGGTACCGGCGGATAACGTGCTCGTCATTGCCCAAGGTCGATTACAGTCGGCCATTTTTTCGCGCTGGCAGAGTAATGCTCAGGTTGAACTCGGCATGTATGGCGCGGTAATCCTTGTTTCAGTTCTGGGTTTATTCGGCTATCAACGTCGGGCACGAGCCATAGCACAATTGGCTTCTCTTCGAGAAGCAGAACGCCAGAACGCAGACCAGAAGTTACGGGCATCAGAAACCCAATATCGCTTGCTCGCCGAGAACTCGGTCGACTTTATCTTCTGGATGAGTCCTGAGGGGCATTTCAAGTACGTCTCGCCGGGCTGCGGGGCAATCTTCGGCTGTACTGCCGATGAGTTTCTTGCCGATGATCAATTGATGACCCGTTTCATCCATCAAGATGATCGAGACAAATATCAGCGTCACCTGGCTGATGCGCTCGACGAATCGCACTTGGACATAGGGGAATTGGAGCTTCGCGTTCTGCGCAAGAATGGGGAACTGCGGTGGATCGGACACTTTTGCCAGTCCGTGTTTGACGAAAATGGCAAGTTTCTCGGTCGGCGCGGCGTCAATCGTGATATTACGGCAAGGCTCATTTAGCGAATGATGTTGTTGAACTCATACCCTGACGGCGAGAGCGACCAACTGCACGGGATCCGGGCTGAATCGCGGCGACCGGTCGAGCGCCCTGAACCAACCGAGATAATTTGCGAGGTATTTCGTGGCTA
>CAILCO010000025.1 GCA_903832735.1 uncultured Sterolibacterium sp.
AATGTCCCGATGAGCCTTGCCAATTCTCTCGTCCTCATTTTGCATCTCCTGGCTCCAGCGCCCGTGCGCTATGTAACCAGTATCCACTTCCACAGGCTCGCTAGATGAGCCAGCCACGTTATTCGCTAAATGAGCCTAATAATAATAATTTTTCGACAGTCCTGGCCTTGCCATTCGGGCAACGCGAACTGGGAACATAAAGAGGAGACGCAATGGAAACGACAAACGGAAGTAAATCAATTTTTGCCGGTCCTTGGATCCAACTTGCTATCGGCGTGGTCTGCATGGCCTGCGTCGCCAACTTGCAGTATGGCTGGACCTTGTTCGTCAGCCCGATAGACATGAAATACCATTGGGGCAAAGCTTCGATCCAGGTCGCATTCTCGGTTTTCGTGCTCATCGAAACCTGGCTTATTCCGATCGAAGGCTATCTCGTCGACAGATTCGGGCCGCGTAGCGTCGTTGTCGGCGGCGGACTCCTGGTCGGCATCGCCTGGGTGCTCAATTCGTTCGCCGACTCGCTGCCGCTGCTGTATTTCGGGGCGGCGCTGGGCGGTATCGGAACCGGCTGCGTCTACGGCACCTGCGTCGGCAATGCGCTGAAGTGGTTTCCCGGCCGCCGCGGTCTGGCCGCAGGCGTGACCGCAGCTGGATTCGGCGCCGGCGCTGCCGCCACCGTGGTGCCGATCTCGAACATGATCAACAGCGCGGGCTACGAGCAAGCCTTTCTGTACTTCGGCATCGCCCAGGGCCTGATCGTCCTGATCATGTCTTTCGGCTTGCGCCAGGCGCCTCCGACTCCGGCGGGAACCAAGGTCAAAGCCAACCAGAGCGCACGCGACTATGCGCCTGCCGAAGTACTGCGCAAGCCGGTCTTCTGGGTGCTCTATGTGATGTTTGTACTCGTGGCTTCGGGCGGCCTGATGTTCGCCGCCTCGATCGCGCCGATCGCCAAGGATCTCAAGATCGACCAGGTGCCGGTTGCCCTGCTCGGCTTCGTGCTGCCGGCGCTGACTTTCGCGATTTCTCTGGACCGGATTTTCGACGGCGTCGGCAGACCTTTCTTCGGTTGGGTCTCGGATCACATCGGCCGCGAAAACACCATGTTCATCGCCTTCTCGATTGGCGCCGCGTCGCTGTTCATCCTCAGCCGCTTCGGTTCCGAACCGGTGATCTTCGTGCTCTTCTCGGCGCTTTACTTCGGCGTGTTCGGCGAAATCTACAGCCTGTTCCCGGCGACGCAGGGCGATACCTTCGGGTCGAAATTCGCCGCCTCGAATGCCGGCATGCTCTATACGGCGAAAGGGACTGCCTCGCTGCTGGTTCCGATCGCTAGCTACTACGCCATCCAGCATGGCTGGGGTGCGGTGTTCGGCATCGCGATGAGCTTCAACATCGTGGCGGCCTTGCTTGCGATGTTCGTGCTAAAGCCGATGCGGGCCAAGCATTTCGCCGCCAGCCGTGCCTAGCATTCGCTTAATCATCGCTTCACCGCAGCGTGAGAGCGCTGCGGTTTCGTCCATTTAAGTTCTTTGCAACGGGAGAAGTCATGCAAGACTCAAGCGCAACGCCAACGGCGGAAGATACCGTGAAAACGATAGACGGATTTCACCTCGTGATCGATGCCCTGAAGCTCAACGACATTGACACGATCTTCGGTCTGCCCGGCATTCCCATCACGGATCTCACGCGTATGGCACAAGCCGAAGGCATGCGCGTCATTTCCTTCCGTCACGAGCAAAATGCCGGCAATGCCGCCGCGATCGCCGGCTTCCTGACCCAGAAACCCGGCATCTGCCTGACCGTGTCCGCTCCCGGCTTTCTGAACGGCCTGACCGCGCTGACCAATGCCACGACCAACTGCTTTCCGATGATCCTGATCAGCGGCTCATCCGAACGCGAGATTGTCGATCTGCAGCAGGGCGATTACGAGGAGATGGATCAGCTGGCCATCGCCAAACCCCTGTGCAAGGCCGCCTACCGCGTGCTCCACGCCGAAGACATCGGCGTCGGCATCGCCCGCGCCATCCGCGCCGCCGTATCGGGCCGCCCGGGCGGCGTCTATCTCGACCTCCCGGCCAAGCTGTTCGCGCAAACCATGGAAGCCGAAGCCGGCAAGCGCTCGCTGATCAAGGTCGTCGATCCGGCGCCGCGTCAGATCCCGGCGCCCGATGCGGTGCAACGCGCGCTAGCCCTGCTCAAGAACGCCAAGCGTCCGCTGATCCTGTTGGGCAAGGGCGCGGCTTACGCCCAGGCCGATGCCGACATCCGCACCCTGGTGGAGAAATCCGGCATCCCCTATCTGCCGATGTCCATGGCCAAGGGCCTGCTGCCCGACACCCACGAACAATCGGCGTCCGCCGCGCGCTCCTACGTGCTGCCCGAAGCCGACGTCGTGCTGCTCATCGGCGCGCGACTGAACTGGCTGCTCTCGCAGGGCAAGGGCAAGACCTGGGGCGGCAAGAGCGCCAAGGACTGGGCGGCCAAGAGCTTCATCCAGATCGACATCTCGCCGACGGAAATCGACAGCAACGTGGCGATCGCCGCGCCCCTGATCGGCGACATCGGTTCCTGCGTCTCGGCGCTGCTGGCGGCCATGGGTCCGAACTGGGCCAAGGCGCCGGCCGATTGGACCACGGCGGTGGCCGAACGCAAGAACAAAAATATCGCCAAGATGGCCGAGACCCTGGCCAAGGACCCCTCGCCGATGAACTTCCACAGCGCCCTGGCCGTGGTTCGCGACATCGTCAAGGCGAACCCGGAGGCCATTCTGGTCAACGAAGGCGCCAACGCGTTGGACTTCACCCGCAGCATCGTCGACATGTATCAGCCGAGGAAGCGCCTCGACGTAGGCACCTGGGGCATCATGGGCATCGGCATGGGCTTCGCCGTCGCCGCCGCCGTGGTCACCAAGAAGCCGGTCATCGCCATCGAAGGCGACAGCGCCTTCGGTTTTTCCGGCATGGAAGTCGAGACCATCTGCCGCTACAAGCTGCCGGTGTGCGTGGTCATCCTCAACAACAACGGCGTCTATGGCGGTACTGACATTAATCGCGGCGGCGGCTCCGATGTCGCGCCCACGGTTTTCGTCAAGGGCGCGCGCTACGACATGCTGATGGCCGCCTTCGGCGGCGTCGGCGTCAATGCCACGACCCCGGCCGAACTGCGCCGCGCCATGGACGAGGCCATAGCCTCGGGCAAGCCGACGCTGATCAACGCCGTCATCGATGAGACCGCCGGCACCGAAAGTGGCCGCATCACCAGTCTCAACCCAAGCGCTGCGAAGAAGAAATAAGACGCAGTTCCAGACATATACAGAAAGGACTCACATGAGCAAAGCATTAGACGGCGTTCGCATTCTCGATTTCACGCACGTGCAATCGGGCCCGACCTGTACCCAGTTACTCGCCTGGATGGGCGCCGACGTGATCAAGGTCGAACGTGCCGGCGAGGGCGATATCACTCGCGGCCAGCTGCGCGACATCCCCGATGTGGACAGTCTGTATTTCACCATGCTGAATCACAACAAGCGCTCGATCACGCTCGACACCAAGACGGCCAAGGGCAAGGAAGTGCTGGAGACCATGGTCAAGAGCTGCGACGTGCTGGTGGAGAACTTCGCCCCCGGCGCCCTGGACCGCATGGGCTTCACCTGGGAGCGCATCCAGGAACTCAACCCGCGCATGGTCGTCGCCTCGGTCAAGGGCTTTGGCCCCGGCCCCTACGAGGACTGCAAGGTGTATGAGAACGTCGCGCAGTGCGCCGGTGGCGCAGCCTCGACGACGGGCTTCGATGACGGCCCGCCGCTGGTCACCGGCGCGCAGATCGGCGACAGCGGCACCGGCCTGCATCTCGCCCTGGGCATCGTCGCCGCGCTGTACCAGCGCAACAGCACCGGACGCGGGCAGAAGGTGCTCGCCGCGATGCAGGACGGCGTACTCAACCTCTGCCGCGTCAAGTTGCGCGACCAGCAGCGCCTGGAACGCACCGGCGTGATGAAGGAATATCCGCAGTATCCGGACGGCCAGTTCGGCGATGCCGTGCCGCGCGCCGGCAATGCCTCGGGCGGCGGCCAGCCGGGCTGGATCCTGAAGTGCAAGGGCTGGGAAACCGACCCCAATGCCTACATCTACTTCATCATGCAGGCGCCGGTCTGGGGCGCGATCTGCAAGGTGATCGGCAAGGAGGGATGGATCACCGATCCCGATTACGCCAAGCCGACGGCACGCCTGCCCAAGCTCATGGATATTTTCGGAACTATCGAGGAATGGACCAAGACCAAGACCAAGTTCGAGGCGATGGATATCCTCAACGAGTTCGACATTCCTTGCGGCCCTATCCTCTCGATGAAGGAGATCGCCCACGAGCCGTCGCTACGCGCAACGGGCACCATCGTCGAGGTCGATCACCCGACCCGCGGGAAATATCTCTCGGTCGGCAATCCGATCAAGATGTCCGACAGCGCCACCGAAGTGAAACGCTCGCCGCTGCTCGGCGAACACACCGAGGAAGTGCTGGCGGAACTAGGCTACAGCAAGGACCAGGTGGCAATCCTGCGCGCCGAAAAGGTGATCTGAAAATCGATGTTCTGCGGCGTCCCGGACGGGACGCCCTTTTTTGAGGAAATGAAGAAATGGCGAAAGATAAAGTTAAGGTACGGGCAATACTCGATGCAGTCAAAGCGGCCGGCAGGGACTCGCTCACCGCCCCGGAAGGCAAGCTGATTTGCGACGCCTACGGCATCGCGGTGCCGCAGGAAGGCGTTGCCGCCAACGCTGCCGAGGCGCAGAAGCTGGCTGCCGCCATGGGCTTCCCGGTGGTGATGAAGATCGTTTCCCCGGACATCCTGCACAAGACCGAAGCCGGTGGCGTGCTGGTCGGCGTGAAGAGTGCGGAAGAAGCCGCGAAGGGCTTCGACACGATCATAGCCAATGCCAAGAAGTACAAGGCCGATGCCCAGATCATCGGCGTCCAGGTGCAGCAAATGCTCAAGGGCGGCCAGGAAGTCATCATCGGCGCCGTTACCGACGACAGCTTCGGCAAGCTGGTCGCCTTCGGTCTGGGCGGCGTGCTGGTCGAGGTGCTGAAGGACATCACCTTCCGTCTCGCCCCCGCTACCCGCGAAGATGCCCTGTCGATGCTCGACGGCATCCAGGCCGCGGAAATGCTCAAGGGCGTGCGCGGCTCGGATCCGGTCGATCGCGAAGCGCTGGCCAAACTCATCGTCGGCGTTTCCGAACTGGTCAGCGACTTTCCGGAAATTTCCGAGATGGACCTGAACCCGGTGTTCGCCACCAAGAACAGCGCCATCGCCGCCGACGTGCGCATCGTCGTCGATTTCGCGCCCAAGGCGCCGCGTTACCGCCCGGCAGAGGCTGAAGTTCTCGCCGGCATGAAGCGCATCATGCAGCCCAGGTCGGTCGCCGTGATCGGCGCCTCCGCCGAGGACGGCAAGATCGGCAATTCGGTGATGAAAAACCTGATCAACGGCGGCTACAAGGGCACCATCTACCCGATCCATCCCAAGGCTGAGGAAATCCTCGGCTACAAGGCCTACAAGAGCGTCAAGGATGTCCCTGGCGAAATCGATACCGCGGTGTTCGCGATTCCGGCCAAGTTCGTCGCCGGCGCGCTGATCGAGTGCGGCGAGAAGAAGATCGCCGGCGCCGTGCTGATTCCCTCCGGCTTCGCCGAAACCGGCGAGCATGCGTTGCAGGAAGAGCTCGTCGCCATCGGCCGCAAGTACAACATTCGCCTGATGGGGCCGAACATCTACGGCTTCTACTACACCCCGGCGAACCTCTGCGCCACCTTCTGCACGGCTTACGACGTCAAGGGCTCCGCCGCCTTGTCCTCGCAGTCCGGCGGCATCGGCATGGCGATCATCGGCTTCTCCCGTTCCGCCAAGATGGGCGTATCCGCGATCGTCGGCCTGGGCAACAAGTCCGACATCGACGAGGACGACCTGCTGATCTTCTTCGAACAGGATCCCAACACCAAGGTCATCGCCCAGCATTGCGAAGATCTGAAGGACGGCCGCGCCTTCGCCGAAGTCGCCCGGCGCGTCTCGAAGAAGAAGCCGGTGATCATGTTGAAGGCCGGCCGCACGGCCGCCGGCGCCAAGGCCGCCAGCTCGCACACCGGGGCACTCGCCGGCAACGACAAGATCTACGAGGACGTGTTGAATCAGATCGGCGTGATCCGCGCCCGCAGCCTGCGCGATCTGCTCGACTTCGCCCGCGGCGTGCCGATCCTGCCGACGCCCAAGGGCGAGAACGTGGTCATCATCACCGGCGCCGGCGGCTCGGGCGTGCTCCTGTCCGACTCCTGCGTCGACAACAACCTCACCCTGATGCCGATGCCGGCCGACCTCGATGCGGCTTTCCGCAAGTTCATTCCGCCCTTCGGCGCCGCCGGCAACCCCGTCGACATCACCGGCGGCGAGCCACCGCAGACCTACAAGAACACGGTCTTGCTGGGACTCTCGGATGAGCGCATCCACTCGCTGATTCTCGGCTATTGGCATACCATTGTCACCCCGCCGATGGTCTTCGCCAGGATCATCGTCGAGGCACGCGACGAAATGCTCGCCAAGGGCATAGAGAAACCCATCGTGGTTTCCCTGGCCGGCGACGTCCAGGTCGAGGAAGCTGCGCAATACCTGTACGAACACGGCATTCCCGCCTACGCCTACTCGACCGAAATTCCGGTCGCGGTGCTCGGCGCGAAATACAAGTGGGCGCGCGGCGCGGGCCTGCTCAAGTAATCCGGCAAGCAGCAAGTTCAGGCGCCAACAGCTTAGGGCCCCGCGGGGCCCTCTGCTGTTGGCGCCGACCACCCTGAACACAGCACATTAGGCCATACGCGATGACAGAGCACTCTTCCAAGGCCGGCGTCATTCCCATCGTCGACTTAAGCGCCGCCAATCTGAAAGGCCAGGGACGCGGCAAGCTCAAGGGGCGGGAGCAGAATCCGCAAGCGCAGGCGGAAGTCGCCGCCCTGCTCGGCGCCGACCCGCGCCGGCGCGACCTGCTGATCGAGTACCTGCACCGCATTCAGGATACCTACGGTCATATCTCCGCGGCGCACATCGTCGCCCTCGGCGCCGAGTTGAAACTGGCCATGACCGAGGTCTACGAGGTCGCGACCTTCTACCACCATTTCGACGTGGTCAAGGAGGGCGAAGACCGCCCGCCCCGGCTCACCGTCCGGGTGTGCGAATCGCTTTCCTGCGCCATGGCCGGCGCCCAGGACCTGCTGAAGGCCTTGGAGAAGCTGCAACTGACCGATGTCCGGGTGCTTCCGGTGCCCTGCGTCGGGCGCTGCCACGCCGCGCCAGTGGCCGTACTCGGCCAGAATCCCATCGATCACGCCAGTGTCGCAAGCGTCGCCGAGGCCGTGCGGGACGGGAGCAAGGTGGCGCGCATCGAGCCGTACACGACTTATCGTCAGTACCGGGATGCCGGCGGCTACCAGACGCTGCAGGAATGCCTGACCGGGACCCGCGATGCCGAGTCGGTGATCAAGGCCATGGAACATTCCGGCCTGCGCGGCCTGGGCGGCGCAGGCTTTCCCTCCGGGCGCAAGTGGCGCATCGTCGGCGCCGAGCAGGGGCCGCGCCTGATGGCCGTGAACATCGACGAAGGCGAGCCCGGCACGTTCAAGGACCGCTGGTATCTCGAACGCGATCCGCACCGCTTCCTCGAAGGCATGCTGATCGCGGCGAAGATCGTCGACATCGCTGAAATCTATATCTATCTCCGCGATGAATACGCCGGCTGCAGGGAAATCCTCAGCCGCGAACTCGCCGCCCTCGCCGCGGATCCGCCCGGGCCCCTGCCGGTGATTCATCTGCGCCGCGGTGCAGGCGCCTACATCTGCGGCGAAGAGTCGGCGATGATGGAATCGATCGAGGGCAAGCGCGGCATGCCCAGGCTGCGTCCACCCTATGTCGCCCAGGTCGGGCTGTTCGGCCGGCCGACGCTGGAACACAACATGGAAACCCTCTACTGGGTGCGGGACATCCTGGAAAAGGGCGGCGACTGGTTCGCCGGCCACGGCAGGAACGGCCGCCACGGGCTGCGCTCGTTTTCGGTCAGCGGCCGGGTGGTGACACCCGGCGTCCATCTGGCTCCGGCGGGCATCACTTTGCGCGAGTTGATCGCCGAATATTGCGGCGGCATGCTGCCCGGCCATGAGCTCTATGGCTACCTGCCCGGCGGCGCTTCGGGCGGCATCCTGCCAGCGGCCATGGCCGACATCCCGCTCGACTTCGACACCCTGAACCCCTACGGCTGCTTCATCGGTTCGGCGGCCGTGATCGTCCTCTCCGACCACGACAAGGCCCGGGACGCGGCGGCGAACATGATCCATTTCTTCGCCGAGGAATCCTGCGGCCAATGCACGCCCTGTCGGGTCGGCACCGCGAAAGCGGCGGTCTTGGTCCGGGCCGAGAAGTGGGATCAAGCCCTGCTCGGCGATCTGACCGAGGTCATGGCCGATGCCTCGATCTGCGGCCTGGGCCAGGCGGCGCCCAACCCGATACGCAGCGTCATCAAGTATTTCCCCCAGGAAATCGAATAATGGACACTTCCCAAGCTATCAGTTTCACCTTGAACGGCCGGGCCGTTTCCGCCAGCCCGGACGAGACCCTGATCGAGGCCGCCAAGCGCCACGGCGTAGACATCCCGCACCTTTGCTACAAGGAGGGCATGAGAGCCGACGGCAACTGCCGCGCCTGCGTCGTCGAGATCAAGGGCGAGCGCGTCCTGGCGCCCTCCTGCTGCCGCCAGCCCCAGGCCGGCATGGAAGTGAGCAGCGACAGCCCGCGCGCGCTCCGCTCGCAGAAGATGGTGCTCGAACTATTGCAATCGGACATGCCGGAGCAGGCGTACAAGCCCGACTCAGAACTCGCTTACTGGGTGGACCAACTCCAAGTCGGCAAGCCGCGCTTCATGCCGCGACTATCGAGTGGCGCCGATCGTTCCCACCCGGCCATCGCCGTCAATCTCGACGCCTGCATCCAGTGCACCCGCTGCGTCCGCGCCTGCCGCGAGGAGCAGGTCAATGACGTGATCGGCTTTGCCTTCCGCGGCCATCGCTCGGAAATCGTTTTCGATCTCAAAGACCCGATGGGCAGCAGTACTTGCGTCGCCTGCGGCGAATGCGTGCGCGCCTGTCCCACCGGCGCCTTGATGCCGGCCCGGGGCGTCGGACTGATCGCGGCGGACAAGACCGTGGCGTCGGTCTGCCCCTACTGCGGCGTCGGCTGCCAACTCACCTACCACGTCAAGGACAACAAGATCCTCCGCGTCGAAGGGCGCGACGGCCCGGCCAACGAAGGCCGGCTGTGCGTCAAGGGGCGCTACGGCTTCGACTATGTGCACCACCGCCAACGCCTGACCCGGCCGCTGATCCGCCGCGCGGACGCGCCCAAGTCGGCCGACTTCGTGATGGATCCGGATAATCCCCTGGCGGTGTTCCGCGAGGCCTCCTGGGAGGAAGCCCTGGCGCTGGCTACCGGCGGGCTCTCCGCGCTCCGCGACGGCCAGGGCCCGCAAGCCCTGTGCGGCTTCGGCTCGGCCAAGGGCAGCAACGAAGAGGCCTACCTATTCCAGAAGCTGGTGCGCACCGGCTTTCGCACCAACAACGTCGATCACTGCACCCGCCTGTGCCATGCCTCCAGCGTCGCGGCCTTGCTCGAAGGCATCGGTTCGGGCGCGGTCTCCAATCCGGTCCGGGATGTCATTCATGCGGAAGTGGTGCTGCTGATCGGCGCCAACCCCATCGTGAACCATCCGGTCGCCGCCACCTGGATCAAGAACGCGGTGAAAGCCGGGACCAAACTCATCCTCGCCGACCCCCGCCGCTCGGACCTGGCGCGCCATGCCACCCACTACCTGCAGTTCAAGCCCGACACCGACGTCGCCCTGCTGAACGCCATGATGCACACCATCGTCGAGGAAAACCTGGTCGATGAAGCGTTCATCAAGGACAGGGTCAGCGGCTACGAGGAACTCCGGAACAACGTCGAGGGCTTCAGCCCCGAAGCGATGGCGCCGCTGTGCGGCATTCCGGCCGAGACCATCAAGGAGGTGGCCCGCCTGTTCGCCAGTTCCAAGGCCTCGATGATTCTCTGGGGCATGGGCATCTCGCAGCATGTCCATGGCACCGACAACGCCCGCTGCCTGATCGCGCTGTCGCTGATGACCGGCCAGATCGGCCGTCCCGGCACGGGCCTGCATCCGCTGCGCGGCCAGAACAACGTCCAGGGCGCATCCGACGCGGGACTGATCCCGATGATGTATCCGGATTACCAGCGGGTCAATGAGCCGGAAGCTCAGGCGAAGTTCGAAGCGCTTTGGGGCACCCCGCTCGACCCCAGGCCCGGACTCACCGTGGTCGAGATCATGGACGCGGTGCATGAAGGAAAAATCCGCGGCATGTACATCATGGGCGAGAATCCGGCCATGTCCGATCCCGACGTGCACCATGCCCGGGGCGCGCTGGCGAAACTCGACTGCCTGGTGGTGCAGGACATCTTCCTGACCGAGACCGCCTATCTCGCCGACGTCGTTCTGCCGGCTTCGGCCTTTCCCGAGAAGACCGGCACCTTCACCAACACCGACCGCCTGGTGCAACTCGGCAGGCAGGCGCTGGATGCGCCGGGCGAGGCGCGCCAGGATCTCAGTATCATCCAGGATATCGCGCGCGGCATGGGCCTGGCCTGGAATTACGCCGGCCCCGAGGAAGTCTTCAACGAGATGCGCCGCGCGATGCCTTCGATCGCCGGCATCACCTGGGCGCGACTGGAGCAGGAAAGCAGCGTCACCTTTCCCTGCCAGGAGGAGGGCGATCCGGGCGAGATCGTGGTGTTCACCGAAAGTTTTCCGACCGCCAGCGGGCGGGCGCGCCTTGTGCCTGCGGACATCATTCCGGCCGCGGAACGCCCGGACAGCGAATACCCGATGGTGCTGATCACCGGACGGCAACTGGAGCACTGGCACACCGGCAGCATGACCCGGCGCGCCATGGTCTTGGACGCGATCGAACCCGACCCGGTGGCTTCGATGAATTCCCTGGACATGGCCGACCTGGGCATCACGCCGGGCGAGGTGATCACCGTCGCGTCGCGTCGCGGGAGCGTCTCCCTGTACGCCCGCGCCGACGAAGGCACACCGAGGGGCGCGCTGTTCATTCCCTTCTGCTACTACGAAGCGGCGGCCAACATGTTGACCAATCCGGTGCTCGATCCCTACGGCAAGATTCCCGAGTTCAAGTACTGCGCCGTGAAAGTGAGCACTGGCGGCCAGGTCGGCGCGCGCTCCAGTTTCGGCGGCGGACAATTGCTGGCGAAAAACTAAGACCTTCCTCCCAGCCCCCTTTCCGCGGAAGGGGGTAACGGCGGCTCACTTCGTTCGCAGACTGTTGACTGCCTCGCCTTGGGGCGGCCCGGCGGCGAGGCTATGGCAGCAGGCTGAGCAGCATCTTCGTCGCGATCAAGGCGAGAAAGATGCCGAAGCCGCGCTTCAAAGGCTTCACCGGCAGGGAGTGGGCTAGCTTCGCGCCGAAGGGCGCGATCGGTATCGACAGCGCGATGACGCCGACGAAAGCCGGCAGGTAGACGAAACTCACGGTGTAGGGCGGCTGGCCGTGAATGCCCCAGCCGGCGATCAGATAGCCGACCAGTCCGGCCACGGCGATCGGAAAACCGAGCACGGCCGAGGTGCCGACGGCCTGGTGGATCGCCACGTTGCAGAACACCATGAAGGGAATGGACAGGAAGCCGCCGCCCGCCGCGACCAGGCTGGAGACGATGCCGATCAGCGCGCCGACCATCATCAGGCCGGGCGTCCCGGGCAGGCCGCGTTTCGGCTTGGGCTTGATGTCGAGCACCATCTGCAGCGACGCGTAACAGACGATCGCGGTGAAGGCCATCGCCAGGAAATGCGTCGGCACCAGGCCGACAAACAGCGAACCGCCCAGTGTGCCGCAGACCAGCCCCGGGGCCAGGCCCTTGACGACATCCCAGCGCACCGCGCCATAGCGCTGATGGGCGCGCATGCTGGCGATGGACGTCAGGACAATGGTCGCCATCGAGGTGCCGAGCGCGAGGTGCATGATATGCGCCTCGGGAAAACCCTGGGCCGAGAAAATCATGTAGAGGATCGGCACCAGCGTCAGCCCGCCGCCTATCCCGAACAGTCCGGCAATGAAGCCGGCAAAGATGCCGAGCAGCGGATAGGCCAGCCACCACAGCGTCACGCTGGCAGACCCAGCAACTGCTCGCAAATGAAGCGCCATTCGGCCGGATCGAGCGGCGTGATCGACAACCGGTTGCCGCGCTGCAGGGTGCGCATGTGGGCCAGTTCGGGGTGGCCGCGCAACTCGGCAAGCCCGATCAGACGCGTCTTCCCGGTCACCCGCACATCGACATTGACCCAGCGCGGATTCTCCCTGGTGGCCTTGGCATCGAAGTAGTGGCTCTCAGGATCGAACTGCGTCTCGTCGGGATAAGCGCGCCGGGCGACCACGGCAAGCCCCGCGATGCCGGGCTCGGGACAATTCGAGTGGTAGAAGAATACCTTGTCGCCGACCTGCATCTGGTCGCGCATGAAGTTTCTCGCCTGGTAGTTGCGCACTCCCCACCAGGCCACCGCCTGGCCCGGCATGGCCAGCACATGGTCTATGCCGACCACCGAGGGCTCGGACTTCATCAGCCAGTAACGCATATTGATTCCTTATTGTTCCCGGAATGTCCGGAAATCTTGCTATTGCAATGGCTGCATCAGTTGTCCATGAGTGCGGCCGCACGGGACAAAAACATGAGTTAGCGAATACGAGTTCCAAGGGCGACGCACAAAATACACCATCTGCGGCTATTTGCGTGAAGACAAGATTGCCACCCGACCTGGCGACCGGGGATTATCGAAATATCCCCCAAGACCCGTAATAGAGCTTCTGACCGCGCCATCGGCCTCCCGGCTACCCAAAGCATCAGGATGCTTGTCGGATGCGCCCTGGGCGGTTTTAACGGCCTTGCCGGCGACCGCCAAGACCTTGTCCCGTTGGCTGTGGGACCCGGCCATTTCCTGCCGCCCGTCGCCGCTCCTTCGTTCCGGACTTTCGTTGCCAAATGGCGGCCGCATTTCGGTTGAAACCTACAGGGAACAGGGACCTTCTGCTGCACCTTACCGATATTTGAGTATGGCCGAGCGTCGCTCTGTTACTACTTTCCCGGCATGGTCGAGGGTTCCTCAATCGCGGTATTTGTACCATCGCAAATCGGGTGGTAATGCCTATTTCATAATTGAATTCCGGCAACGATAATCAAGTCAGGCTTCAGGCGAAGCTCTGCAGCGCCTGAACAAGCCAAAACCGGCTCATATGCTGGCTGGAACCCGATTGGAAAATGAACTGCATTCTGAGAAAGGGAAAAATAATGAACAATACCAGTGAGGCCCGTAGACGGGTGGTAGTTGTGGCCGGTTGCACCTGCCTGGTGACTTTGGCTGCAACTGTGACACCGTGGTTGGCACCTAACCAGGCACATGCACAGACCACCCTGTCTAACAGCAGCAGTTCGAAAAATAATGCGCCGCTCACTGTAAGTGTCAGCGTGGCGGCGACGGATCCTAACGGAAATCGACTCAACTATCGCTGGCGCTCATCGGACGGCCAGATTGGCGACATTAATTCCTCTCGTACGACTTGGAAACTTCCCGGCGGTCCCGGTTTGCACTTTGCCTATGTTCTTGTTGCCAATGGCAAGGGCGGATATGCGGAAAAACGGGTTGTGGTGGATACGGACAGCATCGGCAGCCCTATTACAAGCACTATGCCGCTACGCCTGAAAGCACCTTCTGCACCTGTGCCTAGGGGAGAAACCTATCGTATGTTCACGGACGAACCTGATCTATTTTCTTTCGTCCAGGACGACAATAATACGGTTCGCTTTCCACTAGTAGGATTTGCCAAAAGCGATCTTAAGAATCAAACCATCTTTCGTGGCATGACACCGACGCCATCGGCTGAAAACACCAATGTCTTCTGCGGCTTCAAGATTATAAGTGCAATTTTTGGCAACCTTTGCGGCATGATCTCGCCGGACCAAGATGTCAATGGTGTTCTTGCGCCAACGGATATTCTACCGAATGTGGCTGTTACTGATTACATCAATAGGGACGGCCCAAACTATGACATCAATGGCCAAGTAGTACAGGCAGATGCCAAGAGTACCCCATGCGGCACGCAGAATGAATTCTTCGGCGTAGAGTCCACGGCGACAGCGGCGCTGCTGGACAGTACGGGGAAGGCTGTCGCCGGGCCTGTACGCGTCAATAGCTACGGCTATTATGTGTTTCCGCCCACGGCCACGGCAGCGTCCGTTTCCATCCGCTGCGAGGGGGCGGTACCGCAGTCAATCAACCTGGCCGCCAACGGTGCCCAGGGATTGACGACTATTCCCGGCACGGCTCCGCCAATTGTCCAATCAATAACGGCTACGCTGGCGAACGGGACCGTAGTGGGCCAGTTCATTTTGCCACCAGCGGGCTCCACGCCGTTTCAACCATCCGACGTTGTTAATCAGGACGACAAGTTTCTTGCCTACAAAGGGCTCGACACTCGACGCGGCGCCTGCGCATACTACGTTGCGGTCGGCGCGGCCAGCAAGTGTGACTCATCAGGAAATTCGGTCGGCACGATCAGCTTCGATGACTGGAAACGGATGGTTAAAATCGACCAGTATGCCCAGCCGGGGACGCCCCAATACTCGGCTACTTACATTAACAAGGCCGATCTTAACCTCACGCGCAATCATCATTCGGTTTCTTATGGCCCGAATCAGACCGCTGCCTATGTCTGCAACCATTTGGGTCCGAAGGTCCTCGACCCCCTCCAGGCAGAAATCGATCAGGTTATCGATGACACCGTAAATGGCAAGAATTTGGTCGCCTGTGTCGCCATGGATTACACCAGCACGCGTGGCGTCAATGGTGGCAACCCGTACATTCGGTTCCTGATTTTCAGCCCTAACGGCAGCCTGTTGCCGTCTGTAAACCTTGATGGTCGCCGTGAGAAGTTCGTACCTGGCACCTGCGTCGTTTGCCACGGTGGCGACCACTACGCCGGCAAATTTCAGGAGGATGGTACCGGCCCGGCCAATATAGGCGCACATTTCCTGCCCTACGATACTGGCAATTTCCTGTTTTCGTCCAAACCAGGTCTGACTGAGGCGGATCAGTCGCTAGCAATTTACTTCCTCAACCAGAATGTACTTAATGCCGGGCCGACGATAGCTGCCAAGGAATTGATAGCCGGATGGTACGCGGGCGGCACCACTTCGCTCGACAAGAACTATTTGCCGGCCAGTTGGCAGGGGCGCGGGCAATTGGCAGCCGACTTTTACCGTGGCGTGATCGCCAGGAGCTGTCGCGGATGCCATGTCTCTCAGGTCGAGGGCTATAACTGGGATCATTATGACAACATTGATGCCAACCGTTACCGCGGAAGCGCAGCCTACGATCTATTATTCACGGTTGGCTGCGGCGGCGGAAACGATACTTTCCGTAACCATGGCATGCCCAACTCGGCGGTGACATTCAATCGATTTTGGAATTCTGCTGGAACTGCCGTCGATCAACCGCAACTGCTCAACGACTTCAGCAACAGCGTTGACTACGCAGCCGCCCTAGCGGTTTTGAATTGCACAGCATACGGCCCCTAGACGGGGAGTTTTCCAAGAACTTGGGAATTGGCGATTCCGCTACATGATCACCGATTCCCAAGTAACCTGAGTGAGATTACCAATACGCCAAAAGCTAGCTGTTTTATTAAGCAATTGTAGGTAATCGCGCAAACTGATGACAGGTAATTCGAGCGACCTCTTTTCGATTCCGCTACCTCAGAAGGTCTGTGATCCCCGTGAATTCTCACACTTTCGGCCATTGGCGGAATGTCACGACTGTCTTCCAATCACTACCGCCAGGCGTTACTAGGGGAGCCACTGCCGGCCTCTGCTCAAACTGCACCCTGCGTGAATTGTGCGGCCCTAGCGGCCTCATGGAGTCCGATACCATTTGCATGGGCGAGTTGATTCGTTCGCGAAAATCCCTGAAACGCGGCCAAACTCTTTACCGCGAAGGCGAACCATTCCGCTCCCTATACGCCGTCAGGAGTGGCTTTTTTAAATCCAACCTGCAGTTGGAAGATGGCCGCGAACAGGTCACCGGCTTTCACATGACCGGCGAACTCATAGGTATGGATGGCATCGACTCGGGTGCCTACACCAGCAGCGCCACTTCACTGGAAGACAGCGAAGTGTGCGAGGTTTCGTATGGGCATTTTGTCAATCTTAGTGAAGATGTTCACTGTCTGCTGCCCCGATTTCACCGGTTGATGAGTCGGGAAATTCTGCGAGTCCATGGCATGATGCTGTTGTTGGGAAGCATGATGGCGGAGGAGCGCCTCGCCGTCTTTCTCCTGGATTTGTCGCAGCGCTATAGGATAAATGGCTATTCAGCCTCCGAGTTCATTCTGCGCATGTCGCGCGATGAAATTAGCAGCTATCTGGGTCTGAGGTTGGAGACTGTCAGCCGTGCCTTCTCCAAGTTGCAGAGCGATGGTCTGATCGACGTTCACCACAGGCAGATCCGAATTCGCGATATTTCTAGATTGAAACGGCATCATCGGTCTGGGTGAAGGAAAGGAAACGAAGACCGGCCATCGACCGCCATGCGATCACCATACTGGAGAGCTTCGACGGCAAGATCGCGGTTCATAACCGCTGCCTATCGGGTCCGGATTCGCTGCGCCGTCTCCCGACGTTTTCTCCATACCGGTCGCTTATCAATCGCATTTGGCGGTGATCCGACATCGGCGAGGGTGTTCCACTTTATGATCTGAAGGTCAGCAATCGAACCTCTTACCAGCCATGGCTCGCAGTGATTAAACAGCCTCAGTCACTATGACTTGAGTCGGTATCCCGTCCTGAACATCCAAGCCACGATGGTCAGTGAAATGATCAGAAAAGCCATCGTCATTGCCAGGCTCAAGGCAATGCTCACGTCGGACAGGCCATAAAAACTCCAGCGAAATCCACTGACCAGATAGACCACAGGATTGAACAATGCGACTTTCTGCCAAAATGGCGGCAACATATCGATGGAGTAAAAGCTACCGCCGAGAAAGGTCAGCGGGGTGATAATCAACAGTGGCACGACTTGCAGCTTCTCGAAACCATCGGCCCATATCCCAATGATGAAGCCGACTAGGCTGAATGTGACTGCTGTGAGTACGAGAAACAGGATCATCCAGAATGGATGGTCGATATGCAGCGGCACAAACAGGTAGGCGGTCGCGAGGATGATGAGACCGAGAATGATCGACTTTGTGGCTGCCGCGCCAACGTAACTCAGCACGATTTCAACGTAGGAGATCGGCGCCGACAGGAGCTCGTAGATCGTCCCGGTGAACTTGGGAAAGTAGATGCCGAACGACGCATTCGATATGCTCTGCGTCAGCAATGAGAGCATGACTAGCCCAGGGACAATGAAGGTGCCGTAGCTGACGCCGCCGACCTCAGGAATGCGCGACCCGATTGCGGCGCCGAAAACGACGAAATAAAGAGACGTTGAAATCACCGGAGAGATGATGCTTTGCATCAGCGTACGCCAGGTGCGCGCCATCTCGAACGTGTAGATGGCGCGGATAGCATGGATATTCATTGGTCGTCCCTCACCAGGCTGACAAAGATGTCCTCGAGCGAGCTTTCCGTGGTACGCAGATCCTTGAACAGGATGCCTGCATCGTTTAGGTCCTTGAGCAACGCAACGATGCCGATGCGCTCGCTCTGCGTATCGTAGGTATACGTCAATTCACAGCCATCATTTGACAACTCCAAAGCATATGCGGACAGTTCGGACGGCACCTGCTTCAGCGTTTGTTGAAGCTGTAGCACAAGCTGCTTCCGTCCCAGCTTGCGCATCAGCTCGGACTTGTCATCGACAAGGATAATCTCGCCCTTGTGGATGACACCGATACGATCCGCCATCTCTTCGGCTTCGTCGATATAGTGCGTCGTTAGGATGATGGTCACCCCGGTGTCGCGTAGCGTGCGTACAAGTTCCCACATGTCGCGCCTGAGGACAACGTCGACGCCCGCAGTCGGCTCGTCCAGAAACAACAGTTGCGGCTCATGCGACAGTGCCTTGGCGATCATCAAGCGACGCTTCATGCCGCCAGATAGGGTGATGATCTTTTGGTCTTTCTTATCCCACAGTGACAGTGCCTTGAGCACCTTTTCGATGTGCCCAGGATCGGCGGGTTTGCCGAACAAGCCACGGCTGAAGGAAACGGTCGCCCATACTGTTTCGAAAGCGTCGGTGCTCAGCTCCTGCGGTACGAGTCCGATCATGGATCTAGCTGCGCGGTAGTCGCGGATGATGTCATGACCGTTCACGAGTACGGTTCCCGTGCTTGGATTAACGATGCCGCAGATGATGCTGATCAGCGTTGTCTTTCCGGCACCATTAGGGCCGAGCAGGGCGAAAATTTCACCTCGTCGGATGGCCAGATGGATATTCCTGAGAGCGCTAAATCCAGAAGCGTAGGTCTTGGAAAGATCCGATACTAGGAGGATGTCTTGCATGAGCGCGATGATACCACCGCATGTTTGCCATCTATGGGTTCAACGAGGACTCGCTCATCCAGTGCAAGATTGTCTGAGCATAGTTTGCAACGATAAGTGCTGACACTTCAGTATTTTTGGCGTTTCAAAAGTGATGGGCTAACCCGGCGCTTACATCGGTATTCGACCTCTGCTAGACAAGCGGACTATGCGAGGCCTCGCCTTGCAGGCGCCTCGATTCCATGCTGCCGACGGCAATCCAATCGCGGCTCAGATCGACCGACCAGAGCAAACCCAAGCTGCCATCCAGCACGCCGCTTCCCGCACGAAATGGCGGCAAACGGCGGAGATAAACGAAAGTCGGTAGCTATTTGCACTTACGCTCACGCTCCGCCATTTTCCAGTCAGCCTGCTTCACGACAGGCACAGTTCAATAATTCTTGTGCTCTTTCGCTTCGTCCTTAATTGCCTGGCCTCCCTGCTGGATGTCTTTTCCCGCACCCTCGACAGTATTGCAGCCAGCAACACTTCCAAACAAACCTGCTAGGAATAGCGCAGCAAACACTGACACAGATATCTTGCGAATCATGATGAATCTCCCGTGGTGAAGATGTGTTGAAAAACGACGTGCGCGATAGACAAGGCATCTGGAACATCGCGCATTGGTATCATCGCCTAGAAGGCGTAGATTCTACGTTCGGCGCCACACAGAGACCATGCGCGCCTGTAACCGGCAGCAGGTTCTCAACGGTGCCCTTCGTGCATGACGTCACGCCCGTGATCGTGTCCGTGATGGTCGGCCTCCGTGTGCGAGCGCTCCCAGGGGCGCCCGCCACCTCGGTGGTAGCCGGTACGACCGCCCCATTCACCGTACCAGCACCCAACGCAGCTTGAGGTCGAATAGTAGTAGGGATCATTCACGTCAACGACGATGCCCGGGACTGCTACTCCTATCTGGATTCCAACGCCTGCGGCATTTGCAGAACCGCAGATTGCAACCAGGGACAACGTGGAGGCAGCGACCAGGATGAACTTGTGCAAAATGCTTTGTTTGGTGGTCATTGTCATATCCTTTGAGTAGCTCCAAAATCGGTCTCAAGTTCAATCAACAATATCGACCGGCCAGGAGATGTGGCATCTCCCCACAAGTACATTATTCTCATCCCCTGCGAAGTGGTCTGTTCGCCAACGCACGAACTCGATTCAGACGATTGCGGGCAATGAAACAATACCAATAGCCTCGTAATGAGACAATCCGCGGCATGGCATCCACTCCTTACCGTCCGCCCGCGAACCGGGGGCTCTCCCTCCTCTATCTCTCCGAGCAGCTGATCGTTGTCGACAAACCCAGCGGGTTGCTGAGCGTGCCGGGGCGCGGCGCCGGCAAGGAGGACTGCCTGTCGCGCCGGGTTCAGGCCGAGTTTCCCGACGCCATGATCGTTCATCGCCTGGACATGGGCACTTCGGGCATCGTCGTCATGGGGCGCGGCGCCAAGGCGCAGCGCGAGCTTAGCCTCCTGTTCCAGGAGCGCAAGGTGGGCAAGCGCTACCAGGCCTTGGTCGACGGGCACTGGACGGCTGACGTCGCGGGCGAAATCGAGCTGCCCATCAGTGTCGATTTGCCCAATCGCCCGAAGCAGAAAGTCGATCATGTCATGGGCCGACCGAGCCTTACCCGCTATCGCGTACTCGACATCGGCGTTGCGCACGCGGTGTCGCGCATCGAGCTCGAGCCCATCACCGGGCGTTCGCACCAATTACGGGTGCACATGGAGGCGATGGGCCATCCCATCCTCGGCGACGACTTCTACGGAACGCCGGCATCCTGCGTCAAGGCGGAGCGCCTGATGCTGCACGCCTGCCAGATCGAGCTCGACCATCCCGAAACGGGCGCGCCGCTGCGCGTTGACTGCCCGCCGCCTTTCTGACCGGCGCGTCAGCTATATACCCCCCAGCAACAGCTGTCAGTTCCTTATCCCCCGTTCTTCGCTTGCCACCATGATGTTGAGCAGTCACGACGCGCATGGCGGGTGATGACTGCTTACTGGACGACGGCCGCGACGCCGGGTTCGAGGTAAGTACCACGATCGTCGATGTATCTTCACGCTCGTCAGAACTTCACGGCTTGCGTTTCCTCACGAATTCAACAAAGCCTCTGACGAACTTGGCAAGCTGGTCACGCGTGGCCTTATCGACGATTTCGCCATTCATTTCGATGACGCTGGTGGCCCGCGATATCAGCAAGCGGTCTCCTGGCCAGATCTCGGCCCCCAGCGCGCGGAATACCGGCAGCCATGCGTTTTGCGCCAGAATGGTGCCGAAGCCTCCCGGCGAGGCGCCGGCGATCGCAATCGGCTTGCCGCCAAACACACGCCTGATGTCGCTGGACGGACGCGACAGCCAGTCGATCGCATTTTTCGCCACGCCCGGCACACTGTTGTTGTATTCCGGCGCCACTAGCAGCAATCCGTCGGCGGCGGCGATGACGTCCTTCAGCTGCGCGACCGACTCCGGGATGCCGTAGGCGCTCTCGGCGTCGCCGTCGTAAAGCGGAACGGCTGCAATCGACTCGATCAGCAGTTCGCTGTCGGATGGCATCATCGTTGCGGCACAACGTAGCACAGCGGAATTGTAGGAGGCGCGCCGTAGGCTGCCCGAAAGACCAATCAGAGTAAGCATGGCTAGCGTTCTGCCCAGGCGGCACTGGCAGGCTGGGACGACGAGGCAGGTGCTAAGGGAAACGGGAATGCCGTGCACTCGATGGCAGCACGATCCCATTCGCCCAAGTTTGCCGCGGCGGCATAACTGTCCTGCAGGAACGAGAGCAAGGTCGCATCAGGCGCTGGCGCCTGTCGTACCGAGTCGTAGGGCAAGATGTATTCGCGGAATACGCTATCGTAGCCTGCCTGGTCCGGACGCACCTGCGCAGCGCTAAACCCCGGGGGTTCCGGATAGGCGTAGGCGTAGAACACCGGCTCAGGCATCGCCTCGCTTCCCGGCCAGAAGCCGCAACTGCTGAGCTCATGCGAGTAGGCTTCGCGCGTGACCCAGTCGGGGCAGTTCGGGACGCCTCCGGGATGCACCGGAGCCCGGCGTCCGGAAAACCGTGTCACGGCGAGATCGAAGCTGCCCCAAAAAAAGTGCACCGGGCTGCACTTGCCGACGAAACCGCCGCGGAATTGCTTGAACACGCGATCTGCCTGCACCAAAGCACGCCAGAAACGATTGGCGTACTCCGCGTCGTAAGAGGCGTGGACGCGGTCCTGCTCGAACGGGATGGCTTCGCCTACCTCATTCGGCGTCGTATGGATCTTGATGTCCAAGCCAAGCTCGAACAGATGTGCGAACAGTTCTTGGTAGAAATCGGCCACCGAGCGCGGCCCGAGCGGCATCGTCTTGGTCCGGGCGTCACTGGTCTGGATGAGGAGTCGGTGGTCGAGGAAATCGAAGTCAAGCTGAAACGTGCGGTCGCCATAAGGTACCGGTAATGTCGTCAGTCCTCGTGCCGTGACGAAAAGCGTGGCATGCCAAGAGTGATTGATCCACGAGGCTTGGCCGACCCGGATCTTGCCGACGATCTGCGTCCACATGTGCAACGTGGCGTAGGTGTCCCGCCATTTCCGATAGGGCAGGTCGGGCCAACTCTCGGCGCTGCGTGAACCTTCGGACGAGGGCGACTGGATCATGGCTTCCTCCAGATGTATCACGACGCGGACCGCAAACTCGAATCACAAGTTGAAGCGCGCAATCCCGCCCGGAAAATATTGATTCAAGACATGTGGACTTAAGACCATGCGGGCGATTCTCGGTTCCCTTGTTGCGCAGTTGGTATTCTGGGATGGGCAAGCCCGCTGCCTGCGGCAGATCGCAAATCGTCATCGGCCGACGACGCGGCGGCATTGGATGCTTACTCCCGAGTGAGTTTCTCTGTGGCCGACCAGATTGGACACAGCGTATTCTTGGTCAAGGTGCGCGGTGAGGAGCGAACTGGCAAGGTTTCCCCCCCCCCCGCCTTCTTGTTAGTAGTTTCCCTAAGCATTGATAGGGAAATTGTTCGCCGGAACGCTAGCGAATTATTGATATAGGGTATTTTGCGCACTCCCTCCCGTGTGTAGTGTTGTTGTTGCACCAATCGGTTCGATTGATCATCTTTTTTCTGCCTTCGGCGGCACATGGCCAGATGCGACGCGGGAGTCATAACAGGCTCGCAGACGCGTGGAATCTCATGGGGGCGACAGACATAGGAGAATTAACATGAATAACAATAAGGCTCATTTAGCGAATGATGTTGTTGAACTCATACCCTGACGGCGAGAGCGACCAACTGCACGGGATCCGGGCTGAATCGCGGCGACCGGTCGAGCGCCCTGAACCAACCGAGATAATTTGCGAGGTATTTCGTGGCTA
>CAILCO010000026.1 GCA_903832735.1 uncultured Sterolibacterium sp.
AATGTCCCGATGAGCCTTGCCAATTCTCTCGTCCTCATTTTGCATCTCCTGGCTCCAGCGCCCGTGCGCTATGTAGCCAGTATCCACTTCCACAGGCTCGCTAGATGAGCCAGCCACGTTATTCGCTAAATGAGCCTAAAGATTATTGTCCGGCACCCGGTCTTCGAATCGCGGCCGCTCGCTCCTCTGGAAATCGCCGTCGACAATCGTACCGCGCGATTCCCGGCCGACACGGAACGGGAACTGGCGGATGCTGATGAACCCGGATTCGATCTTTCCGTCCGGAACCGCGAGTTCCGCTTCCGCGGTCATGGCCTTGAGCACCGCCTTGGGTGCAAGTAACTTCAATATCGCTTGCTTGTCTTCCATTGTTTCGTACCCGTATTGAATGCTGAAAACGGTCAGATCATACGCTGAAGCATTTCGTGGTGGGAAGCTGTCTCGAGCAGCAAATCCCGGACGATCACGAACGACTAACGCGAGCAATTGGACATTTCACGGACAATCGCCTAGTGTCGAAAAAAAGGTCGCCGACGATGCAAAAAGATTCAACTAAGATACCGGGCCACGCTCTGGCCTATACCCTGCTCCTGCTCACGGTCCTGTTCTGGTCCGGCAATTGGGTGGTCGGACGCGCCATACGCGGCGACGTGCCACCGATCGCGCTGAGCTTCTGGCGCTGGATGGTCGCCTTCATCTGCCTATTGCCCTGGGCCTGGCACCCTGTCCGCGCGCAGTGGCGGGACCTGGCCAGGCACTGGCGGATACTGGTATTGCTGGGCCTGTGCGGCGGCGCCTGCCACAACGCGCTCACCTACATCGGCCTGTCCCGGACCACGGCGACCAACGGCGCACTGCTCGCATCCGCCACGCCGATCATGATCATCGGACTCTCCTGGGCCCTGCTCGGCAAGGGACTACGACTAATCGAATGGCTGGGCGTGCTGATCTCGCTCTTCGGCGTTCTCGCCATCGTCTCCCATGGCGAACTGTCGCTGCTGATCGAGTTGCGGCCCAACCCCGGCGATCTCTGGGTGCTGGTCGCCATGTTCAGCTGGGCGCTGTACACGGTACTGCTCGCCTGGCGTCCGGCAGGCCTGCATCCGTTGGCATTTCTCGCCGCCATCTGCGCCGCCGGCCTGTGCTGGCTGGCGCCCTTCTATGCCTGGGAAATTGCCGCCGGCCAGACGATCAAACCCAGCCTCGCCGCCTATTCGGCGATCATCTATGCCGGCCTGTTCCCTGCGCTGCTCGGCTTCATATTCTGGAACAGGGCGGTCGCCGAGGTCGGCAGCAACAAGGCCGGACAGTTCATGAACCTGATGCCGGCCTTCGGCACCCTCCTGGCGATCGTCTTCCTCGGGGAAAGACCCGGGTGGATCCATCTCGCGGGCATCCTCCTGATCCTCTCGGGCGTTTATCTCACCTCCGCCCGGCGCAGGCATCCGGGCACCTCATGATTCTGGGCCTGTTCAAACGCTGGCGCGGCGCCGGGCCGACGGTGGCTGAAACGGAATGGCACGAAGCGGAATCCTGCCTGCCCTTTCTCGGCCATCTCTCTCCCGAGGAACGGCGGCTGCTGCGCAGTATGGCCCTGCAGCTGATCGCCGAGAAGGAATGGCACGGCGCCCAGGGTCTGGTCCTGGGCCAAGCCATCCAGCTTTCGATCGCGTTGCAGGCCTGCCTGCCGGTGCTCAAGCTCGGCCTGGACTGGTATCGCGGCTGGCTGGGCATCATCGTTTATCCCGGCGACTTCGTGATTCCGCGCAGCATCATCGACGACGACGGCATCGTCCATGAATATGACGACACGGTGCTCGGCGAAGCCTGGGAAGGCGGGCCGGTCCTGCTCTCCTGGTTCGATCCGGCCGACGACGCCGACGATGCCGATGGCATCAATGTGGTGATCCACGAATTCGCGCACAAGCTCGACATGAGGAACGGCCAACCCGACGGCCTGCCGCCGCTTCATCCGGGCATGTCGCGGCGCGCATGGATCGCCGCGTTCACGCCCGCCTTGGAGAATTTTCGCGCCCGCGTCGATGGCCAGGAGGAAACGCTGCTCGACCCTTATGGCGCGGAATCGCCGGCAGAATTTTTCGCGGTGATGAGCGAGGCATTCTTCGAAACTCCGGATCTGCTGCACCAGCAGTACCCCGAGGTGTACGCGCAATTGCGGCTATTTTACCGGCAAGAGACGAGACGCTGATATTATCCTGTCATTGACACTGCAGGCGCACACGGGAACGCAAATGCCCAGCATCGGAGAAATGACAGCTTGCGGCTGTGCCTGCAGATCCGGGACAGCCAGGACGGATCGGTGGTCTGGGCCGGCGCGGAAGAGATGAGCTATTCCCACGAATCGCTGGCCGAGGATACGATCACCTTCAAGGGTGCGGTCGAGCAGTCCGCGCGCGCTCTAGTCCCGCGTTTGCCGCAGCAGCGCCTTGTCTCGTGACGATCCGCTATAATCGCCAAAATTTTTGATAGGGAGGAACGATGGGTTTTCTGACCGGCAAGCGCATATTAATCACGGGTCTGCTTTCCAACCGTTCGATCGCGTATGGCATAGCCAAGGCCATGCACAGGGAAGGCGCCGAGTTGGCCTTCACCTACCAGAACGAACGCGTCCTGGAGCGCGTCGCCAGGTTGGCCTCAGAATTTGACAGCAAGTTGATCTACGCCTGCGACGTCGCCGAGGATGCGCAGATCGACGCGCTATTCGCCGCCATAGCCAAACAATGGGGGGGACTGGACGGCCTGGTGCATTCGATCGCCTACGCCCCCAACGAAGCACTCGAGGGCGACTTCCTCTACGGGCTGACGCGCGAGAGCTTCCGCATCGCCCACGAAGTTTCCGCCTACAGCTTTCCGGCACTGGCCAAGGGTGCGCGGGAACTGATGCAGGGCCGTAACGGCGCGCTGCTGGCGCTGACCTATCTCGGTGCAGTGCGCACCGTTCCCTACTACAACGTGATGGGCCTGGCCAAGGCCAGCCTGGAATCCTCGGTGCGCTACCTCGCCACCTGCCTCGGCCCCGAAGGAACGCGGGTCAATGCCATCTCCGCCGGACCGATCAAGACACTGGCCGCGGCCGGTATCGCCAATTTCGGCAAACTCCTGACGATCAATTCCCAGAACGCGCCCTTGCGCCGCAATGTCACCATCGAGGAAGTCGGCAACGTTGCCGCCTTCCTCTGCTCGGATCTGGCCAGCGCCGTAACCGGCGAGATCATGTACGTCGACGCCGGCTTCAACACCACCACGCTGGCCCACGCCCCGGGCGCCGCATAACCAGGCTTCGATTCAGCGCTGTTCCTTGGCCTCCAGCGCCTCCTTGCGGATCTCCACCGGGTAGCGCAGGCGCAAGGCGGCAACCCAGGCCGCGAACTCCTCGTCGCTGATGAGCTTGGCGTATTGCTGATGGAGCGACTTCAGCTTGTCGTCCGGACCCTGCGTAGCCGTGTAAGGCTTCACCAGGGAGACGCGATAGCAGGCATAACCGCCGTCGGGTGAGGCCGCGCCGGCGTAGGCCGGCAGCTTGGCGGCATCGGCGCGGAACACCGCGCGCAGAGCATCGGGACCGAGGCCGGAGGGGCTGAGCCGCGAGACGGTGCGCACCGCGCCCCAGGACAGATCCACCTTGTCGCCGCGAACCAGCTTGGCCAGAGCGGCCTCGCCAGCGGCACGCGCCAGTTTGACCGCCTCAACCCGCGTCAGGCGCTCCTCGATCACCTTGCGCACCGACTCCAGCGGCTGCATCTCCGCCGCCTTGTGTTCCAGCACATGCGCCCCGACCAGGGTGTTGGGCGCGACTTCGACCGACTCCGTGTTGCGCTTGTTCTTCACCGCATCATCGGAAAACAGGGCCGCGAGCAGCTTGGCATTGTCGAACGGCGCAACAGCCTGAGCGCCCTTGACCAGCCACGGGCTCTGCTGGATCGTCAGCTTGAACTTCTCCGCGGCCGGCTTGAGGCTGTCCGCCTGTTCATACACGGTATTGCTGAAGGCCTCGGCCATCTCTGCGTATTTCTTCATCGCCGCCTGACGCTTCAGGTCGGCGGCTATATCGGCGCGCACCGCTTCGAGCGGCTTCATCTTCTCCGCCCTGATGCCGGCCAGACGGATGATGTGGAAACCGAAATCGGAGCGGACGATGCCGGAAAGTTCGTTCTCTTTCAGGGCGAATGCAGCATCCTCGAAGGACTTCACCATCATGCCGCGGGAAAACCAGCCGAGGTCGCCGCCCTTCTCGGCGGAACCGGGATCCTGCGAATATTGTTTGGCCAGTTTGGCGAAATCCCCGGGGCTCTTCTTCAACTGCGCCAGGATCTCCTCCGCCTTGGCCTGCGCCGCCTTCACTTCCGCCGTCGGCGCATCCTTGCCGGCCTTGAGCAGGATGTGGCTGGCGCTGCGCTCCTCATTCTGCTTGTATGCGTCGGCATGGGACTGGTACCAGTTCCTGACTTCCTCGTCGCTGACGTTGATCAGCGTGGCCAGGCTCTGCTGGCTCAGGACCAGATATTCAGCGCGCAGCCGCTCGGGCGTCTCGAAGGCCTTGCGGTTGGCCTCATAATAATTCTTCACGGCGTCGGCGCCGAGTTTCACCTGGGCGATGAACTGCTCGGGCTTGTACAACACCTCGCTGACTTCGCGTCCCTCCTGCAAGGTGGCGACCCAGCGGTCTTCCGCCAGATGCGCCGAAACGCTGCCATCGCGTACCGCGGCCATGAGTTGCTGGAGTTTGATGTCCTGACGCAGGCGCGCCTCGAACTCCGGCTGGCTCAAGCCTTGCGTCGCAACATAGGCATCGTAGCGCTCCCGGGAAAACTTGCCGTTCTCGGCAAAGGCGGGAACCGACTGGATGATCTGCCCGAGCGCGGCATCGCTGGTTGCCAGGCCGGACTTGCTGGCATGGAGCAGGAGCATGCGCTGGTTGGCCAGGGATTCCAAAACGGCGCGACGCACTTCCGGACTGTCGAACATGCCCGGATTGTAGTTGCGCCCCAGGCTGGCGCGCATCCGCTCCTCCTGCTCGCTCAAGGCGCGCTGCAACTCCTGCTGGGAGATTTTGCTGCCGCCGACGCTGGCGACCTCGTCGCTGTCGCCGGTATTGCGCACGTAGGACTCGACCCCCCAGAAGGCGAAGGGCAAGGTAATCAGTGCGAGAAAGAGTTGCACGAGTCTCTTGTTGTTGCGGACGGAATCGAACATGCGGATCTACCAGGCGGCAATGAGAATATGGGCGGGGAAACGAGCTTCGAAGCGTCAATCGGGCGGTGGATTTTATCAGGGAATTACCCGCTCGGCCCGCCCTGGTTGAACGATAGCGCGCAAAGGAAACGGCTTGATCATGCCCGCGCCCTCACGCATCGGAGGGCAACGAGTACGCTGCGGCCTTTCGCGTCGCTACAAACCCGAGACAGAGTGCTTCGTATCGCCTCCGAGCATAGTGATTTTCACCTCAGGCAGGCGCAAGCGCTCGCGGGCCGGATCCGCCGATGGCAGCGCCTCCACCCGTTGCAGACTCGCCCGGCAGCGCCGCGCCAGATCCTGGTATATCGCCGTGGCGCGCAGCTTCCAGGCCAGTTCCGCCGCCGACAGCTCGCGTATCACCTTGCCCGGGATGCCCGCCGCCAGCATGCCCGTCGGGATTTCCATGCCGCTCAGGATCACGGCGGCGGCGGCCACCATCGCCGATTCGCCGACGACGGCATTGTCCATCACCAGCGCATTCATCCCGACCAAGGCGTTGCGCCTGATCCGGCAGCCGTGGAGGATAGCGCCGTGGCCGATGTGACCGTCCTCCTCGACCACGGTATCGGTACCGGGAAAGCCATGCATCACGCAGCAGTCCTGAACATTCGCGCCGGCACGTATCAGCAGACGGCCCAGATCGCCGCGCAGCGAGGCGCATGGGCCGACATAGACCCCGGCGCCGACGAAGACGTCGCCGATGAGCACGGCGCTGGGATGAACAAACGCCGTCGGGTCGACGACCGGCGTAATGCCGTCGAATCTATAGACTTGGACCATGGCTAGGATTGAATGAATGGCGGAAGGCCTATCGTAACCCCTGGCCGCTGTCAGGCCTGCGAAAAAATCGCGGCGGCGTGAGGCTAGCCCGCCTCGCAATCAGGATTCACCCAGGATTGGTCGCCGATGCGATCCAGGTGGAACCCGGGAGACTGACACGACCGTCGGCAGCGGCAAGAGGGCCCAGTGCCTGTTCCATGGCATCGAGCAGAATGGGCAGATGCGCGGCGCCCACCTCCCGCAGCAAGCGCGACACCGGCCCGAAGCCCGCGGCATTCTCGGCTGCGACGCGCGGCGTGGCGCCCAGCACAACCGCCGCGTCAAAGCGTTGCACCGCGATATCGCCGAAACCGGCATCGACCAGGATGCCGGTAAGCCTCTCTTCGTCGGCGAACGCGAACGGCCCGGGCGCCAGAGGATCGGCCGCCGCCGGGGTGATCTTCATGGCCTGTCGTGCCGCCATCAGCGGCGTCATCGCCCAGGCGTTGTCGCGCGGCTTGCGCCAGCAGACGAACACGCAACGGCCGCCCGGTCGCAACCACTTGCGCATCTGGCCAAAGGCCACGGCCGGGTGCTGGAAGAACATCACGCCAAAACAGGAGAACAGCAGATCATTGCCAGCCGGCAGTTTCGCCGCCGAGGCGTCGGCTTCGCGAAAGCTGAGCTGCGCAAGCTGTGCCAGCGGCCCCGAAGCGAGGCGTGCGCGCGCGACTGCCAGCATCGGCCGCGAGACGTCGACGCCGACGACCGCGCCGGTCTTGCCGACTTGTCGCGCCAATTGTATCGACGTCTCGCCGCAGCCGCAGCCGATGTCCAGGACACGCTGACCCGGACTAGGCGCGGCCGCATCGAGCGCCGCCCTGCCGAAGGGCATGATCATGGCGTCGAGATCCCGCTGCAGCTCGGCCCAGCGCCGTCCCAACGCGCCATTCCAGTCGGCAATCTGCTCTGCGTTATCCATAGCTCGCTTCATCCCCTCATCCTGAACCCGCCGGCAGGCGCAGACTTGC
Source organism: uncultured Sterolibacterium sp. (assembly GCA_903832735.1). Taxonomy (GTDB): domain Bacteria; phylum Pseudomonadota; class Gammaproteobacteria; order Burkholderiales; family Rhodocyclaceae; genus CAIYYX01. The sequence goes on from CAILCO010000026.1 coordinate 7,047, forward strand.
CCGGCTGACGACCCGGCACGTATTTCTTCCATGCCGCGATCCAATGAGTCGCAATCTCCTGCTGCGCATCCGCCAATGGAATTTCATGGGCGCAGACCATCTTGTAGAGCACGGATTCCAGTTGGTCCTTCTTGCCGGCGCCCCACTCGCCGTCTCGCGGCTGTGGCCAAAGGTTGCGGGGATCATCCGGCGCACCGCCGATGGAGAGCGGGACGAGATGGTCTTCCTGGTAATGTCTCGGATTCACGTCGGCGTAAGCATATTCCCGGATCTGCTGCTGCTTCAGACGATTCGTGAAATTGGCCGGCGGTCGGATTGCTTTGCTGTAGCCCTTGACGCATACGGTCTGCGCGATATTGGCTTGGGTCACGTTCTGGTTGAGCGCACCCGGCGTCAGACGGGGACTGGGCAGATCGGCGGCAAGCGCCTGGCCTGCCGCGAATATTGCGACAATTGCCATGCGACTTATCGAGCAGGCTGCAGCCGGGCCTGGCCGGCAGCAAGCTATCACCCTGCCCATGGCGATCCCCGATGTCCAAAACGGTGATTCTGGACGCGCCCGGATCGAGCCGATGCCTGGATTTGCGCACGAAATCGCGCATTGTTCAACGGATGGGCGGCGTGTCCAGCGAATACCGGCCAAACATCACGTCGCCTAGCACCTGCTTCGCTGGCACGAGTCACGGACCGGACATGACGGCTTTTACGCCCTCAGGGCGGTGAATGCAGGCCACTTGCCACTATCCCCTTGGCATCCCGACGAAAACGCCACAGCGCCCCGTTTATGGCCTCTAGCGCCTGCTTCGCTGGCACAAGAGCCCTGGGTTGCCCTTCGGGCAACTACGGGCTCTAGAAACGCAATAATTGCCTCCGCGCAAGCAGCATCAGCGGCACAGCGGCAAATTCCCCCACCCCTGACGCCAAGAGCCCATAAAATAGCTGGCGTGGCGCAGTGGGAAAACGGTGGGCCAAGCGGCAACCAAGTCGGGCGCATGAATCAAGGAGATCTGATGTTTCTCGCTGCGGATATCGGCGGTACCAAGACCCTGATCGCGCTCGGCGATCAGGCCGGGATACGTTTCCAGCAGCGCATCCTGAACGACGATCACGCCGGGCCGACGACGCTGATTGCCGCCTTTCTCCGCAGCGCGCAAGAGGCCGGCTGGCCGGCAGAGGTCGAACAGACCTGTCTGGCGCTGGCCGGGCCGGTGCCTCCAGGCGCCACGAGTGCCCACCTGACCAACCGGGACTGGCTAATCGATGGCACCGAATTGAACCGGACGCTGGCCATAGGACCGGTGCGACTGCAGAACGACTTCGTCGCCAGCGCCGCCGGCATCTCGACCCTGACGCCGGCGGAATGCGTGACCCTGCAGGCGGGGGAGGCAGCCCCTGCGTCAGGATCGGGATGCCAGCTGGTCATCGGCCCGGGCACCGGGCTGGGCGTCGCGGCGTGTCTGCCCGGCACCGACGCGGGCGCGGTCGGCATCATGGCCAGCGAGGCCGGGCATCTCGGCTTCGCCGCGGCGGGTAAGGAGCAGCGCGACTTCCTCGAATTTCTGGCACAGCGCCATGGCCGGGTCACTGTCGAGCGCATCGTCTCCGGCTCCGGCCTGGTCGAGTGTCGCGAGTTCTGTAGCAGCAACGAGGGCGAGCGAACGACCATCAGTCCTGCCGAGATCACCCGGCGCGCGCTGGCAGGCGGCGATCCGGCCTGCGCCCGGGCGCTCGATCTGTTCCTGGCCATCTTCGGCGCCTTCGCCGGCGACATGGCCTTGTGCTTCCTCTCCCGCGGCGGAGTCTTCCTGGTCGGCGGCATCGTGCCGAAGATACTGCCGCGCCTGTCCACCGGCCCCTTTCTGGCCGCCTTCAACGACAAAGCCGAGCACGCGGGTATCGCCGCCGCCATGCCCATCGTCGCGGTCCTTGCGGAAGATCTGGGGCTGAGAGGTGCTCTGGCGACGGCCCTCGCTTCGCCCCGCACTTCCCGCTAGGCAAGCGCCAGTACGACGCCCGCCAGGGGCGGCAGACGCAGCGTCAGCGAAGCCGCCTGGCCCATCCGCGGCCCACCCGAGGCAAGCATGCCATTGCCGATGTCGGTGCCGCCGTAGTGCCGGGAATCGCTGTTGAGCAATTCCCGGTAGAGTCCGGCCTGGGGCACGCCGATCGAATAAGCTTCGCGCGGCACGGGGGTGAAGTTCAGTACCACGACGGCGCAGCGCCCGTCCCGGGCCCGGCGCACGAATGCCAGCACCGACGACGCCGCGTCGTCGCAGGACAACCACTCGAAACCCGACTGATCGAAATCGAGGTCGTGGAGCGCAGGCAGTTCGCGATAGAGGCGGTTCAGGTCGGTGAATAGGCGTCTGACGCCGGCGTGCGCCGGATCGTTGAGTCGCGCCCAGGCTAACTCCCGGCCGGCATGCCATTCGCTGTCCTGGGCGAATTCATTGCCCATGAAGTTAAGCTTCTTGCCGGGAAAACTCATCTGCGCGAGAAACAGCAGACGCAGGTTGGCGAAGCGCTGCCACGAATCGCCCGGCATCTTGCCGAGCAGGCAGCCTTTGCCATGGACGACCTCGTCGTGGGAGAGCGGCAGGAGGAAGTTCTCGCTGTACGCATAGAGCTGGCCGAAGGTCAGAAGTTCGTGATGGAAGCGCCGATACAGCGGGTCGCAGCGCATGTAGGCGAGCGTATCGTTCATCCAGCCCATGTTCCATTTGATGGAAAAGCCCAGGCCGCCAGCGTAGGTCGGCCGAGACACCATAGGCCAGGCGGTGGACTCCTCGGCGATGGTCAGCGCGCCCGGGAAGTCGCCATGGACCATGACGTTCAACTCGCGCAGGAATTCGACCGCCTCCAGGTTCTCCCGACCGCCCAGCCGGTTTGGCAGCCATTCGCCCGGTTGCCGCGAATAGTCGAGATAGATCATCGAGGCGACGGCGTCGACGCGCAACGCGTCGAAGTGAAATTCGCTCAGCCAGTAGTGGGCGCTGGAGAGCAGAAAGCTCTTGATTTCCTTGCGCCCGAAGTTGAAGACATGGGTACCCCAGTCCGGATGCTGGCCGAGGCGCGGATCCTCATGCTCGTAGAGGGCGCTACCGTCGAAATGCGCGAGCGCGAAACCGTCCTCCGGAAAGTGCCCCGGAACCCAGTCGAGGATGACGCCCAGGCCGGCCATATGGCAGGCATCGACCAGGGCGCGCAACTCGAAGGCCGAGCCAAAGCGCGAGGTCGGCGCGAAATAGCCGGTGGTCTGGTAGCCCCAGGATTCATCGAGCGGATGCTCGGTCAGGGGCATGAATTCGATGTGCGTAAAACCGCATTCGATGACATAGGGGATCAGGCGTTCGGCCAGCTCGCGGTAGCTGTAATAGCGGCCGTCGGCGTGGCGCATCCATGAGCCGGCATGAAGCTCGTAAATGCTGATAGGCGCATGCTGCCAGTCCCACTCCCGGCGCAACTCCAGCCAGCGGCCGTCGCCCCAGGAAAAATCGCTGGGCGCTTCTACCCGTGACGCCGTGCCCGGCCGCAGTTCGGCTTGCCGCGCGTAGGGATCGGCCTTCTGCAAAACGCTGCCGCTGTCGCGGTGACGGATCTCGAACTTGTAGAGCGCGTCCGGCCCGATGTCCGGGACGAACAGTTCCCAGGCGCCGCTGGCGCCGAGGCTGGCCATAGGATGCGTACGCCCGTCCCAGCCGTTGCAGTCGCCGATCAGCGAAACCCGCTCGGCGTTGGGCGCCCAGACGCGAAAGCGGACGCCGGCAATGCCGAGTACGGATTCGCAGTGGGCGCCGAACAGCCGGTAGGCCTGATGCAGATTGCCTTCACCGAAGAGATACAGGTCGTCGGCTGACGCCGCCGGCGGAAAGGCATAAGGATCATGCCTCTCCCATAGCGCATTCCCGGAATCGAAGCGCAGACTATACGACTGCCCGGGATCCTGGCGACCGCTCCATTCGAATATCCCATCGGGATGCACTCGGCGCATCGCCTGCGCCTTGCCGGCCAGGCACAGCCAGACCCTCTGGGCACCCGGCGCCAGAGTCCGCACCCGCCAGCCAGAGCCGCTGCGATGCGGGCCGAGAAGGGCAAACGGGTCATGCTCGCGGGCTTCCAGCAAGCGCGTGAACATGTGCTCCGGATTGAGGCGTAAGATTGTCATAAGCTCATTCTATCCCGGCAGGACAGCCTTCATGGAAAATCACGCGTCCGATCCACAACCGCCCAATAGTGGGATGCAGAGCGGGGTCGATCTGCGCTTCGTTACCCAGTTGACCAAGCGCACTTATGCCATCATTCTCGCGGGCGGCCGCGGCCGGCGCCTGGAAAACCTCACCGACTGGAGGGCCAAGCCGGCCGTCCCCTTCGCCGGAAAATTCCGCATCATCGACTTCACCCTCTCCAACTGCGTGAACTCCGGCATCCGGCGCATCGGCGTGGCCACGCAGTACAAGTCGCAAAGCCTGATCCGGCATATCCAGAGCGCCTGGAGCTTCCTCGACGGCCGCCTGCAGGAATTCGTCGATCTGCTGCCGGCCCAGCAGCAGGTTCACGAATCCTGGTACAAGGGCACCGCCGACGCCGTATTCCAGAACCTCGACCTGCTCCGGCGCAATCGATGCGAGTACATGCTGGTGCTCTCCGGCGATCATGTATACAAAATGGATTACGGCAAGATGCTCGCCCACCATGTCCAGTCCGGCGCCGACATGACCGTCGCCTGTCACGAAGTGCCGCTCGCTGAGGCCAGCGCATTCGGCGTCATGGGCACCGATGAGGATGGCCGAATCACCAGCTTTCAGGAAAAACCGGCCAGCCCGCAGGCGATGCCTGACCGGCCAGATCACGCGCTGGCGAGCATGGGCATCTATGTCTTCAACGCAAAATTTCTCTTCGAGCAACTGATCAAGGATGCCGACACGGCCAGTTCCTCCCATGACTTCGGCAAGGACATCATTCCCAGCCTGATCGGCCGCTACCGGCTTTCCGCCCATCGTTTCGCCGACAGTTGGGTCGGCAAGAAGGAGGCTGCCTACTGGCGCGACGTCGGCACTCTCGACGCCTACTGGGAAGCCAACATCGACCTGACCACGGTGGTGCCGCAACTGGATCTCTACGATCTGGAATGGCCGATCTGGACTCACCAGGAACAACTGCCGCCGGCGAAATTCGTCTTCGACGACGACGACAGGCGCGGCATGGCCGTCGACTCGCTGGTCTCCGGCGGCTGCATCATCAGCGGCGCCACGGTGCGCCGCTCGATGCTCTTCTCCAGCGTCCGGGTGGAAGCGCAGGCGCTGGTGGAGGACTCGGTGATCCTGCCTAGCGTCGAGATCGGCCGCGGTGCGATCATCAAGCGCGCCATCATCGACAGGCGCTGCCGGATCCCGGATGGCCTGACCATCGGCGTCGATGAGATCGAAGACCGCCGCCGCTTCCGCGTGACCCGGAAAGGCATCACCCTGGTAACGCCGGAAATGCTCGGCCAGAGGATCCATCAGTTGCGCTAGAACGCAGCGCGCAAAATCCGGAACCTGCCCATGCAAGCCGAACTCGATCTGGTTTTTCTCTGGCACATGCACCAGCCCGACTACCGCTCGCCGGAGAACGGTGACTATGCTCAGCCCTGGGTTTATCTCCACGCCCTGAAGGATTATTCGGACATGGCGGCTCACCTGGAGCGCCATGCCAGCATCCGCGCCGTGGTCAATTTCGTGCCGGTACTGCTGGATCAGATCGAGGATTATGTCCGGCAACTGTCCTCGGGTGACCTGCGCGACCCG
>CAILCO010000027.1 GCA_903832735.1 uncultured Sterolibacterium sp.
AGGTGTTTCCTCCCCCGCAGAAGCAACAGCAACAACCAAGTCAAAAGCAAAACCGGGGCAGCGCCGACCAGCTGTAGATGCAGTCACGTGTGCAGCCTAAACTCGGCAGGATTCTGTCTTGACTTCGGGGTCCACTTTAAACTAAGCGCCAGCGGAGCGGCCGGCATCCTGGTCACGCACTCGCTTGCAGCGGCCCGAACTGCCGACCGGATACTGCGACTCACCGGCACAGGATTAGCGCCCCATGCCGATTAGTCTCATGCAGGATAATAAGTGAAGCCACTGCGAAGCATCGCCTCGACGCTGCTGTTGGCTGAGGTACGCGCGCATCCGGCGCGCACCGCGATTGCGGTCATTGCCATCGCCATCGGCGTGGCCATGGGTTACGCCGTCCATCTCATCAACAACGCCGCGACAGGCGAATTCACACGAACGGTTCGTTCGCTGATGGGCAATGCTGATCTGGAAATTCGCGGAACGGCAGCCGGATTTAGCGAGGCCGTCTATCCGCTGGTGGCACGTCTGCCGGGCGTCGAGGCAGCAAGCCCATCGGTCGTGGTTGAGGCCCGGTTACCGAATCGTGTCGAGCCGCTGACCATCATCGGTATCGATGTGTTTCGCGCCGTCATCGTGCAACCTGCCCTGATCGGCCGGCAGGAGGAACAAGCGGCGGGTTCCTTACCGTTTTTGGAAAACGAGGCGATTTTTCTTTCTCCCTCGGCGATGGGCTGGCTAGGCGCCAAGCCCGGTGACCCGCTCCTCGTTCAGGTAGGGCTGGACGTGCGCACCCTGTGGATCAAGGGGACACTCGCTGCAACCGGCGACGGCCAACGTCTGGGTGTCATGGACATCGGCGCGGCACAGTGGCTATTTGGCAGCGTAGGAACACTCCAGCGCATCGATCTCAGCTTGCGCCCAGGGACCAATGAAGTGGAATTCCGATCCCGAGTGTCGCGGCTTCTGCCGGCTGGCGTCAATGTCAGCACGCCGACAGAGACCGTACGGCGCAGCGCCGATCTGTCTCGCGCCTATCGCGTCAATCTCACCGTTCTGGCGCTGGTCGCACTATTTACCGGCGCGTTCCTGGTTTTTTCAAACCAGGCGCTGGCCGTTATACGGCGGCGGGGTCAGTTCGGTTTGCTGCGTGTACTGGGACTCAAGCGTTCCGAACTTTTGCGCATCGTTTTGGTAGAAGCCGTGCTCCAGGGAGTACTGGGCGCCGCGTTAGGCCTGGGCCTCGGTTATCTGGTCGCGAGCGCGACGCTCGCCTGGGCCGGTGGCGATCTTGGCGCTGGCTACTTCAAGGGTGTCGTGCCCACCATTCATGTGGATGTTGAGGCCGCCCTATTCTTTGGCTTGCTCGGTTTGGCCTGTGCCGTACTCGGCAGTCTGACGCCGGCCATTGAAGCCGTTCGCGCGCCGCCAGCGCGAGCGCTTCGGGCTGGCGACGAAGAAGCGGCTCTGCAAGGAATGCAAACGAGCGTACCGGGATTCGTGGCTATGGCACTTGCTTTCGCGCTCAGTTTCCTGCCGGCGGTGGGTGGCCTGCCAATTGCCGGGTATCTGGCCATTGCGCTGTTGCTGACCGGTGGTATTTCGCTCATGCCGCGTCTGGCCAGCATCCTGTTTGGTCGCTTGCCAGGCAGCCCAAGCATTCCGCTGCATCTGGCGGCGACTCAATTGACCGGTGCGCCCGGCCGCGCCGCGATCGGCCTGGCCGGCATCCTGGCAAGTTTCAGCCTGATGGTGGCGATGGCCATCATGGTGGCCAGTTTTCGCACTTCCCTGGATCAGTGGCTAGACGTCGCGCTACCCGCAGATACACCCTCTCTGACAAGACTGTCATATGCAACGAATTACGATAATCGGTACCGGCTTCGCGGCACTGTCCGCCGCCCGCAAGCTGCGTCAACTTGACCGCCAGGCCACCATTACCATCATCGCCCCTCGGCCGGTACTGATTTACCTGCCCAGCCTCATCTGGATTCCTTCCGGGCTGCGTCAGGCAAGCGATCTGGTCATTCCGCTTGAGAATTTTTTCAAAAAGCATCATATCCACTTTCATCCCGGCGAGGCCACAGGGCTGACGAATGGCGGTCGTACCGTGGTCACCACCAACGGAACCGTTGACAACGACGGCTTGATCATCGCCTGCGGTGGACGCTTTATCAAAAAACTGCCGGGGATCGAGCGCGCCATCACCCCGTGCGAGGGCATTGGCGCAGCAGTGCAGATACGCGATGGGGTCAAGGCGCTTAAGAACGGTACGATCGCGCTGGGCTTTGCCGGTAATCCGAATGAGCCGACAGCCATGCGCGGCGGCCCGATCTTCGAATTTCTATTTGCTCTCGACACCCAACTGCGGCGCGAGGGGCGCCGTGACCAAATCAAATTGGTGTTTTTCAACCCCATGTCCAACCCCGGCAACCGTCTCGGCGAGACAGCGGTGAAGCGCCTCTTGGCTGAGATGAAAAAGCGGGACATCGCCACCCATCTCGGCCATAAGCTCTCCGGCTTCGAAGCGGATCGGGTGAAGACCGAAGGTGGTGATATCCAAGCCGACCTCATCATCTTCATGCCGGGACTGACCGGCAATACCTGGTTCGACAACACCGACCTGCCGCGCTCACCCGGCGGCCTGCTCAAGGCTGATGCGAACTGCCGAGTCGAGGGACGGGAATACATTTACGTGGCAGGGGACGCCGGCAGTTTTCCCGGACCCGACTGGATGCCGAAGCAGGCACATATGGCCGACCTGCAGGCTGAGGCTGCGGCGGAAAATCTGCTCGCCGAATTGGATGGCCGGATCCCGAATAAGACCTTCAAGGTCGAGTTACTCTGTATCGTTGATTCGCTCGACGCCGGAATGCTCATTCGGCGCACGGAAAAAGGCAGTCTATCGTTGCCGGCGCTGGGTGTGATGCACAATGCCAAGGCGTTTTTTGAATCCTGGTACCTGCGACGCTTCCACTGAAGCGTCGTGCGTGGGTCCGACAGAACTGGCTACTTCAATCGCTTGCCCGTGCTGTCACAAACCTCGACGGTCACCGGTATGCCCTGTCGGACGCTTTGCGTCACGATACAGAACTCCTCAAACTGAGCGAGCGCACGGTCGAGATAAGACAGACTGGATTCGGGCACACCCAAAGTCAGTTTGACGGTCATGTTCATCACCCGTAGCCGATTCTCCGCGTTACGGTCTATCGTGGCCGTCACCGCTGTCTGAATCGGCTCCGGCGCCTGCTTGAACTTGCGCAACGCGAACAGCAAACTATCGGAAAGACAATTGCCGACAGCTGCAGCGAGTAGTTCCGCAGGCGACGGGCCTTCGCCCTTGCCAAGCGGAGGAGGTTCGTCGCCGTAGAGAACGGGCACGTTGTTCGAAAAATGAATGGCGAAACGAAAGTCCTTGTCCTGCTTGAGGCTAACGGTGACGACCTGCGACATGATGGCTTCTCCCTGCAGTTTACCGGTGGGACGATAGCCGCCCCTGACGCTTCCTTTAGGAAATGCGCCCGATCGCGCAACTGACGAAAGACTTCGCCTTTGCCGCGGCCGAACCCAGGCCTGAAACCGCGCCGCTCTCCGGGTAGCCCAGTTCGAGCAATCTTTTCGCGACGGTGGCACGCAATGCTTCATTGCCTTCAAAATGGATATCACCCTTTTCGACGTCGACTTCTACTTCAGCAACGCCGGGGATGGCGAGCAGCGCTTTGCGGATGGAATTGGCGCAACCGCCGCATTTGATGTTTTCAACGCTCACAGTGACTGGCATGGTATTCGTTCCTTTTATAAAATTAGTATTCGCTAATATAGTAATCCATAATGCCTGATGTTGGCAAGATCAGATCAGGCAATTGTTCAGAAAACAAGAAGGGACAATAAGAGCATGTTGCTCAGAGAATATGTCTGATCTCGATGATTGCACTCACGCGCAGGGGCTTCGTTATGAGCGAAAGATCGATGGATGAAAGCTCACTTGAATTATCTTATTAGGTGACCGTTACCGCAGCGCTGGAGATGACAATTGCATTGGCGCAGAAGCGCGTGCTTTCGCCTGGATTATGAGACGCGTCAAGGTAGGGTCACCCTTGCGCTGGCGATGATAATATCTTTCTCGTCGGCAACGTCATCGGCGAACCTCGAAAGAAAATGATCTCTTACAAGAAGAGCGTTGCGCTGCTAGCCATCGGTCAGGCCCTGCTGCTGACCAATGGCATCATGCTGGTGTCCATCAATGGTCTGCTGGGACTGCAACTCTCACCCGATAGGCGCCTGGCCACGCTGCCAATTACCACTTACGTCTTGGGCGGCGCGCTGGCGACGCTGCCGGCGGCGTTCTTCATGAAGCGCTATGGCCGCCGTGCCGGCTTCATGCTCGGTGGCACGCTCGGCATGCTGGGAGCCTTGATCTCCGCAATCGCCGTGCATCAGGGAAGCTTCTGGCTACTCTGTCTGGGCACGATCTGTGCGGGCGTCTACAACGCCTTCGGCCAGCAATTTCGCTTCGCTTCAGCCGATGCCGCGCCGGTCGAATGGAAGAGCAGGGCGATCTCGCTGACCTTAGCCGGCGGCATTCTGGGAGGCATCATCGGGCCTGAGGTCGGTAAGCAAACGCGCACCCTGCTGGAGCCGACCTATCTGGCAAGCTACTTCGCACTGGCGCTGTTTGCAGCACTCTCAGTGCTCATGGCCAGCCGCCTGAAGATCCCGCCTCTATCAGTCATCGAGCAGAAGGCCGTCGGGCGGCCCATTACCGAGATCGCGCGCCAACCCGCGTTCGTGGTGGCCATTCTTGCCGCCGCCTGCAGCTACGGTGTGATGAATCTATTGATGACCGCAACGCCGATTGCCATGGACATGTGCGGTATGGCGTTTGCCGACACCGCCTTCATCCTGCAGTGGCACGTCATCGGC
>CAILCO010000028.1 GCA_903832735.1 uncultured Sterolibacterium sp.
TCCTCCCCTGACGCTGATGCGCATGGTCAAGAACGGAGAGTACGGCGCGAGCAGTGGTAAAGGATTCTACGACTGGAGTGATCCGCGCAATCCCAAGGCGAGGGACATGTCGCAGTATGTCATCGGAACTGCCGAAGACATGCTGGAACAGTTGTAAGTGGAATGGTTGTAAGCGTCAACACGGCGGTATCGTTGACGCTTACGCTAGATCCACTGCCGTCTTCATCGAGTCTGGTCTATCCGTGCTCCATCCAATCTGGAGTTAGATGCAAGAGAGCATTGCGGTGATCTCAACCGATCGCCAATGTTTGCCTTGCTCAGGAACCCTGTAAGGCGCTGTTGCGCGCCGAGATGTTCTACGTTGTTATGATCCGATTGCCGCAGGGCAAGTCCTCGTGCAGAGCTTCAAGCCTGAAACGCGAACCTTCCCTCACGGAACAGTTTGAAACAGGCATCGCTGACCACTGGATCATAGGTGCTACCGCGGCCGTGCTCGATCTCCTTGAGGGCAGCCTCTATGCCCAGGGATGGACGATACGGCCGATGGGTGGACATCGTTTCAATCACGTCCGCCACTGTCATAATTCGTGATTCGAGCAGGATCTGCCCGTCCTTCAGCCCTTGAGGGTAGCCCGAGCCATCTAGCTTCTCGTGATGTTGGCGGACGATATCGGCGATGGGCCAGGGGAAATCCACGTCCTTCAGAATGTCATAGCCGGCCTGCGGGTGCGTCTTGATGAGCATGAACTCGATGTCGCTAAGCTTCCCGGGCTTGGTTAGGATTTCTGCGGGAACGTGAATCTTGCCAAGATCGTGGACGGAGGCGGCAAGGCGGATACCGTGGATTTTATCCTCCGGCAAGCCCATCTCCCGCGCGATAGCCACCGCCAGCTCGCCGACACGTCGCTGATGGCCCGCTGTGTAGGGGTCGCGCGCCTCGACGGTGTCAGCGATAGCGCGGATGGATTGCTCCAGGCTTTTCTGCAAAATCGCCGTGTGATGTTCGTGCTCGTAACCCATGTGGTCGCGCTCGGCCCGTGTCCGCAGGGTGACTACGCCAAAGGCCAGATCGTCGGCCGCCTCGCTGAGAAGTTCGACCACGTCGTCGTCGAAGGCGTCCGGCTCCGCAGCGTAGATGTTGAGCGCACCAATGACAGCGCCGTTGACTCGAAGCGGCAAGGCCACCGATGAGGCGTAGCCGTAGCGTTGCGCACGCTCCCGCCAGGGGGCGTAATCCTGGTCGGCAATGATGTCATTCGACGTGACTGGGATGCCGCGCCGTATCGCGGTGCCGGTCGGCCCGCGGCCGGACTCGGTTTCGCTCCAAGAGACCTTGAGGCCATTCAGGAAGTCGGTTTCGGTGCCCCATGCGGCGACTGGGCGTACGCTCTTCTCCAGGTCATGCTCGGCATAACCCAACCAGGCGATGCGGTAGCCGCCAGCCTCGACGATGGCCCGGCACATGTCCTCGAGGAGTTCCTGCTCGCCCGTCGCGTGCAGCAGCGCCCGGTTGCCGGCGGAGAGAACCCGGAGCGCCCGGTTGGCGCGCGCCAGCCTGCGCTCCCTGTCCTCGACTGCGTCGGCCGTTTCATCAAGCGCCTTGGCGAGCAGTCCGAACTCGTCGTCGCTATGCGGCAATCCGGTACGAGCGCCGCGATCGCCAGTCCCGATGCGCGTCGCTACCCGCGACAGGATCATCAGGGGCCGCAGCACCAGCCGGTTGCTGCCCCAGATTACCAACCCGAGCGTGCTGATGAGCACCGCCAGCATGCCGCCGAGGCCGATTATTGCTTCGCGGCGCCCGGGGGCCTCGATCACCGCTTTCGGCACGGCCAGCCACAGGTACATCGGGCCGGACACCGTTTGCAACAACGGCGCGTAGGCGAAAAGCCTGCGCACCCCATCCAGGCCTATTTCGTCCGCCGTGCCTTCGCCGCCTGCGGCCAGAATGCGCTGCACTAGCGGCAAGTGTTCGGCTTTCTTGCCGACCCATCCCTCGGGATCGGGGTGACGCACTGCGACGACGCCATTGCCGTCTACCACCACTAGCCGGGCACCTTCCGGCAGCTCGATGGTCGCCAGTTCGCGGTCCAGCCAGCCCAAGTCGAGCGCTAGATAAAGCACTCCACTCACGCGCCCAGACTGGTCGCGCATGGCCTTGGAGAAAACCACGGCAGGCATGCCCACGATTTGCCCAGTGATTACCTCGCTGACGATCATCTCGCGGGACTGTAGGGCCGCCTGGAACCATCGGCTGTCGGCAATGCGAACAGGGGCACCGGGGGGCCCAGCAGCGCACGCTAACTCACCATCGGGCAGCGTTAGTCCGGCCTGGATGAACTTGGGTTCCTGCTTGATTCGCTCCACGAGCAACTGCGCGCATGCTACTGAGGAAGCGCCTGGCCGCAATTCCCGGCTCAGCCTAAGTCCGTTCAGGATGGCGTCGGCTTGCGCGGCGATGGACTGTTGCCGGGCAGCGATCAATCTCGTGTGACCGAGAAGATTATCCCAGGCGGCGTGGATCCTCTCCTCACGCTGGATGACGAAGCCCCCAGCGAGCAAGCTGATCAATATTGCAAACACGGCCAAAAGCAGCAATATCAAGCGGCCGTGCACACCTGACCTGCCTCCGGATATTAGTGCCATTCTGTACTCGATTGGGGTAGCTTGCGGCCCAGCGTGTGGAAAAACTGTTAAACCAGAGATAGTGGTCCTCGAATTGCCGAGGTACTAATAGTCGCTCCTGGCGCATTTAATGCGGTCGGTATTATCTGCATCCATCGTTCCGAGCGTTTCTACACAACCTCGGGCGCAGGCGGATATTTTCCGACACGGCATTATTCACGGATCATAGCACTTGATTGGATCACTCGGTCGCAGCGCCAGTTGCCATCGTCCGGGCGATTGTCATCACGGTCAAACAGCACTTATGCGCTTGCGCGACGCGGAGAATTCATCGGCATATCTTCATCGCGCCGTCGTTCCGGGTAACGCGCCGCATCTCGGCCGCCTTGGCGGCGACCTTCACCGGGGTCGATGTTCTCCTCGCCAGGGGTATTATGCCAACATGCTGACTCGTCTCTCGGGAGTTCTTAACGAAGCCGTAATGGGCTTCCTCGCGCTCGCCGCGCTGAGCCTGGGGCTTGCCCCCTTCCTGTTCGATTTGCCGCGCGGCGTCGAGCAGGGCTTCGATGTCGCCGAATGGGTGATCATCGGACTGTTCTCGCTCGAATATGTTGCCAATTTCGTCTTGTCAACGGAACGGCGTAAGTTCGCGCTCAGCCCTTGGCGTTTGCTAGACGCGGTCGTCATCGTGGCGCCGTTACTGTCGTTGCTTCCTGCAGTGTCGGAAGCAGCGCGCCTGACCCCGGCGCTGCGCATCCTCCGGCTGTTTCGCATCCTGCTGTTCGGTCCGCGCGTCGGCCACGGTCTGCAGCGGCCGGTCGCTCCGCCGCCGCGTCTGGCTCCCAGCGGCCAGCCGCAAGTCACGGGATTGCGGTCTGGCGAGACCGCGCCGCGCAAGGGCGACTGGAGCGAACTGCTGCAATGGGCCGCCGCGCCGACGAGCGAGTGGCTGCATGCCTCGAATCTCGCGCCGGATCGCCTCATGGAGATCGCCTCGGCGGTCGGGGTCCCACACGTCATGATCGAGGCGGCGCTGCACGAGTCAAGCTATCCGCGTATCGAATCCAGCGCACGCTGGACCGCGCTCACCGTTTCGCTTCCCTCGGCAGACGATGCCATTCACCGCGACCCTATCCTACTGCTGGTCACGGCAAACGATATGCTCTCCCTCGCGCCGCATCCGCTTGATTTGCAGCAGCTGCCCGCAGAATCAGAGGCCCTGCCATGGGGACCGCGCTGCGCGCTCCATATTATCCGCCTGGTGCTCGCCCGCAACGAGGAGCTCGCTGGCCGGCTGGAGCGCACAGTGCGCCAGCTTGAGGCGATGCCGGCGAGCGAGAGCCCGGAGAGCTTCTTCGGGCAGACCGTCCGCCTGAAACACATTCTATCGACGGCCAAGGGGGACCTCTGGCGGTTACGCGGCCTGCTCGAAATGCTTGCCGACGGTCGCCGCCTGTTGCCCGGACTCGGCCCGGATCAGCGCGAATCTGTCGCGCGGCTCGCCCAAGAAGCGGATTATCTCTATGAGACGGTAGACAACGTCCGCGAGTCGGTGCTCTCGCTGATCGAGTTGCACATTGACATTGCGGCGCACGACACCAACCGTTTCATGCGGCTGCTGGCGCTCGTCAGCATGCTCGCCCTGATACCGGCCGTCGCGGGTGGCCTGCTCGGCATGAATCTCAGCGACAGCCCGTGGCCGATCACACTCGGGCAGGTTGCCTTCGGGGCGCTGGTGCTGACGCTCGGCGTGCTCTACGCTTTTCTGGCAAAAGGCTGGCTGCGGTAGCGCAGATAGTCGACCAATAAATGGCGGTCGAGCCCAAGCGGCGCAAGCGCCCCGAGAGTTTCAAGGGCTTGCGAGACCGCTTTGGCAACCGGGGCAAGGTCAGCACCGACAAAAGAGGCCGCGCCATCCCCTCAAATCTGAACGGGCAGCCTCTTGGCCGGCCCCCAAGCACATGTCCGAAAACGGCTACTGCGCGCCCAGAGTCTGAGTAACATGCAGACATGACTACCGCCCGAGCCCCACTCGACCCCGCCGCCTGCTACCAAGCCTTGCTGTCGCGCGACGCGCGTTTTGACGGTCACTTTTTCACGGCGGTCAAGACCACGGGCATTTACTGTCGCCCGGTGTGCAAGGTGCGCACGCCGCTAGCGAAAAACTGCCTGTTTTTTTCCAGTGCCGCGCGCGCCGAAGGAGCGGGCTTTCGCCCGTGTCTGCGCTGCCGCCCAGAGTTGGCCCCAGCGGCTCTGCCGCACTGGTCGACGCAGGACGCCAGCCAGAAACTGGCGATGCAAGCCATGCAGCTGCTCGACAGCGCCGAAGCCCTAGCCGGCGCGTCGCTGCGCGTGGCCGACCTGGCCACACGAATGGGTGTGAGCGAGCGTCACTTGCGCCGTATCCTGGCGCAGCACCTGGGCGTGACACCCTCGCAATACCGCCAAACGCGTCGCTTGCTGCTGGCCAAGCAGCTGCTCTGCGACACCGCCTTGCCGATTGCCCACCTTGCCCAGCTCAGCGGCTTTGCCAGCCAGCGCCGCTTCAACAGCGCCTTTGCCAACCATTACCACCTGACGCCTTCGGCGTGCCGACGCGCGGGCCAGGCCGCCAGCGACGTGCGCTTGAAGCTGGCCTACCGCCCGCCCTATGACGACGCTGCCCTAATGAAATTTCTGGGCCAGCGCGCCGTTCCCGGCTTGGAGCTGTGCACCTTCGCCGAGGACAGCACGGGTGAGTTTGTGCGCATTGTGCGCATGTCGGTGGGCGCGCGCAGTCACCTAGGTTGGGTGCGTATGCAGTTTGAGGCCGTGGAGCATCGGGTTCATGTGCAGATCTCCGACAGCCTGCTGCCCGCCTTGCCCGCCGTCTTGCAACAGGTGCGCTGGGCGCTGGACCTGGACGCCGACCCGCTGGCCATCGAGGCCGTCCTGGCCCGCGACTTTGCGCATTGCGCCGGCTGGCGTGTGCCGGGGACCTGGGATGGTTTTGAGCTGGCGGTGCGCGCGATTTTGGGCCAACAGGTCACGCTGGCAGCAGCGCGCACGCTCACTCAGCGCTTGGTGCAAGCCCTGGGCGAGCCGCTGGTCACGCCGTGGCCACAACTCACACATGCGTTTCCAACACCTGACCGGTTACTGCAAGCCTCACCTGACGACTTGGGGAAAATGGGCATCGTGCGGCAACGCCAAAAAGCCATTCAGGCATTGGCGCACGCCGTGTTGCATGGCGGTTTGGATTTGAAGCCTGGCCCGCAAGTGCAAGCCACGGTGCAGGCCTTGATGGACTTGCCCGGCATCGGCGAGTGGACCGCGCAATACATTGCCATGCGCGCCTTGCGCTGGCCCGATGCGTTCCCGGCCGGCGATATCGTGGTGCAGCGACGCCTGGGTGTGCGCGATGGCCCGCAACCCGCGCGCGCGGCCAGCACACTGTCAATGGCCTGGCAACCCTGGCGCAGCTACGCCGTCATTCGACTCTGGCATGGAGGCTCCCCATGAAACTCGTTTGCAGAACTATCGCCACCCCTTTGGGCAGCATGCTGCTGGCTGCAAGCGATGCCGGTCTGGCGGGTTTGTGGTTTGAAGAGCAGCGCCACCACCCGGATGCATCCGACTGGCAAGCGGTGGAATCCCAGCGCTGGTTGGACCAGTCGGCCGATGAGGTGCGGGCGTATTTCCGTGGCCAATGCCGGCACTTCACCGCACCGCGCGCGGCGGCTTGGGGCACGCCGTTTCAGCGCAGCGTGTGGGAGGCTTTGATGGCGATTCCGTGGGGCGCCACCACCAGCTACGGCGCCTTGGCCGCTCATCTGCACAAGCCGCGAGCGGTGCGCGCCGTGGCCGCGGCGGTGGGGCGCAACCCATGGAGCATTGTGGTGCCTTGCCATCGCGTTCTGGGCGCCAACGGCAGTCTGACGGGCTATGCAGGTGGCCTTGCGCGCAAGCAGGACTTGCTGAGGCGTGAAGGTGTTTTAAAAAAACTATTGGTGTAAAAGCTCTTCCCAAGCGGACGTCTTTGTCCGCGGCCGATATTTCGTACCCGGCATCTACGCCGTTTGCTACCGCTCGCAATTCGCAAGGAGTCGAAGCTATTCTCCGGCAGTGAATTCACGCCGGCCAGTCGTAATCGATGGTCAGCGGGGCGTGGTCGCTGAATCTCTGGGCTTTGTAGACTGCCGCCTGTTTTGCGCTAGCCGCGATGCCCGGCGTCGCAATCTGGTAGTCGATCCGCCATCCGACGTTTTTGGCCCAGGCCTGGCCACGGTTCGACCACCAGGTATAGGCGTCGCCGGCTACCTCGGGGTAGAGGCGGCGATAGACGTCGACCCAGCCTTGCTCATCGAACACCTGCGTCAGCCAGCTTCTTTCCTCTGGGAGGAAGCCGGAGTTTTTCTGATTGCTGCGCCAGTTCTTCAGGTCGATATTCTGGTGGGCGATATTCCAATCGCCGCAGAGTACGACTTCCCGGCCGCTATCGCGCAATGCTGCGAGTCTGGGCCAGAACGCGGTCATGAACTCGAACTTGGCCCGCTGCCGTTCGTCCGAGGAAGACCCCGAAGGCAGGTACAGCGAGATCACCGAGAGAGCGCCGAAGTCGGCCTGGAGAAAGCGACCCTCGGCATCGATCTCGGCGATGCCCAGGCCCTCGATGATGCGATCGGGCGCTCGCCGGGCATAGAGGCCGACGCCGCTGTAGCCCTTCTTCTCGGCGCAGTGGAACCAGCCCGTGTAACCCGCGGGCTGTTTCATGACATCGGAAAGGTCGCCGTGCTGGGCCTTCAGCTCCTGCAGGCAGACGATATCGGCGTGCTGTTCCTGCAGCCAGGGGAATACGCCTTTTGCGGCGGCCGAGCGTATGCCGTTGAGGTTCAGCGAAATGATGCGTAGCATAGACGGTTTTCCAGCAGGGGAAGTGGCCGTGGATTTTAGCCGGGATTTCATCGCATTTGCCTGCGAACGAAACGTATTGCGCTTCGGCGAGTTTACGACCAAGGCGGGCAGGCAGTCGCCCTATTTTTTCAATGCCGGTTCGTTCAACGACGGCGCCGCGCTGGCGAGACTCTGTGACTTCTATGCTAATGCCATAATTGCTTCGGGCGTTCCCTTCGACACCTTGTTCGGTCCGGCCTACAAGGGCATTCCACTGGCCGCCGGTACCGCCATTGCGCTGGCCAGGCAGGGCCGCAACCTGCCATTTTGCTTCAACCGCAAGGAAGCCAAGGACCACGGCGAGGGCGGCGTGCTGATTGGTGCGCCGCTGGCGGGGCGGGTTCTGATCATCGACGACGTCATCTCGGCAGGTACTTCGGTGCGCGAATCGGTCGAACTGATCAGGGCGCAGGGCGCCACGCCGGCTGGCGTGGTCATCGCGCTGGACCGCATGGAGCGGGGCAGCGGCGAGCTTTCGGCGGTGCAGGAAGTGGAACAGGCTTACGCTATTCCGGTCGTCAGTGTCGCCAGCCTCGACGACCTGATCGCTTACCTGGCAGGAAATCCGGAACTGGAACGCAGCCTCGTCGCCGTCAGCGCGTATCGGAGCCGATACGGGGTTGGCAAGGACTGACATGCGTGCCTGCTGGATACTGCCATTGCTCTGTCTTGCGCTGCCGGCTGCGGCGGCGAAAACCTACTGCTGCGCCGATGAAAAAGGCAGCCAGGCTTGCGGCGACCAGTTGCCGCCGCAATGTTACGGCCGCGCCTACCGCGAGGTGAGCGAGAGCGGCATTACCCTGCGTCAGGTCGAGGCGCCGCTGACTGCGGAACAGCGAGCGCTACGCGAGGCGCAGGCAAGGCACAAGATGGAGGAAGAGCGGATTGCCCTGGAGGAGAAGCGGAAGAACCAGGCACTGCTCGACACCTACGCCAGCGAGGCGGACATCGACGTGATGCGTGACCGGACACTGACGGATCTTGAGGCCGTCCGCAAACTGGCGCTGGGACGTTACCAAGAGGCGCTTCAGCGCAAGCAGCATCTGAACAACGAGGCCGAATTCTACAAGAGAAAGCCGATGCCGCCGGAATTGTCCAGCGACATCAAGAACAACGACTTGGAGTTGATCTCACAGCAGGCGGTGGCGGCTGCGAAGCTGAAGGAAATGGAAGCCGTCCGAGCCAGATTTGCGGAAGACAAGAAACGCTACCTGGAGTTGAGGCACCGGTGAGCGGATAGGTGACCGGTAGGTCGGGCTTCAGCCCGAGAGTTTTCGGCGCAGCAACTCATTCACTTGCTGAGGATTTGCCTTGCCCTTGGTTGCCTTCATCAGCTGACCGACCAGGGCATTGAAGGCTTTCTCCTTGCCGGCGCGGAATTCCTCGACCGATTTCGGATTGGCCGCCAGCACTTCGGCTATCAGGGCTTCGATGGCGCCGCCGTCGGTGATCTGCTTCAGGCCGCGCGCCGAGATGAGCTCGTCGACATCCTGGGCATCGCCGTTCCAGAGGGCGTCGAACACTTCCCTGCCGATCTTGTTGGAGATCGTGCCGTCGGCGATGCGCCTGACCAGCGCAGCGAGCTGCAGCGGTGAAATCGGCGCGGCGGCGATCTCCCCGCCTTCCTTGTTGAGCCTAGCGGCCAGTTCGCCCATCAGCCAGTTGGCGCAGAGCTTGGCATTTTCCCTGCCCGCCGCGGCGACGCAATCCTCGAAGTAGGCTGCCGTCTCGCGGCTTACGGTGAGCATGGCGGCGTCGTAGGCGGAGAGTCCGTAGTCGGGCGCGAAGCGCAACTTCATTTCCGCCGGCAATTCGGGCATCCCGGCCTTCACCCTGGCGATCCACTCCGGAATGATTTCCAGCGGCAGCAGGTCCGGGTCGGGGAAATAGCGGTAGTCCTGCGCATCTTCCTTGCTGCGCATGGCCCGGGTCTCGCCCGTGGCCGGATCGAACAGCACCGTGGCCTGTTCGATCCGGCCGCCGTCCTCGAGCGTCGCAATTTGCCAGTGCACTTCGTAGTCGATCGCCTGTTGCATGAAGCGAAACGAATTCAGGTTCTTGATCTCGCGACGGGTGCCGAGTTTTTCAGAGCCCTTCGGACGCACCGAGACGTTGGCGTCGCAGCGGAAGGAGCCCTCCTGCATGTTGCCGTCGCAGATGCCGATCCATTGCACCAAAGCGTGCAAAGCCTTGGCATAGGCCACCGCCTCGGCGGAGGAGCGCATGTCCGGCTCGGTGACGATTTCCAGCAGCGGCGTGCCGGCGCGATTGAGATCGATGCCCGATTTGCCATGGAAGTCCTCGTGCAGGGACTTGCCGGCGTCTTCCTCGAGGTGAGCGCGGGTGAGCTGGACGGTCTTCTCGTAGCCTTGCTCACCCTGGCCGACGATGATTGCCAGCGAGCCGCCGGAAATGACGGGAATCTCGTACTGGCTGATCTGGTAGCCCTTGGGCAGATCGGGATAAAAATAATTCTTCCGGGCGAAAATCGAGCGGGCTGCGATCCTTCCTCCTACCGCCAGGCCAAGCCGGATCGCGCATTCGACCGCCGCGCGGTTCAACACCGGCAGCACGCCGGGCAGGGCGATATCGACGGCATTTGCCTGGACATTGGGCGCCGCGCCGAAGGCGGTGCTGCTGCCGGAGAAAATTTTCGATTTTGTCTGGAGTTGCGCGTGCGTCTCCAGGCCGATTACGACTTCCCATTCCATCACAGGTTCTCCGGCATGCGCTTGTGCCAGTTGGTGGCCAGCTGGTAGCGATGCGCGACATTGAGCATCCGCGCCTCCTCGAAATAGTTGCCGATCAACTGCAGGCCGACCGGCAGGTTGCCTTCGCCGAAGCCGCAGGGGATGGACATCCCGG
This sequence comes from uncultured Sterolibacterium sp., assembly GCA_903832735.1. Lineage (GTDB taxonomy): Bacteria > Pseudomonadota > Gammaproteobacteria > Burkholderiales > Rhodocyclaceae > CAIYYX01. The sequence continues at coordinate 10,423 of CAILCO010000028.1, forward strand.
GCAGGCCGGCGAGATTGACCGCGATGGTGTAGATGTCGGAGAGATACATCGCCACCGGGTCATCGCTCTTGGCGCCGACCGCGAAGGCGGTACTCGGCGCGGTCGGGCCCATGATGATGTCGCAGTGCCGGAACGCCTCGACGAAATCGTTGGCGATCAGGCGGCGGATCTTCTGCGCCTGCAGGTAATAAGCATCGTAATAGCCGTGGGAGAGGACGTAAGTGCCGATCAGGATCCGCCGCTTGACCTCGGCACCGAAGCCCTGGGCGCGGGTCTTGCAGTACATGTCGGACAGGTCCGCGTACTCGGGGGCGCGATAGCCGTAGCGCACGCCATCGAAGCGCGAGAGGTTGGAGCTGGCTTCGGCCGGCGCGATGACGTAGTAGGCAGGCACCGACAGCCCGGAGTTGGGCAGGCTGACCTCGACCGTCACGGCGCCCTGTTTGCGGTATTCCGCCAGCGCCGCATCCACCGCGCTGCGCACGTCAGCGGCCATGCCTGTGCCGAAGAATTCTCTGGGCAGGCCTATCGTGAGGCCTGCCAGGGGCTTTTCCAAGTCGCGGCCGTAGTCCTCGTTAGGACGGTCGAGCGAGGTCGAGTCGCGTGGATCGAAGCCGGCCATGGCGGAGAGCAGGTAGGCGCAATCTTCGGCCGATTTGGCCATCGGTCCGCCCTGGTCGAGCGAGGAGGCGAAGGCGATCATGCCATAGCGCGACACCACGCCATAGGTTGGTTTGAGGCCGGTCAGGCCGCACAATGCCGCCGGCTGGCGGATCGAGCCACCGGTATCGGTGCCGGTGGCAGCGGGAGCCAGGCGTGCCGCGATGGCGGCCGCGGCCCCTCCCGAGGAGCCGCCAGGTACCCGGGCGGTGTCCCAGGGATTCTTCACCGGACCATAGAACGAGGTCTCGTTCGATGAGCCCATGGCGAACTCGTCCATGTTGGTCTTGCCCAGCGTCACCAGGCCCGCAAGCTTCATCCGCGACACCACATGGGCGTCGTAGGGGCTGACGAAGTTCGAGAGCATTTTCGAGCCGCAGGTGGTGAGCCAGCCCTCGGTGCAGAAGATGTCCTTGTGCGCCAGGGGGATGCCCGTGAGTGGTCCGGCAAGGCCACTGGCAAGGCGCTGGTCGGCTTCCCGTGCCATGGCCAGGGTCTTCCCCTTATCGACGGTGATAAAGGCGTTTAACGTCGGATTTAGGCGTTCTATGCGTTCGACGAACAGCGTCGCCAGTTCGACGCTGGAGATGCGCTTTTCGGCCAGCGCCGCGCCCAACTCCTTCAGCGAGCGGTTAATCATTCCATCACCTTGGGCACCAGATACAGCCCGTTCTCGATCTCGGGCGCGACGGCCTGGTAGGCCTCGCGTCGGTCGCTCTCGGTGACGATATCCTCGCGCAGGCGCTGGGCGAGTTCGACGGCGTGGGCCATCGGCAGGATGCCGCGAGTGTCCGCCGCCTGCAATTGCTCGATCAGGGCGAAGACGCCGTTCAGTTGATCGCGGGTCTCGCCGCTGTCCGCGGCGGAAATTTCGATGCGGGAAAGGCGCGCGAGGCGTTCTACCTGGTCTAGGTTCAGGGGCATGCCGGGACTCGGAAGGCTGTGTTGTAAAGCTCGATAGGTTATCATAACGCGACGTTTTCCCTGCGCAGCCTGGGCTCCATCCTACTGTGGGCAATTTTTTCGGAAGCTTTCGATGTTCAATTTTCTTCGTTCCTACTTTTCAAACGACCTGGCCATCGATCTGGGCACCGCCAACACACTGATCTATGTGCGCGGCAAGGGCATCGTCCTGAACGAACCTTCGGTCGTGGCGATCCGCACCGAGGGCGGCCCGAACGCCAAGAAGACCATTCAGGCGGTCGGCATGGCCGCCAAACAGATGCTCGGCAAGACCCCGGGCAACATCACGGCGATCAGGCCGATGAAGGACGGCGTCATCGCCGACTTCACCGTCACCGAACAGATGTTGAAGCAGTTCATCAAGCGGGTCCATGATTCGCGCCTGCTCCAGCCCAGTCCGCGCATCATCATCTGCGTGCCCTGCGGTTCCACCCAGGTGGAGCGCCGCGCGATCAGGGAATCGGCGCTGGGCGCCGGGGCAAGCCAGGTGTATCTGATCGAGGAGCCGATCGCGGCGGCGATCGGCGCCGGCATGCCGGTCTCGGAACCGACCGGCTCGATGGTACTGGATATCGGCGGCGGCACCACCGAGGTGGGCGTGATCTCGCTCGGCGGCATGGTCTATTCCGGTTCGGTGCGCGTCGGCGGCGACAAGTTCGACGAGGCGATCATCAACTATATCCGCCGCAACTACGGCATGCTGATCGGCGAAGCCACGGCCGAGACGATCAAGAAGGGCATCGGCTCCGCGTTCCCGGGCTCCGAAGTCAGGGAGATGGAAGTCAAGGGCCGCAACCTGGCCGAGGGCATCCCGCGCAGTTTCACTATTTCCTCCAACGAGATTCTCGAGGCGCTGACCGATCCCTTGAACCAGATCGTCAGCGCGGTGAAATCGGCGCTGGAGCAGACCCCGCCGGAACTCGGCGCCGATATCGCCGA
>CAILCO010000029.1 GCA_903832735.1 uncultured Sterolibacterium sp.
CCCCCTCAATGCCTCCAGGCCGACCTTCGCCTTGAACTCAGGCGAGTGAACCTGCCGATGCTTAGCTTCCTTCATATCTTCTCGTTCCTCATGACAGCGGACAGCTTAAACCACTGTCTTGAAAACGGGGGCCACTATACCCCTAGCATCAACGAAACGCATAGCCCAACTCCCAGAACCATTCGAGAGCGGCATCTTCGACGATGGATTAGTTGAGGCTCATGTGGCGATATGACATCGGTTAATGTTGAGATTCAATCTGAAAACGTAGAACTAAGCATGAGATTGTTTCACGACACGGCGAAGTTCTTCCAAAAGCTTAAGAGCGGGGAGTGGAAGCAATCCGTCACGGCGGCGAAAAATGGAAAAGTGCCGCTTCGTCATGCCACCGGGCACAGGCAGGGCATCAATGACCTTCGCCCGCCGTTCCATGTGGTACAGCGGGAGAGGAATATAGCTGAGGAAATCGGCATTGGCCACCAGTGCCTTGATGGCATTGATGGATCTCGTTTCTACGACGACTTCCGGAGGCTCAATACCTTTGGAAAGAAACATTTGCTGCATTTCGCTGCGTGGCATGGTGTTGCTGGGCGGCATCACCCATCGTTGCTGCTGTAGATCGCGCATGCCGAGCTTCGGCTTCTGCCGCAATGGATGATTGGTCGATGCAACGATGCTGCTAATGTCGTGCCAGCCGCTTTCGGCGATCAAACTGATCTCTTCTGTCTCCCTTAGGGAAACGGCTATTGCAAGGTCAATTTCCCGCTTCAGCAATGCCTTTTCCAGTGAGTCTTCGACGCCTTCAATGATGCTGACGTGCAACCCGGGCCAACGCTTCAGAACGCGGTCGATGGCTAAAGGCAGTGTATGGCTCACGACACTTCCTACTGCACCCACCCTTACGGTGCCCTTGCTCAGGCCGCGCAAGGCGTCGATCTCTTCCACCGCATTCCTCGACTCCGCCAGGAGCAATTCGGCATGCGGCTGCAAGGCCTGGGCATAGGCAGTCAGGATCATTCCGGTGGAATGGCGCTCGAACAACGGCACGCCAAGCGCTGCCTCCATCGCCTTGATGGTGCGGCTCAGCGCCGGTTGCGTAGTGTTGAGCGCCGCCGCGGCGCGCCCCAGACTGCCGGCGTTAACCACGGCCAGAAATGCAGCGAGCTGCCGCAGATTGATAGTCATGCTAAATTGTTATGGCTTTTTGTAAAAAAAACAATATACGTGCATTGCTTAAGTCTGGATACTAAGCGCAATTGGGGCAAAATAATGCGACCCCAAAGGCTATGTCCAATAATCGTGGCGGACATCGTCACATCACAGGGACAAGGAGAAGACAATGATCAAGAAATCGGTCTGGCTGAAATCGGCGGCATTTGCAATCGCGGCATCGCTTTCTTTCGCTGCGGCGGCCCAGGACAAACAAGTCGATCTGAAACTTTCGAGCTGGGTGCCACTTGCGCATCCGCTCAACCCTTCGATACAAGCCTGGGCGGACGACGTCAAGAAGGGTTCGAAAGGGTCGATCTCCTCGACGCTGTTTACGTCGGAGCAACTGGGCAAGGCCTTCGACCACTACGATATGGTGCGCGACGGCATAGCCGACATCGCATTTGTCAATCCCGGCTATACGCCCGGCCGTTTTCCGGTGATGGCGGCCGGCGAACTGCCTTTCCTTTTCGCCAACGGCAAGAGCGGCTCGGCAGCCTTGGATGCCTGGTACCGGCAATATGCGGCGAAGGAAATGAAGGACGTACATTTCTGTCTCGCCTTCGTCCATGACCCTGGTACTTTTCACAGCAAGAAGATGATCACCGTTCCGAGCGACGTCAAGGGACTGAAAATCCGTCCTGCGAATGGCACCATCGCCCACTTCGTCACCTTGCTCGGCGGCAACAACGTGCAAGGGTCTGCCGGAGAGTCGCGCGACATGCTCGAGCGCGGCGTGGCCGACGCGGGTACCTTTCCGTGGGGTTCGATCTTCCTGTTCGGTATCGACAAGGTGGTGAAGTACCACATGGACGCGCCTCTCTATGTCACCAACTTCGTCTGGGTCATGAACAAGGGCAAGTACGAAGCGATGTCGGCGGCACAGAAGAAGGTGATCGACGAGCACTGCACCTCCGAGTGGGCGGAGAAACTCGCAAGTCCCTGGGCCGATTTCGAGTTCGCCGGACACGAAAAATTGCGCCCCCTGGTGGGCCACGAGGTGTACAAGCTGACGCCCGATCAATTGGCTGCGTGGAAAAAGGCCGCAGAGCCGCTTGAGAAGCAATGGGCCGACAGCGTCAGGAAGCAGGGCGACAACCCAGATGCCATCATGAAGTCGTTGAAACAGACGATCGTCAAGTACAAGGCCAACTTCTGATTCATTGAACTGGTACGTATGGAGTCGGCCAGCGACCAAGCATGAAGCGCAGCAGCTACTACATGGACCGCCTGATCGACTCCATCGAGATGGTCGCGGCGGTTTTCGTCGGCATCGTCGCCGCCGACATTTTCTTCTCGGTGTTGCTGCGCTACTTTTTCAATATTTCGATACCCGAC
>CAILCO010000030.1 GCA_903832735.1 uncultured Sterolibacterium sp.
CCCCCTCAATGCCTCCAGGCCGACCTTCGCCTTGAACTCAGGCGAGTGAACCTGCCGATGCTTAGCTTCCTTCATATCTTCTCGTTCCTCATGACAGCGGACAGCTTAAACCACTGTCTTGAAAACGGGGGCCACTATATGATGCTCGCCCCACCGGTCAGGTATGACTTCGCTTGGCGCGCACTCTGCAATTTGCCGCGATGTTCATGGCGCGAAGGTGAATTGACATGGACGCCCCAATCACTATGGCGGCGATCCTGAAGCAAACGCATGACCGGATAGGGCAGGAGTAAGGGCGGCGATGGAAAATCGCCCAGAGGCCCGATAAAGGCCATTAGCGAATCAGGATCTAAGGCACATGTTTCATGGTCGCTATTGCAAGTCGGCGACATCCTGGCGGCTATTGCCTGGCGCCTGTTCGGCAACCCACCGGAAGATGTTGCGGCGCTGGCACTGGCACTCAGACCATTCGCTGCCAATCTGATGGAGGAAAAGCGGGAAGTGGCGGCGCTTACAAGGCGCCCGCGGTCTCGGTCAGGCCTCAGCCAATTCCCGGGCCGGCCGCTTGCGCGTTGCTTTGCGCGGCTTCGCTGGCTCCGCTGTCGCGACATGCAGCGCCATTCCCAGCGCCCGCATAACTTTCAACATCGTGGAGAACTCTGGATTTCCGGATGCAGACAGGGCTTTGTAAAGCCCCTCGCGGGTAAGGCCAGTGTCCCTGGCAAGCTGGGTCATGCCCTTGGCACGGGCTACGTCGTTGATCGCGGCGCGAACCAGACTCCCATCTCCAGGGTCTTCGTCCAGGCAGGCATCCAGGTAAAGCGCCATGTCTTCATCGGTCTTGAGGTAATCAACTGCATCCCAGCGGGTGAATTTCTCGGCCATGCTCAATCCCTCCATTCTTTTGCTACTTCGATTGCGCGCTTGATGTCCACGTCCTGCGTACTCTTGTTGCCGCCGGCCAGCAACACGACCAGCACCGCGCCACGCTGCATGAAGTAGCGTCTGTAGCCAGGGCCGTAGTCGATACGCATTTCGCTGACACCTTCTCGCACTGGCTTTACATCGCCGAAGTGGCCGCTGCCAGACAGGCGCCGAATCCTGGCATTGATCCTGGCAACGGCCTGCTGGTCCTTCAGCTTTGAGATCCAGCGAGAGTAAGTCTCGCTTTTGATAACTTCGAACATGGGGGAAGTGTAAGCCATGATTCACAGCAAGGCAAGGAAGAGAGGCCCGGAAGCATCGAGGACACAAGCCGCGCCTATCGGAGCCGATCTGCAGGGTGGTGCCCTGCGCGGAGATTGCGGTCGAGCTCATACGATTGACTCCTTCTGAATTGAAATCCCGCTCAGAGGCGGGTTTGGTTTGCTACGAAAGTCTTATTTGTTGTAAATTATGCGCATAAATGGCAACATATTCATGTTTGTTTCTTTGGAGTTGCACATGCCCCCCACTTCATCTTCATCGCCAGGCGTCCTTCGCAAAGCCACTAACGTATCGCTTGGTGCAGCACTCCTTGCCGAAGCCAAGTCTTTGCGGATCAATATTTCTCAAGCGGCTGAAGCCGGCGTAGCCAACGCTGTAGCCGAGAAACACGCAGCGCTTTGGTTGGAGGCCAATCATCTGGCATTGGAAAGTTCCAATGCCTACGTGGAGAACAATGGTCTTCCCCTCGCCCGTTACCGGAGCTTCTGATGGCGCGTTTCGGTGTGTATAAGAATCCAGATGGGGACGGCTATCTGCTCGATGTTCAAGCCAATCTGCTAAGCCACTTGAATACCCGTGTGGTGGTGCCACTCTTGCCACTTGAGATTGCGCCGACACCGGCCAGAACGCTCAACCCGATTTTCGACCTCGAAGGTACGCCGTTTTCGATGGCGACCCAGTTCATGGCGGCCGTTCCGGTCCAGGTGCTCAAGACGGCGGTGCAGAGCCTTGAGAGCCAACGCAACGAGGTCACGGCGGCATTGGATTTGCTGTTTCAGGGGTTCTGAACGCCTGGGCAGCATCACCGCTCCCTATCTCCCACCCGGAAGACTTTCACTTCCTGCTCGTAGAGGTCCACGATCGAGCGCACGACTTTTTGGATACCATGTCCGGGATTAGCTAAACGTTGCGAGACAACCAACCCGACCTTTTCCAGCAGACCGATATCCTTTGTGATGGCCGATCGGTTGCGATGCAGGCAGCGGGTCAGTTCGTTGATCGTCTTCGGTTCGTGCATGACCTCGAGCATGAGGCGACGACGTGCTTCCGACAGGACGGTAAACATCCGCTGCGGGTCCTCGAAGGCCAGCATGATCTTGCTGTCGAAGAGTTGGCCACGACCGGCACGACGAGCGGCGTCTTTCGCCCGCGCGAAGAAACGTCGACATCATCGGTACGAATAACTACTTTGGTCATGACTTTCGGCCTCCTGCTGATTTCACGATTTCGATCCATTCCTGTTGGAAATGCTCAATATCAGAGTCCTCAAGCGACGATCCTAAACTCGGTCGCCTTCGCGACGGGGCGTACATGGTTGCGCTCGCGCTTCATCTCGACAATGCCGTAGTTGGACATGGTCTTAAGCGTCCGCGAGAGGTTGCCCGGCTTGCGCCCGGTCGTCTCAGCCAGGGACGTGATGGACTGCGGATTCGTCTCCTTGATCACCCGAAGCAATGCACGATTCTCATCGCTCAACACTTCGGCGAGCGAGCGCATCGAGTTGAACCAGATTTTCGGTTCGCCTGACTTGGGCTTGTGCTCGCCGCGAGCAATCGACAAGACCCGCTCCCGAATCTTGTCTTGCGGCATGATGCCGATCACAATGGCTTTCATTTCTGTCTCACCTCGTTCAGAACCCGGTCGACCTCTTTGAAGAAGTCGATCAGAAGTTGCTGTGCATCCCGAAACTCGTAGGGCACGCCTTTGTCGCTCACATGCCGGTGCTTGTGATCTTGCCGATGATGCAGTACGCCGCCAGGACTGGTCGTTATTCTGGTCGGCGGGGTTTGAAGTGGTCAGATCGCTTCAACAGGGCAAGGCTGGTAGCACGGACCGGAACCCCATGACGCCGATCATGCGCGAGTTCAAGTCACGGCACCCAGCATTGAAGCCAGGGCAAGCGTTCGAACATTTCGAGGCTTTGGCGATAAGTGACGGCCAATACTTGGACCAATATTCATTCTGCCGCCAGTACCGGCGCCTATGAGGAGTCCGCTTCCTCGATCAGGCTGCCGTCAGTTCCCGGGCCGGCCGCTTGCGCGCTGCTTTGCGCGGCTTCGCTGGCTCCGCTGCGGTGGCATGGAGCTTGAGCCCCAAGGCGGCAATAACCTTCATCACCGTGGAGAACTCCGGGTTTCCATCCGCCGATAGCGCCTTGTAGAGGTTTTCCCGTGCCAGGCCTGTCGCCTTTGCAATCTGCGTCATGCCCTTGGCGCGGGCGATGTCGCCCAGTGCCACGGCAATCATGCGCGGATCGCCGTTGCTCTCTTCGATGATGGCATCAAAGTAAAGCGCCATGTCTTCATCAGTTTTCAGGTACTCCGCCGCATCGAAGGGGGTGAATGTCTCGCGCTTTTCCATGGCTTACTCCTTGTCGATTTCTTCAGCCATCGCCTTCGCCCGCTTGATGTCGCGGCTCTGTGTCGATTTGTCGCCGCCCATCAGTAGGAAGATGACCCGCTGCCCTCGTTGAGTGAAATAGAGCCGATAGCCTGGCCCGACATGCACCCGCATTTCATGTACTCCGTCGCCTACAGGCTCGCAATCGCCGAGATTGCCTTCCTTCGCCATGACGATCCTGGCGGTAATGCGCACACGCGCCTTGGCGTCTCGAAGGTCGTTAAGCCACGCCTTGAAGGTTCTCGATTGCTCGACTGAATACATGGAGTAAGTGTAATTCATAAAATACACTTAGGCAAGGAAGAAAAGCCCGGAAATAGCCAGGATACAAGCCGCGCCCACCGGAACAGGCGCGGCGGGGTTTGTCACACTTTGCTGAGTCGCCGCAATTCTCGGTCGATATTGTTAACAGCATTTTGGGCACTATGTAAGAAGAATTCAGCGTTGGCCAAGTTATGGTTGTTTTGAAGATGTGGTAAAAAACCAGCCGCATTCAATGGTCATTCTCCCAGACGGTGCTCAAGGGCACAACTAACTGTAGGGTACGAGTACCATCTGTTTATATCCTCGCCTTTTGAAAATCCCTGCTTACAGAAGTTAATCATCCTCTAGGCTCACAAGATGAGCCTAGATGAGACGAAAATGCTTTGGATTCGAATCTCCGCTGACCCAGAACATACGCCAACACAAACTCGGGCCCGACCGCCCGGAAACCCGCACCAGTAGGGCGTTTCAAAATTCTGTACTAAAAACCCCGAGGTCAGGAGGTTTTGAGAGAAATGGCCCGTAAGACGCCAAAAACCGCCAGAAATGACGTTGGCGTTGAGGTCGAGGTCAGGAGGTAAAAACGAAAAACCCCGCCAACACTGGGGTTAGGCGGGGTATCCGTTATTGCTTACAGCAAGTTTCGCCAATATTCTTGGCGGAGACGCAGGGATTCGAACCCTGGATCCAGGTTTTGCCCGGATGCTCCCTTAGCAGGGGAGTGCCTTCGACCACTCGGCCACGTCTCCTGAGGGCGCAGATGTTACCCGCTCTGCAAATCCTGGTCAATTCACCGCCGGACGATACCGCCTGCGGCGCCGAACGATAGTGCCTCCTGCTCAGACTGTAGCCTTGTCCAGATCGTAGGCCTTGTGCAGTACGCGGACGGCCAGTTCGAGGTATTTTTCGTCGACCACCACGGACACCTTGATCTCCGAAGTCGAGATCATCTGGATGTTGATGCCTTCTTCGGCCAGCGTCCTGAACATCCGGCTGGCGATACCCGGGTGCGAACGCATGCCGACGCCGACCGCGGAGACCTTGCAGATCTTGTTGTCGCCGGTGATGGCACGGGCGCTGATATGGCTCTTGACCTCTTCGAGGATGGCCAGCGCCCTGGCGTAATCGCCGCGATTGACGGTAAAGGAAAAATCGGTGGTGCCGTCGTGGCCGACATTCTGGATGATCATGTCGACATCGATATTGGCCTCGGCGATCGGCCCCAGGATCTGGTAGGCGATGCCCGGGCGGTCCGGTACGCCGAGCACGGTGAGCTTGGCTTCGTCGCGGTTGAAGGCGATGCCGGAGATGATAGCTTGTTCCATGGGGTTGCCCTCCTCGAATGTGATCAGCGTGCCGGAGCCCTCGTCCTCACCGGGATCGCCGAGGCTGGACAGCACGCGTAACTTAACCTTGTACTTGCCGGCGAATTCCACCGAGCGGATTTGCAGCACCTTCGAACCCAGGCTGGCCATTTCGAGCATTTCCTCGAAGGTGACGGTTTCGAGCCGGCGGGCTTCCGGCACGATGCGCGGATCGGTGGTGTAGACGCCGTCGACGTCGGTGTAGATCTGGCATTCGTCGGCCTTGAGCGCCGCCGCCAGGGCCACGCCGGTGGTGTCAGAGCCGCCGCGGCCGAGGGTGGTGAGGTTGCCTTGCTCATCGACGCCCTGGAAGCCGGCGACGATGACGATGGTGTCGTTGTCGAGGTCGGCGCGCATCGCCTGATCGTCGATGCTGAGGATTCTCGCCTTGTTGTAGGCGTTGTCGGTGAGTATCCTGACCTGGCCGCCGGTGTAGCTCCTGGCCTTGAAGCCGAGTTCCTTGAGGGCCATGGCCAGTAGGCCGATGGTGACCTGTTCGCCGGTCGATACCATGACATCGAGTTCGCGCGGATCGGGACTGGCCTGGATCGCGTTGGCCAACGCGATCAGCCGGTTGGTCTCGCCGCTCATCGCGGAAACCACCACCACCAGTTGATGCCCCTGCATTTTCCATTTGGCGACGCGCCGGGCAACATTCTTGATCCGCTCGGCCGTGCCGACCGAAGTGCCGCCGTATTTCTGAACGATCAGTGCCATTTCTTCGTTGATGTTTGAGTGATTTGAAAAAGGATGCGCTCGCCGACTTCATCAGTCCGGACGAGCCTCGCGAAGATCAGCGCGAATCATACCAAGAATTTTGCCGCCCTACCTGCCGGAGAAAGCCCGGCGGGGTTCGAAGCGGGTGCGCCCTGCCTGGCGATTCCCGCCAACCGCCGCCGTTTTACCGGCGATTCCGACGTAGGCGATGCTTAAATTGGTTCCACGCCCATATTCAGACGTTCCGCGTTGGCAGACATCACGCTATCCAGCGTTGCGACAGATTTCGCGCCAATTTCCCTGGCCACTGCCAAATGAAGGGCGTCACCAGCCCGTATTCTGCGGGTATGCTGCTTCGCCAACTCGGCGGCGTCTCTATATGCGGCCCGGCTGACCGGAACTATACGCAGGCCGTTCCCCGTCAGGGTCTCGAACTCTTTACGTAGCGCTTTTGCGTTATTCTCGGCTAGTTCGCCTGAGCGTACCTTTATCGAAATAGCGCTGGCGAACTCGGACAGCAACCAGTCGCCGCTCACAGGCGTTTCGCTCAAGCCAGCGAACCATGCCTTAACGTCCGCGGTTTTGGGCTCCGGAACCAGCAGGGATACCGCGACACTGGTGTCAAGGTATCCATGGTGGCAATACCCAAAAACTGGATCGCCGCGCTACTGTCATTGCGAGGCCCTCAGGGGCCGCGGCAATCGCGATGACGGAGCTCCGTGTGCAGTTTTGCTGATGCCGAAACACGCGGCTTTCCATGAAACCTTCCTCCACCTTCGTCATCGCGAGGCCGAAGGCCGTGGCGATCCATGGTGGCAATACCCAAGAACTGGATCGCCACGCTAC
>CAILCO010000031.1 GCA_903832735.1 uncultured Sterolibacterium sp.
CCCGAACACATCAGCCGGATCACCCGCAGATACGGCGGATATTGAAAGCGCGATACCCCGCACAGGTCGGCTCCGCCGTAGCAGCACCAGTTGCACAGAAATCCAACAATGATCGGCTTGAAATCGGATGGGGCGGCCATGCTCTTCCCTTTACGTTGCGTTGCGTTGCGTTATCTCAGACCCGCTTTTCAAACTAACTCCAGCGCCGCGTCGATCTGGCCGAACACTTCGTTGTCGGTGTAGTGGGAGAGGCTGATCGCCGCGGTCGGGCACTTGGCGACGCACAGGCCGTCACCCTTACACAGCACCGCATTGACCACCGCCTTCTTGCCGCGCGGGGTTTCCTCGAAACTGACGGCCCCATAGGTACACACCGACACGCAGGCGCCGCAGGAAACGCAGGCGTCATTGCTGACATTGCAGACCGCGCCCGAGGCGACCACGGTGTCGCGCGAGAGCAGGGAAAGCGCCCGACCGGCCGCGCCGTAGGACTGGGTGATGGTTTCCGAGAGGTGTTTCGGATACTGCGCCGTGCCGCAGAGGAACACGCCTTCCGCGGCGAAGTCGACCGGCCGCAACTTCGCGTGGGCTTCCTGGAAGAAGCCGTCCGGGCCCAACGGCACCTTGAACTGGCGCGCCAGTTCATTGGCGCCCGGGGCAGGGATCACCGCAGCGGCAAGAACGATGGCATCGACGTCGAGCTCCAGCTTCTTACCCAGAATGGGGTCGAACGCCGTCACCCGGATGAAGTTCCTGCCACCCTCATCGGTGGCAACCACCTGTGGCTGGTCATCCGCTTCGTAGCGGATGAACTTGACGTCCTGGTTGGCCGCCGCGCGGTAGTAATCTTCCCTGAAGCCGTAGGTCCTGATGTCGCGGAAGAGCACGTAGATCTCCACTTCCGGCTTCAGCGACTTCATCTTCAGTGCGTTCTTCATGGCACCGCTGCAGCAGACGCGAGAGCAATAGTTGCGGTCCTCGTTGCGGCAGCCGACGCACTGGATCATCACCACGCTGTCTGCAGCCATCAGCTTCTCGTCGCTTCGGGCGAGCTTGCCTTCCATCTCCAGCAGGGTCATCACGCGCTCGTTCTGGCCGTAGAGATATTCGGTCGGCTGGTACTCGACGGCACCGGTGGCGATGATCGCGGCGCCGTGCTTGATGGTGCGCACCCGCCCTTTGGACTTCACTGTGGTGGTGAAGTTGCCGACATAGCCGTCGACGTGGGTGATCTCGGCGTCGGTGATCGCGTGAATCTTAGGATGGCGATAGACTTTCTTCTTCAAGTCCTTGAGAAACACCTGCACGTCCATGCCCTCGAGCGTGTAGTGCAGGCGGCTGGCCATGCCGCCCAAGTCCGACGCCCTTTCGACCAGGTAGGTTTCATAGCCCTGCTCGGCCAGGGTGTGGGCGCTGGTCATGCCGGCCACACCGCCGCCGATCACCAGCGCGGTCTTGTCCACCGGCAGCGAGAACTCGTCCAGCGGCTCCAGCTTGCCGGCCCGCGCCACGGACATGCGCACGATGTCCTTGGCCTTCTGCGTCGCCGCTTCCTGCTCCTTGGAGTGCACCCAGGTGCAATGCTCGCGGATGTTGGCCATGTCGAAGAAGTACTGATTCACCCCAGCCTCGCGCAGCGTGTCGCGGAACAGCGGCTCGTGCGTGCGCGGCGTGCAGGCGGCGACCACCACCCGGTTCAGGCCCTTGTCGCGGATGGTGTCGGAGATCGCCTTGGCGGTGTTGGTGGCGCAAGCGAACAGACTCTCCTCGACGTGCACCACATTGGGCAAACCCTTGGCGTATTCGGCGATGCCCGGCACGTCGACCACGCGGCCGATGTTGGCGCCGCAGCGGCAGACGAAGACGCCGACCTTGGGTTCCTCTTCCGAGACGTCCTTCTCGACCGGGTACACCCGGTCTTCGGAGAGTTGGCCGCGCCGGCTCTTGAGCAAGTAGGAAGCCTGGACGCCGGCGCCGCTCGCACCCATCACCGACTCGGGAATGTCCATCGGGCCCTGGAAGGCGCCGCTGGTAAAGATGCCTGGACGGCTGGTCTGCAACGGGTTGAACGGATCGACCTTGCAGAAGCCGTGCTGATTCAACTCGATGCCGAAGATTTTGGAAAAGCGCTGCGCGTCCTTGGGCGGGGTCAGACCCACCGAGAGCACCACCAGTTCGAAGAATTCCTCGACCACGCCATCCGGCGTGCTGTAGCGGATGGAGACGTCGCCCGTCTCCGGATCCTCAGAGCCGATCGAGACATAGCTGCGGACGAAATGCACGTCAGGCAATTTCTGCGCGCGCTGGTAGAAGCGCTCGAAGTCCTTGCCGTAGGAACGGATGTCGTTGTGGAAGATCTTGGCATGCAGGTCGGGCAGATGGTCCTTGGCCAGGATCACCTGCTTCTGCGTGTAGGAGCAGCACACCGACGAGCAATAACTGTTGCCGCCCGGCGTCACCTGGCGGGAGCCGACACAGTGGATCCAGGCGATCTTGTGCGGATGCTTCTTGTCCGAGGGGCGCAGGATCTGGCCCTCGTGCGGACCGGTGGAACAGAGCAGGCGCTCGAAGTCCATGCTCGTGACGACATTCTTGATCTGGCCGTAACCGTAATCGTTGCGCGGCAAGGGGTCGAAGGTTTCATAACCGGGCGCGAGGATGATCGCGCCGACCTTGACCTTGACCTTCTCCGCCTTCTGGCCGAAGTCGATGGCATTGTTCTCGCAGACGGTCTGGCAGATCGAGCAGGTCTTGTCCTTGAGGAACAGGCAACTCTCGTCGATATAGGTGACCAGCGGCACGGCCTGCGAGAAGTAGATGTGCACCGCCTTGTTCAGCGACAGGTTCTGGTTGAACGGATCGGGGATCTTGGCCGGGCAGTACTCGACGCAGACGGTGCAGCCGGTGCACTTGTCCTCGATGATGTAGCGCGGCTTCTTCAGCAAGGTGACGGTGAAGTCGCCGGGTTCGCCCTCGAGCGAATCGACGTCGGTGTAGGTCATCAGCTCGATGTTCGGCTGACGGTCGGTTTCGATGAACTTCGGCGACTCGATGCACATCGAGCAGTCGTTGGTCGGGAAGGTCTTGTCGAGCTGGGACATCTTGCCACCGATGGTCGGCGACTTATCCACCAGGTACACCTTGTAGCCGGCCGAGGACAGGTCGAGCGCGGCCTGAATGCCGCTGATGCCCCCGCCCACGACCATCACGTCGCCCATGTTGTCGTCGGCGCCGCGCAAGCTGCGCTGCGTGTCCATCTGCTGCTGCAGGAGTCCGAATGTCACTTGTGTGTCCTCGCCTAGAGTGCTTCGCGGATGATTTCGGTGATGTCCTTGACCTCGATAGAGGCACCACCGTCCTCCATGTTCAGCCGACTGTCCTCGAAATTGGTGGTGCAGTACGGGCAGGCGGTCACCATGATCTGGGCTCCGGTGCTGACCGCCTGTTTCATGCGCAGGTCGGAGAAGCGTTCCCCCTTGGGCGTTTCCATCCAGATCCGGCCGCCGCCGCCGCCGCAGCAGAAGCTGTTCTTGCGTGACTCGGCCATCTCGCTCAGCTTTAGGCCGGGCACGCTCTTCAGGGCATCGCGCGGCTGCTCATAGACGCCGTTGTGCCGGCCGAGATAGCAGGGATCGTGATAGGTGACGTTCTTGGCGACTTCCTTGGTGAGTTTCAACCGGCCCTCGGCAAGCAGCTGCTGGAGATACTGGGTGATATGCACCACCTCGAAGTGCACCATGAACTCCGGGTATTCGTTCTTGAAGCTGTGATAGCAGTGCGGCGAAGACACCAGGATCTTCTTCACGCCATTGCCGACCAGGGCGGCAATGTTGGCCCGGGCCAGGCTGCGGAACAGGGCCTCGTCGCCGGTCTTCCTGATGCTCTCGCCGCAGCAGCTTTCGTCAGTGCCCAGGATGCCGAAATCGACACCGGCCGCCTGGAGAATTTCCACCGTGGCCTTGGCGATCTTCTTGCCGCGCGGGTCGTAGGAGAGATAGCAGCCGGGGGAATAGAGGATTTCCATGCCGTCGGTGAAACGCTTGACGCCCAAATCCTTTGCCCAGTCGGCGCGTTTCGAGCGCGCCTCGCCGAAAGGATTGCCCTCGGCCCGCAGGCTCGCGGCAACGCCCGGGATCGGCGCGGCAGAGCCGGCGAAGACGTCGTACTCGGTGGCGATGCGGCGCAGCGCCACGCCGGAATGGATCTGCCTGACGTCGCGCGGACAGATCTGCGGGCACTTGCCGCAGGTCGTGCAGCGCCAGATGTCTTCGCTGTCCAGCTCGGTCAGGCCAAAGGTCGCCTCGCGCACCAGCTTCCTCATGCTGAACTTGGCGACCCGGTTCCACGGACAGACGGTGTCGCACATGCCGCACTGGTAGCAGGACTTGAAAGCGTCACCGCCAGCCGCCTTGATCGCGTCGATGATTTCCTTCTGGGGGGCTACGGTCTCCATGCTTTCTACCCTGTCGTGTCGCTCGTTGGTGTGGGGGTGTTAGGGCTTGGCCATTCTGGCAATGGTGTCCAGAACTTTTTCCAGGCCGTACTTGTCGATCATCGAACCGATTCCGATCTCGACGTCGCCCAACTCGGGCTGGTCTTCCTCGACCTCCTCTTCCCGCTCGACGTAGATCAGCGCGTCGGCCAGGCACCACTCGACGCACTTGGGCTTGTCCAGCGCCGGCGTGTCCTCGCACATATCGCACTTCAGCGGCAAACCGGAGTCCGGCTCCTTGAACAGGTCGCGCGAAGGGCAGGAGGCGCGGCAGAAATCGCACTCGGCGTATTCCTTGCCGTCGAGGATGTACTTGTCCCGCCCGGTGCATTCCGCCGCCGTGTATTCGCCGGCGTAGACCGGCAGGTAGATGTCGCGCAGCGGACTGCGCACGATGCGGATGCGGCTGCGCGCCGGGTTGTTGCTGCTGTAGCGCGGCGTCGCGTGCCAGGAAGAACAGATCACCTCGCAGGCCTTGCAGCCGTTGCACTTGTCGGCATCGATGGTGATCGACTTGACGATTTTTTTGACCTTAGCCATGGCTGTAAATTCCTTTCTGCTCGAATTCCTCGGCGACGTAATCCAGTTCCAGATCGTGCAGAGCTTCCGGGGTCGGAATGCCCTGATCGTTGAAGCCCTTCAGCTTGTAATAGGCATCGAGTAGCTGCTTCTCCAGGTCGGGGAAGCGCTTCTTCCAATGGTCCTCGGGCGGGCGGTCGTCGGCGCGGCGCATGCCGAAGCGGACGTTCAGGGCGCGCATCAGGGTGCGGTTGCGCGTCGCCGCCTTCCACAGTTCGTCCTTGTCCATCTCCATGCCGGTCGCCGCCTTGATGAATTCCGGATAGTTGTGGATGTGGTAGGGCGGCTTCAGCGGGAAGGACGACAGGCCGGCGCACATTCCCAGGGCGTCGTCGATGTAATGCATCTTCTCCATCCAGTCCACGATGTCGCAGCTGGCTTCGACCGTCGGGTAGTAGGGATTGGACATTTCGCCACGCGGCTCCCAATCGACGTAGTATTTCTTGAATTTCTCGTCGGGCACCTGGAACCAGTCCTTGACGAACTCTTCCCGCGCCTCCCGGGTGGGCAGGGGCTCCTGCGGAAACTGTCCTTCGATCTGGGTGATGTTGATCTTCTCGCCGGTCGAGTACATCAGGTAGTAGACCGGGTTCAGCATGCCCAGCTTGAGCGGCAACTGTTCGTGCTTCTTGATCGTGTTGTGGTCAAACTTCTCGGCGCCGTTGCCGATGCGCCGGGCCGCCCAGTAGGTGCCGTCCGCGAGGATGTCGCCGATGCCTTCGCGGCGGACGATCTTCTCGATCAGGTAGAAGAAGCGGCCCTCGTTGTCGTCCGGCATGCCGGGGAAATCTTCCTTGGTGAGGATGCCCGCCTCCAGCAGTTCCAGGCCGAAAGCCATGGACTGCGGCGCGGAGAAGCCGTCGAGGCCGTATTCGGTGGCCTTCTGCGCAATCTTGAAGCCGAAGTCCAGGTCCCCATAGGCGGCCATGGTATAGGTCAGCTTGGAGTAGCACTTCATCATGTAGGTGGGCAGCCCCGGCACCGAGATGGTCGCGCCGCATTTCATCGGGCAGTTGTGGCAGCTGATCAGGCGGGTGCGCACGTTCTCCTGGGTCTCGCGCCATTTCTCCTCGATTTCATGGGTCCAGAAGTCCTTGCGCCGGGTTCGCGAGTTGCCCCACATGAAGCTGGTGGTATGCCATTCCTCGTCGACGATGCGCATCTCCTGCGGCGAGCCGAGCCCCTGCAGAATCGCCGGCATGCCCTTGATCGGATTGTCTTCGCGGAACTTGATGTACTTCAGGACGTCGTTGCACAGATCCATGTACTTGGCCGGATCGGCGACGTTGATGTCCTTCTTGCCGCGCACGGCGATCGCCTTCAGGCCCTTGTCGCCCATCACCGCGCCGATGCCGCCGCGGGAGGCGCTGGATCGGCCCTGCTCGACGGAGGCGTAGAAGACCCGGTTCTCGCCGGCCAGGCCGATGGCCGCGACCTGGATGTCGGGATCCTTCAGCTCGCGCCGGATCGCTTCCGAGGTCTCGGTCGCCCCCAGCCCCTTCAGATGAGCGGCGTCGCGGATCTCGACCTTGTCGTTGTTGATCCAGAGATAGACCAGCTCTTCCGACTGACCGCGGACGATCACCTTGTCGTAGCCGGCGTACTTCAGTTCCGGCGCCCAGAATCCGCCCATCATCGAATAGGCCATCAGCTTAGTCTGCGGCGAAACGGTCGAGACGATGGTGCGGTTGCAGCCGGGCGCCCCGGTGCCGCAGAGCAGGCCGGTGCCGAAGATCAGCAGGTTGTCCTCGGAAAAAGCCTCCGTCCCCGGCGGCACCCTGTCCCACATGATCTTGGCGTTGGTGCCAAGGCCACCCAGGTAGAGCTTGGTGTCCCTCGGGTCAGTTTCCACACGGTCTATGCTGCCGCGTGAGAGATCAACTTCCAGATCGAAACCTATTTCTCCGTAACGCATTTCTCCGGTCCTCTCTCAGCCTGTATTTGTTGGGATGTCTGGCGCGCATCTGCGCGGGTGGTGTTCTGCTCTGCCGGCGACTGCCGCCTTCTTGCTGCCGCCTCACTGCGAGCGGGCCTGCCTGCAAGCTGCGGCGTGGCGCTTACGCCCAGGCCGCGTTGCAGATTCGCCTGCATGTTGCGGTTCGGGCAACGGGCAACCAGACCGCACACGGCAAGGGCATGGATGCTCTTGGCGACATCCTCGGGAGTCCCATGCTGCCTCGGGTCGTACCAGCCGTAGCTCCAGTTGAGCATGCCGAAAACGCTGTAGGTGACTCGCTCGACCTCGGCCGGATCCGGCTGCGCGTTGTCACTGGCGCCGCTGGCACCAGGCGCGTTGCAGCCGTTGGCAAGAATGGCGGCCACGATATCCCGGCAGACATTAAAATAGCCTTCCTTGAGCAGGCGCACCGTCCTGCGTTTGTCCGCAGGCAGCGCAGAAGCTTCGTGCACCAGCACCCGCATCACCGAGCGATGCTCGGCCGAGTAGCTGAGATGATTCAACACGAAAACATAAAGCCTATCGACGTGCTCATCGACATCAACGAGCGAGGCTTGCACCGAATTCGTCATCGTTTCAAAGGCGTCGGCCTGGAGCGAGAAGAGCAACTCTTCCTTGGAGGAAAAGTAGTTGTAGAAGGTGGCCAGTCCCCGACCGGTCGCGCGTGCAAGACCGCGCATGGTCATCCCGTGGAAGCCGTTCTCGGCAATATCCGCCGCAGCCGCCTCGAGTATCTCCAGGCGTTGCGCCTCGTGCCGATGCTGCCTCGAACTGTCGGCGGAGACGCGGCTCACCGGCGCTGCTCCCCGAATAGCGGGTGCAAGCTGAACAGCGGCGAAGTCGGGTGCGGCGCGTAAAACATTCGATCTCCAGATTGACAAGTGCGGTCGATATCGGTGACAAGCGACGACTTATGTAATGAATTTCTTATTGCACTCTGGCGACGATCTTATACGAACGATCGTTCGTAAAATTGACCTAGGTCAACCGCGGAAGCCGCCGACGGGAAAATTCGCCGAAAGCTACTCAAAACCTCATATTCCTTTTTCTTATATCGATGTGAAAATTGATTCGTTCTATTGATAAGCAGCAAACTCTAGACTGCGGCCTTCGTTATCCAGAAGGAGCAGCCCATGAACCGAAAATTCCTGACCGCCCTGGTCGCCGTCTTAACGCTCTTCGTTGCCGCCACGGCCGGCGCCGACACCACCCTGCTCAACGTCTCCTACGACCCGACGCGCGAGCTGTATCAGGATTTCAACGCCGCCTTCGCCAAGTACTGGAAGGCCAAGACCGGGGAGGCCGTCAGCATCAAGGTTTCCCACGGCGGCTCCGGCAAGCAGGCCCGCGCCGTCATCGATGGCCTCGAAGCCGATGTCGTCACCCTGGCGCTGGCCTACGACATCGATGCCATCGCCGAAAACGCCAAGCTCTTGCCGGCCGACTGGCAGAAGCGCCTGCCGCATAACGCCTCGCCCTATACCTCGACCATCGTATTCCTGGTCCGCAAGGGCAACCCCAAGGGCATCAAGGATTGGGGCGACCTGGTCAAGCCGGGCACCGTCGTCATTACGCCGAACCCGAAGACTTCCGGCGGCGCCCGCTGGAATTACCTGGCCGCCTGGGCCTTTGCCCTGAAGCAGCCGGGTGGTAATGAAGCGAAGGCCAAGGAGTTCGTCGCCAAGGTGCTAGCCAACGTGCCGGTGCTCGATTCCGGCGCCCGCGGCTCCACCACCACCTTCGTCGAGCGCGGCCTGGGCGATGTCCTGCTGGCCTGGGAGAACGAGGCCTACCTGGCGGTCAAGGAACTGGGACCGGACAAATTCGAGATCGTCATGCCATCGCTCTCGATCCTCGCCGAACCGCCGGTCTCCATCGTCGACAAGGTGGTGGACAAGCGCGGCACGCGCAAAGTGGCGCAGGCCTACCTGGAATATCTGTATACCCCGGAAGGCCAGGAAATCGCCGCCCGCAACTACTACCGGCCGATCGACAAGAAAGTCGCCGCTGCCCACGCCAAGCAGTTCGCCAAGGTCAAGCTGATCACCGTCGACGAAGTCTTCGGCGGCTGGACCAAGGCGCAGAAGACGCATTTCGACGATGGCGGCACCTTCGATCAGATCTACGCCCCGAGTCGCTGAGCCGATCACGACTTCGCCATGAATGCCGTCGCCACCGCTGCCGCCCATTCCGCCGCCGCTCCCGTCGCCAGCCTCGGCCGGACCGTAGCCGAGATCCGCAAGCTGCTGCCGGGCTCGGGCCTGCAGGAGGCGGCCAGGACTTCCGTCCGAGGCATCAGCCGCAGCCGCAGCCAGATTGTCGGCAAGTTCTATGGCGCCATCATCTCGACGCAGTTTCAGCCATGGCGCCGTCCCGCCGACGGCGCGATCGTCGCGCTCGAGGCCTATGCCCGCTCGCAATCCCGGGCGGGGGAAGGACTGTCGCCCTGGCAGACGTTTGCCGATACCGCAGTCGACAGCGACTTGGTCACGCTCGACCGGCTTTGCCGGACGGTGCATGCGTTGAATTTCTTTGGTCGCGTCGGCACCGCGTCCGAGCCGGTCCCGCTGGTGCTGAATGTCGATGCCCGTCTGCTCCATGCCGTGCCGAAGCGTCATGGCGAGTTTTTCGGCAAGGTGCTCGGTCTGCTCGGGATCGCCCCCGAGCGCATCGTCATCGACATCCGCACCCATCAGTTGCTCGACCTCTCCCGTTTGCGGCAGATTCTCGCCAGCTACCGCCGCCACGGCTTCAGCGTCGCGGTCAATGCCGACGGGATGATCCACGCCCGTTCCCTGGCCGACCTGCTGGCGCCGGACATCCTGATGCTCGACGCGCTGCAGTTTGCCCCAGAAAGTCTTGCCCGCCATGCTGCGAGCCTGGTCCAGGGCGGTGTGCAGGTCGCCGTCAAGCGCATCGAGACGGCCGGACAATTGGCCGCGGCGAAGGAGGCCGGCGTCGCCTGGATACAGGGCTTTCATCTCGATACACCTGCCGCCGATGCGGCGGTTTTCTCACTCGGACACTGATCATGCGCAATGTTTCATTACTATTCCTGGGCCTCGTTCTCGCCGCTTCATCCGTGCAGGCCGACACGACGCTGCTGAACGTCTCCTACGATGTCACCCGGGAGTTCTACAAGGACTATAACGCCGCCTTCATCCGACACTGGAAACAACAGTCGGGCGAAACGCTGACCGTAAATCAGTCGCACGGCGGTTCGAGCAAGCAGGCCCGATCGGTGGCCGACGGCCTCGAAGCCGACGTCATCACCATGAACCAGGCCAACGACATTGATATCCTGGCGACGCACGGCAAATTGATCCCGGCCGACTGGGCCAAGCGTCTGCCCAACAACAGCGCGCCCTACACCTCGACCATCGTGTTCCTGGTGCGCCGCGGCAACCCCAGGGCCATCAAGGACTGGGACGACCTGGTCAAGCCCGGTGTCTCAGTAGTTATTCCCAATCCCAAGACCTCGGGCAACGGCCGCTACAGCTATCTGGCGGCCTGGGGTTACGTGACCAAGAAGGGCGGAACGGAACAAAAGGCACGCGAATTCGTCACCAAACTGTTCGCCAATGTCCCGGTATTTGACGGTGGCGGCCGAGCCGCGACCACCACCTTCGCCCAGCGCAACATCGGCGATGCCTTGCTCACCTTCGAGAGCGAGGTGCAGCTGATCCAGAAGGAGTTCGCCGACAGCCAGGTCGAGGTGGTCTATCCCTCGCAGAGCATCCTCGCCGAAGCGCCGGTCTCCATCGTCGACAAGGTCGTCGATAAGCGCGGCACCCGCAAGCAGGCACAGGCCTATCTCGACTACCTGTATTCCGACGAGGGCCAGGAAATCGCGGCGAAGCATCATTTTCGCCCGCGTTCCGAAAAAGTCCTGAACCGTTATGCCGCCAGCTTCAAACCCTTGCATCTATTCACCGTGGACGAGGTCTTCGGCGGCTGGACCCGGCTGCAGAAAGTGCACTTCGACGACGGCGGCATCTACGATCAGATCCTGCTGAAACAATAAATGTCCATTCTCCGTCGCCATCTCCTCACCCGCCACAGCGTGCTGCCAGGCTTCGGCCTGGCACTCGGCTATACCCTGCTGTATCTCAGCCTGATCGTTCTGATCCCGCTCTCGGCGACCTTCTTCAAGACTGCGACCATGGGCTGGCCGGCCTTCTGGCATGCGGTGACGGCGCCGCGCGTCCTGGCCTCCTTGCGCCTGACTTTCGGCGCCTCACTGATCGCCGCAACCATCAACGGCATCTTCGGCCTGCTCGTGGCCTGGGTGCTGGTGCGCTACCAGTTCTTCGGCAAGAAACTGATCGATGCCCTGGTCGATCTGCCCTTCGCCCTGCCCACGGCCGTAGCCGGCATCGCCCTGACCGCGCTCTATGCCAGCAACGGACTGATCGGCAGCCAACTCGAACCGCTGGGGCTGAAGGTGGCGTTCACGCCGATCGGCATCACCGTGGCGCTGACCTTCATCGGCTTGCCCTTCGTCGTCCGCACCGTGCAACCGGTGCTCGAGGAACTCGAGGCGGAGTTGGAAGAAGCGGCGGCCAGTCTCGGCGCCAGTCGCCTGCAGACTTTCCGGCGGGTGGTCTTTCCGGCCATCGCGCCGGCCCTGCTGACCGGCTTCGCCCTGGCCTTTGCCCGCGCCATCGGCGAATACGGCTCGGTGGTGTTCATCGCCGGCAACATGCCGATGGTTTCAGAAATCGCTCCGCTCCTGATCATCACCAAGCTCGAACAATATGACGAGGCGGGCGCCACGGCGATCGCGGTAGTCATGTTGGTGATCTCCTTCGCGCTGCTCTTCGCCATCAATGCCCTGCAGTGGTGGAGCGCGCGCCGCACCCGGGAGGATCTATGAGCGCCGCCGCGACGCTGCCGCTGCAGATTCCGCCGACCGCGCATAAGCTGCGCAGCACTGCCACCGGGGAGCCGGCCTGGGTGCGCTGGACCTTGATCGCGCTGGCGCTGGTCTTTCTCGCCCTGTTCCTGTTTCTGCCGCTGGCCACTGTGTTCTACGAGGCGCTGCGGAAAGGCACCGGCGTCTACCTCAACGCGCTCAGGGAAGAAGACGCGCTCTCGGCGATCCGTCTGACCCTGATCGCCGCGGCGATTTCGGTGCCGGCCAACCTGGTCTTCGGCATCGCCGCCGCCTGGGCCATCGCCAAGTTCGAGTTCCGCGGCAAGAGCATCCTGATCACCCTGATCGACCTGCCCTTCGCCGTGTCGCCGGTGATCTCCGGCCTCATCTACGTGCTGCTGTTCGGCGCCCAGGGTTGGTTCGGTTCGTGGCTGCAAGCTCACGATCTCAGGATCATCTTCGCCGTGCCCGGCATCGTCCTGGCGACGGTTTTCGTCACCTTCCCCTTCGTCGCCCGCGAACTGATTCCGCTGATGCAGGCTCAAGGCAACGACGAGGAGGAAGCGGCGATCGTCCTCGGCGCCTCCGGCTGGCAGACCCTGTGGCGCGTCACCCTGCCCAATGCGAAATGGGGCCTGCTCTACGGCGTGATCCTCTGCAACGCCCGCGCCATGGGCGAATTCGGCGCAGTCTCGGTGGTCTCCGGGCACATTCGCGGCATGACCAATACCCTGCCACTGCATGTGGAAATCCTTTACAACGAATACAACTTCGCTGCCGCCTTCGCCGTAGCCTCGCTGCTCGCCCTGCTGGCGCTTATCACCCTGGGGCTGAAGTCCCTGGTCGAATGGCGCGCCGGCGCACAGGCAGATACGGACTTACCTCAGGAAAGACCCGCATCATGAGTATTTCGGTTCACCACATCGCCAAACGCTTCGGCAGTTTCGTCGCCCTCGACGACGTTTCCCTGACCTTTCCATCTGGCGAACTGGTCGCGCTGCTCGGGCCGTCCGGCTGCGGCAAGACGACGCTGCTGCGGCTGATCGCCGGGCTGGAATCACCCGATGGCGGCAGCGTCAGTTTCGACGGCGATGACGCCACCCGGCGCGGCGTGCGCGAGCGCCAGGTCGGCTTCGTGTTCCAGCATTACGCCTTGTTCAAGCACATGACGGTGCTCGAGAACATCGCCTTCGGCCTGCGCGTCCGGCCACGCGCTAGCCGTCCCGCCGAGGCGGAAATCCGCCGCAAGGTTCATGAACTGCTGCAACTGGTGCAACTCGACTGGCTGGCCGAACGCTACCCGGCGCAACTCTCCGGCGGCCAGCGCCAGCGCATCGCCCTGGCCCGCGCCCTGGCGGTGGAGCCGAAGGTGCTGCTGCTCGACGAGCCGTTCGGGGCGCTCGACGCCAAGGTGCGCAAGGAATTGCGCCGCTGGCTGCGACGCCTCCACGACGAGTTGCACATCACCAGCATCTTCGTCACCCACGACCAGGAGGAAGCGCTCGAAGTGGCCGACCGCGTGGTGCTGATGAACCGCGGACGGGTCGAGCAGGTCGGCACGCCGCAGGAAGTTGTCGAGGAACCGGCGACGCCTTTCGTCGCCGACTTTCTCGACCTCCACGACCACGGGCCGGCCTGGTTGATCCAGGCTAAGATACGTCATCGCGGTTTTGAGTTGCGCGCCATCGACCAGGAGTTGCAGACCGCATGAATTTTCAGCAACTGAAGATCGTCCGCGAAGCGGTGCGCCGCGGCTACAACCTGACCGATGTGGCCAACGCCTTGTACACCTCGCAGCCGGGCGTGAGCAAGAACATCAAGGATCTCGAGGACGAACTCGGCGTCGAACTCTTCGTCCGCCGCGGCAAGCGCCTCTTGGGACTGACCGAGCCGGGCAAGGAACTGCTGGAAACGGTCGAGCGCATCCTGCGCGATGCGCAGAACCTGAAGAACATCGCCGACCAGTTCGCCAGCCGCGAGCAGGGCAGCCTGACCATTGCCACCACCCATACCCAGGCGCGCTATGCGCTGCCGGAAGTGATCAAGGAATTCAAAGCACGCTATCCACAAGTACATCTGGCCCTGCACCAGTGCAGTCCACGCGAGATCGTCGAAATGCTGGTGGCGGGCGAGGCCGACATCGGCATCGCCACCGAGGCCATCGAGGGCGTCAGCGAGCTGGTGAGTTTCCCCTGCTATAGCTGGCACCACGCGATCATCGTGCCCCAGGGACATCCGCTCACGAACCTGCCCGTGCTGACCCTGGAGGCGATCGCCGGCTACCCGCTGATCACCTATCACGAGGGCTTCACCGGGCGCGCCCATATCGACAAGGCCTTTGCCGATGCCCGACAGGCGGTGGATATCGTGCTCTCCGCCATCGATGCCGACGTGATCAAGACCTATGTCGAGGTCGGCCTGGGCATCGGCATCATTGCGCCGATGGCCTTCAATCCGGTCAAGGACACGGGCCTGGCGCTCCTCGCCGCCGACCACCTGTTTGAGGGCAATACCACCCGCCTGGCGGTGCATCGCGGCGTCTTCCTGCGCGACTATGCGCGCCAGTTCGTCACCATGGTGGCCCCCGGCGTCGATGACCGGATCCTGCTGGCGGCCTTGAACAAGGGCTACTCCCCGAGATAAGCCTCGCGCACCCGGGGGTCGGCCAGCAAGAGGGCGGCGCTGTCGGCCAGGATGATGCGACCGCTCTCCATGACATAGCCGCGGCTTGCGGTCTCCAGCGCCAGCCGGGCATTCTGCTCGACCAGCAGGACGGTCACGCCGGTCGCGGCAACCGCGCGTATCGTCTCGAAAACCTGGTGCACCATCAGCGGCGCCAGGCCCATGGAAGGCTCGTCGAGCAGCAGCAACTTCGGCCGGCCCATCAGCGCGCGGCCGAGCGCCAGCATCTGCTGTTCGCCGCCGGAGAGCGTGCCGGCCAGTTGTCTCCGTCGCTCGTAGAGGCGCGGCAACAGTTCATGAACGCGTTCCAGATCGGCTACGATGCCCGCAGGATCGCTGCGGCTGTAGGCGCCCATAGACAGGTTCTCGGCGACCGAGAGGCGGGCGAACACGCCGCGCCCTTCCGGCACCAGCGCCAGGCCGCGGCCGATCAGGGCATGGGAGGGCAGGGCGGCGAGTTCCTCGCCGCGAAAGCGGATCGAGCCGCGCGCCGGCAGCAGGCGCGCCAGGGCCTTCAGGGTGCTGGTCTTGCCGGCGCCGTTGGCGCCGATCAGCGCCACCATCTCGCCTTCTTCGACGGCGAAGCTGATGCCCTTCAGCGCGGCGATGCCGCCGTAACTCACCTCGAGATTGAGCACCTCTAGCAAGGGAACGCCGGGACTAGACAACAGTGCCTCCCAGATACGCCTCGATCACCTTAGGGTCGCGCCTGACCTTCGCCGGCACGTCCTCGATGATCTTCTCGCCGTAGTCGAGCACCGCGACCCGGTCGCACAGTCCCATCACCAGTTTGACGTCATGCTCAATCAACAGCACGGTCAGGCCGTCGCCGCGCAGCCCTTCGATCAACTGGCGCAGCGCGCCGGTCTCCGTGGCGTTCATACCGGCCGCCGGTTCGTCCAGAGCGAGTAGCTTGGGCTCGGTGGCGAGCGCCCGGGCGATCTCCAGACGACGCTGGTCGCCGTAGGAAAGGTGGCGGGCAAGATCGTTGCCGCGCTCACTGATGCCGACATAGTGCAGAAGCTCCAGCGCACGTCGCGCGATCCCCGCCTCCTCGCTGCGCGTCGCGGCATTCCTCAGTACAGCGCCGACGACGCCAGCCCGGGTGCGCAGATGGCGGCCGACCATGACGTTCTCGAGCGCGCTCATGTTGGCGAACAGCCTGATGTTCTGGAAGGTGCGGGCAATCCCTGCGGCAGCAACGAGATGCGGCGCGGAGATGTCGAGCGGCCTGCCGGCGAAGTGGAAATGGCCGCTGTCCGCGCCCGAGAGGCCGGTGAGGACGTTGAAGAAGGTGGTCTTGCCGGCGCCGTTCGGTCCGATCAGGCCGTAGATCTCGCCCTGCTCGATGGTCAGCGACACTTCCTTCAGCGCCTCGACGCCGCCGAAGCGCTTGCTAATGCCGGTTGCCTCAAGGAGCACGCTCATGGCCCAGGCTTCGAGAATTCGCGCCGTCTCGTCGCCGAGGGCCACAGCCCGGCCGGACGATATTGCATGACCAGGATCAGGGCCAGTCCGAAGAGCAGGATGCGCAGTGATTCGGGGTCGAGCAACACCCGTCCGAACAACATTTGTTGCACCGGCCCGGCGCCATGACGCAGCGCTTCCGGCAAGACCGCGAGCAGCAGGCCGCCGAGCACGACGCCGGGCACATGGCCCATGCCGCCCAGCACCACCATGCACAACACCATCACCGATTCCATCAGACTGAAACTTTCCGGCGAGACGAATTCCTGGAAGCCGGCGAACAGCCCGCCGGCCACCCCGCCGAAGGAAGCGCCCATGGCGAAGGCGAGCAGCTTGACGTTGCGGGTGTTGATGCCGCAGGCCTTGGCGGCGATTTCGTCCTCGCGGATCGCCACCCAGGCACGGCCGATGCGCGAATCCTCGAGACGCACGGTGACAAAAATGATCCCCAGGGCGAGGAGCACGAACAGGTAGTAGTAGAGATAGACGCCGGGAAGATGCACGCCGAAAATTTCCAGCGGCTTGGACAGCGGCACGCCGAACACTCTGATCGGATCGATGCGCGCAATGCCCTGTGGCCCGTTGGTGATATTCACCGGCGAGTTGAGGTTGTTCAAGAAGATTCGGATGATCTCGCCGAAGCCCAGGGTGACGATGGCCAGATAGTCGCCGCGCAGCCTGAGCGTGGGCGCGCCGAGCAGGATGCCGAACAGTCCAGCGACCAGGGCGCCCAGCGGCAGCACCGCCCAGGCCGGCCAATGCAGGCCGAAGTGCGGGCTGGCCAGGAGCGCGTAAAGATAGGCGCCGATGGCGTAGAAGGCGATGTAGCCGAGATCGAGCAGGCCCGCGAAACCGACCACGATGTTC
Organism: uncultured Sterolibacterium sp.; assembly: GCA_903832735.1. GTDB lineage: Bacteria > Pseudomonadota > Gammaproteobacteria > Burkholderiales > Rhodocyclaceae > CAIYYX01. Next base: position 16,921 of record CAILCO010000031.1, read on the forward strand.
AGCCCCAGCGCCAGCATGATGTAGAGCAGGGCGAAATCGAGCACCCGCACCCAAGCGTTGCCCATGCCCAGCCCCACTGCGAAAGGCAGGGCCGACAGCACCACGGCGATTAAGGCAATGCCCAGCCTGACATTTCGCTTCGGCACGCTCATGCCCGCTCCGAAACCTTCTCGCCCATCAAACCGGAGGGGCGGAAGATCAGCACCACGATCAGGACGAAGAAGGCGAACACATCCTGGTAGTCGCTGCCGAGAAAACCGCCGGTGAGGTCGCCGATGTAGCCGGCGCCGAGCGCTTCGATCAGCCCCAACAGGATCCCGCCGAACATCGCGCCGGCGAGGTTGCCGATGCCGCCGAGCACCGCCGCGGTGAAGGCTTTCAGACCGAGGATGAAGCCCATGTTGTAATGTGCGATGCCGTAGTTGGCGCTGACCATGACGCCGGCCACCGCGGCCAAGGCGGAACCGATGACGAAGGTGAGCGCGATGATGTGATTGGCATCGACGCCCATCAGGCCGGCGATCTCCGGATTCTCGGCGGTGGCACGCATGGCGCGGCCGAGCCGGGTGCGATTCACCAGCAGGGCCAGGCCGGCCATCATCAGGATGGCGACGACGACAATCATGATCTGCAGGTCGGTGATCTGCGCGCCGCCCAACTCACGCGGTGTGGCCGGCAACAGGGCCGGGAAGGAATGATAGTTGCGGCCCCAGATGATCATCGCCAGTTGTTGCAGTACCATCGACACGCCTATCGCGGTGATCAGCGGCGCCAGGCGCGGCGCGTGCCTCAACGGCCGGTAGGCGACGCGCTCGATCGCGAAGCCCAATGCCATGCACACCAGGATCGCCACCGCCGCCCCGGCCAGTAGCGCCAGGGGGCCGGGCAGGCCGGCGCCGGCCAGCGGCTTGATCACGGCCAGGGCGGTCAGCGCGCCGATCATCACCACCTCGCCGTGGGCGAAATTGATCAGCCCGAGGATGCCATAGACCATCGTATAGCCGAGCGCGACCAGGGCATAGATGCTGCCGAGGGTCAGGCCGTTGATGATCTGCTGGAGAAATGTATCCATGACTCTCGATAAGAAAACGGCACCACCCGGGTGCCGTTTCGCTTTGCGGCTCTAGCACCTGCTTCGTGGCACAAGTGCCCTGGGTTGTCCTTCGGCCAACTACAGGCTCTAGCGCCTACTTCTTCTCCGCCGGCTTGGCCGGAGCGGCGACAGGTGCGGCACCGATGGTCTCCAGCGGCTCCTTGTTACCGCTCCTGAACTGATACAACGTCACCGCACCGTCCTTGATGTCGCCCTTGTCGTCGAAACTGATCTTCGAGGTGACGCCATCGTAGGCGGTCTTCGGCAACTCGGCCAGATACCTGGCCGGTTCGACGGAATCGGCGCGTTTCATGGCATCGACAATCACCATCACGGCGTCATAGACATAAGGCGCGTAGAGCTGGATGTCGGCGTTGTACTTGGCCTTGTAGCGATCGCGAAAGGCGGTGCCGCCCGGCATCTTGTCCAACGGCACGCCCGGCAGCGAGCAGTAATGACCTTCGGCGGCATCTCCTGCGAGCTTGGGGAACTCGGCGGTGCAGCCGCCGTCGCCCATCAGGAATTTGGCTTTGACGCCGAGCTTCTTCATCTGCGCCGCCATCGGTCCGCCCTGAGCATCCATGCCGCCGTAGAACAGCAGGTCGGGCTTCTTCGACTTGACCTTGGTCAGGATCGCGGCGAAGTCCACCGCCTTGTCGTCGGTATGTTCCTCGGCGACGATCTTGACGCCGGCCGCTTCCGCAGCCTTCTTGAACTCCTTGGCCAGGCCCTCGCCGTAAGCCGACTTGTCGTCGATGATGGCGATGGTTTTGGCGCCGAGCTGCTTCGCGGCATACTCGCCCAGTACCTTGCCCTGCTGCACGTCATTGGCCATCACCCGGAAGGCGGTCTTGAATCCCTGCAGGGTGTATTGCGGATTGGTGGCCGAGGGCGACACTTGCGGCAGGCCGGCATCGGCATAGATCTTCGAGGCGGGAATGGTGGTGCCGGAATTGAGGTGGCCGATCACGCCATTGACCTTGGCATCGACGAACTTCTGCGCCACTAGCGTGCCCTGCTTGGGATCCGCCTGGTCGTCTTCGCTGAGCAGTTCGAAGATCACGTCGCGGCCGCCTATCCTGGGCTTCCTGGCGTTGGCATCGGCTATCGCCAGCCAGGCGCCGTTCTCGTTGTCCTTGCCGAGATGAGCCTGCGGCCCGGTCAAGGGTGCGGCATGGCCGAGCTTGACCACCAGGGGCGGCGGTGCCGCGGTGACCGGCGGAGAAGCAGGAGGAGGCGCTTCCTTGCTGCAGGCAATCAGCACCAGGGCCGAAGAGACGGACAGGGCAAGGCTGGTCAACTTCATCGAAGATCTCCGCAACAATGGGACAGGCGCCGATTGTTGCGTGCGCCACTAGCCTTTGTCAATGCATGGATGCACATGACAAAACCGGCCTGAGGCTAAGCCTCAGGCCGGTTTTTCGGAGCAGAGCAAAATTACTTGGCGCCTGCGAGGATCCACTTCACCAGGGTTGCGATGTCGGCATCCTTGACCTGGGCATTCGGCGGCATCGGGATCGCGCCCCAGGTGCCGGAGCCGCCCTTCTTGACCTTGTCGATCAGCTTGGCTTCGGCGGTCTTGTCGCCGGCATACTTCTTGGCGACGTCCTGGTAGGACGGGCCGACGACCTTGGTGGCGACGGCGTGGCAGGCCAGGCAGTTGCTCTTCTTGGCCAGTTCGAGGTTGGCCAGGGCCGGGGCGGAAGCGAGTACGGCGGCCGCGACGAGCGCGGAGATAACGACTGATTTCATAAGTTCCTCATTGGGCTATTTAGGGCATCTGCCGGAAAGTCACCGATGAATGTTACCCGAATCTACTGTTTACCGCTGCAACTGGGCGACGTCGCGCACTGCGCCGGTATCGGCGCTGGTGGTCAAGGCGGCATAGGCCAACAGTGCCGCCGAGACCACGCGCTCGCGCTTCACCGGTTTCCAGGCATGGACACCCTTGGCCAGCATCGCCTGACGGCGGCGCTGCAGTTCCGCCTCGTCCAGCGCCAGATGAATGCGCCGGGCAGGGATGTCGATCTCTATCCTGTCGCCGTTTTCGACCAGGCCGATGTTGCCGCCGGCCGCGGCTTCCGGCGAAGCATGGCCGATCGACAGGCCCGAGGTGCCGCCCGAGAAGCGGCCGTCGGTGAGCAGCGCGCAGGCCTTGCCCAAGCCCTTGGACTTGATGTAGGAAGTCGGATAGAGCATCTCCTGCATGCCCGGCCCGCCCTTGGGCCCTTCGTAACGGACGATGACGACATCGCCGGCGAGCACCTCGTCGCCGAGGATGCCGGCTACCGCTTCCTCCTGGCTTTCATAGACGCGGGCCGGGCCGGTGAACTTGAGGATGCTGGCGTCGACACCGGCAGTCTTGACGATGCAGCCCTTCTCGGCGATGTTGCCGAACAGCACCGCCAACCCGCCGTCCTGGGAATAGGCGTTGGCCTTGTCGCGAATGCAGCCACCGCTGCGATCGAGGTCATGCTCGGGGTAGCGCTTGTCCTGGGAAAAGGCCACCTGGGACGGCACCCCGCCCGGGGCGGCACGATAGAAGTCGAACACCGCGGTGTCGTGGGTGCGCATCACGTCGTAGATTTCCAGGGCAGCACCCAGGGTCTTGCTATGCACCGTCGGCAGGTCGCGGTGGATCAGCCCGGCCCGGTCGAGTTCGCCGAGGATGGCCATGATGCCGCCGGCGCGATGGACGTCCTCCATGTGATACAGCGGCGTCGTCGGCGCCACCTTGCACAGGCAGGGAACATGGCGCGAGATGCGATCGATGTCGGCCATGGTGAAGCCGACTTGCGCCTCGTTCGCCGCGGCCAGCAGATGCAGCACGGTATTGGTCGAGCCGCCCATCGCCACATCGAGAGTGATGGCATTCTCGAAGGCCTGGAAGGAGGCGATGGCGCGCGGCAGCACCGTGCCATCATCCTCCTCGTACCAGCGCCGGCACAGTTCGACCGCAGTCCGGCCAGCGCGCAGGAACAGTTCCCGGCGATCGGCATGGGTCGCTACCAGCGAACCGTTGCCGGGCAAGGACAGGCCCAGGACTTCGGTCAGGCAGTTCATCGAGTTGGCGGTGAACATCCCCGAGCAGGAGCCGCAGGTCGGGCAGGCGGAGCGCTCGACGCGGTCCACTTCCTCGTTTGAAACCGCGCTGTCCGCAGCCATGGTCATGGCATCGATGAGATCGACGGAAATGATCTTGGTTCCCCATTGCACCTTGCCCGCCTCCATCGGCCCGCCCGAGACGAACACCGCCGGGATGTTCAGGCGCAGGGCGGCCATCAGCATGCCCGGAGTGATCTTGTCGCAGTTGGAGATGCACACCATGGCGTCGGCGCAATGACCATTGACCATGTATTCGACCGAGTCGGCGATCAGTTCGCGCGAGGGCAGCGAATAGAGCATGCCGCCATGGCCCATGGCGATGCCGTCGTCGATGGCGATGGTGTTGAACTCCTTGGCCACGCCGCCGGCGGCCTCGATCTCGCGGGCGACGAGTTGACCCAGGTCCTTGAGATGGACGTGGCCCGGCACGAACTGGGTGAAGGAATTGACCACGGCGATGATCGGCTTGCCGAAGTCGCCGTCCTTCATGCCGGTGGCCCGCCACAACGATCTGGCGCCGGCCATGTTGCGGCCGTGGGTGGAGGTTCTCGAACGATATTCGGGCATGGTAATTCTCCTGAAGCGGCGGGCTGTCTGTCAGCCTAAGATAGAATGCCGATTCTAGCCCAATCTGTTCGCTGTCATGCTTGTCCATCCCCAATTCGATCCCATCGCATTCTCGCTCGGCCCGGTCAGCGTGCGCTGGTATGGCCTGATGTATCTGACCGGCTTCATACTCTTCCTCTGGCTCGGCAGAATCCGCGCGCAGCGCTTCCCGCTGCGCGGTTTCACCGCGGCCAGCCTGGACGACCTGCTGTTCTACGGCGTGCTCGGCGTGATCCTCGGCGGACGACTGGGCCAGGTGCTGTTCTACGAGCCGGGCTACTACCTCGCCCATCCGCTGGAAATCCTCGCCGTCTGGAAAGGCGGCATGAGCTTTCACGGCGGCTTCCTCGGCGTCCTGACGGCGATGGCGCTGTATGGCAGGAAGACCGGCAAGAGTTTCTTCGAGGTCACCGACTTCATCGCCCCGCTGGTGCCCCTGGGGCTCGCCGCGGGGCGCATCGGCAACTTCATCAACGGCGAACTCTGGGGCCGGGTCGCCGATCCCGCCCTGCCCTGGGCGATGGTCTTCCCGCAGGTGGACAGCCAGCCGCGCCATCCCTCGCAACTATATCAATTCGGGGCCGAGGGTCTCCTGCTGTTCCTCATCCTCTGGTGGTATTCATCCCGGCCCAGGCCACGCGGCGCGATCTCCGGGGTGTTCCTGATCGGCTACGGCATCCTGCGCTTTCTCGCCGAATATTTCCGCGAGCCCGATGCCGGCATCTTCGGCCTCTCCTACACGGTCAGCATGGGGCAGTGGCTGTCCCTGCCGATGGTCCTGGTCGGGCTGCTGCTCCTGTTCCGCTCGAAAGGTCCCAGCACATGAAGCCGTTCAAGGTACTCGGCATCCAGCACATCGCCATCGGCGGGCCGGACAAGGCGCGCCTGAAACGGCTCTGGGTGGACATGCTCGGACTTACCGTGACCGGCAACTATGTCAGCGAGCGGGAGAATGTCGACGAGGACATCACGGCGCTGGGCAGCGGCGCGTTTCAGGTCGAAGTGGATCTGATGCAGCCGCTCGATCCGGGTCGGAAGCCGGCCGTGCATGAGCCGCCCCTGAACCATGTCGGCCTCTGGGTCGACGACCTGCCCGCCGCCGTCGTCTGGCTCACCAGTCAGGGCGTGCGCTTCGCCCCGGGAGGCATCAGGAAGGGCGCGGCCGGCTACGACATCACCTTCCTCCACCCCAAGGCCAATGAAGCCTTCCCGATCGCCGGCGAGGGCGTGCTGATCGAACTGGTCCAGGCACCGGCCGAAGTCATCGCAGCGTTCACTGCAACGAATTCATGACCCCATCCGACAAAACCTCCGCAGCGCAAACCGGCCTGCCCTTTCGGGAACTGCCTCTGGCGCCCGCCGCGCTGGCCAATCTGGAGCAACTCGGCTATCTATTGATGACGCCGATCCAGGCAGCCAGCCTGCCCATCGCGCTGGCCGGCCATGACCTGATCGCCCAGGCCAAGACCGGCAGCGGCAAGACCGCGGCGTTCGCCCTGGCGCTGCTGACCAAGCTGAACGTGCGCCGCTTTGCCGTGCAGGCCCTGGTGCTCTGCCCGACGCGCGAACTGGCCGACCAGGTCAGCCAGGAGATTCGCCGCCTGGCGCGCAGCGAGGACAACATCAAGCTGATCACACTGTGCGGCGGCGCCCAGATGCGTCCGCAGATCTCGTCCCTGGAGCACGGCGCCCACATCGTCGTCGGCACGCCGGGGCGGATCATCGATCACCTGGAACGCGGCAGCCTGAAGCTCGACGCGGTGAATACCCTGGTGCTCGACGAAGCCGACCGCATGCTCGACATGGGCTTCTTCGACGACATTGCCCGCATCGCCGGCGCATGTCCGGAGGAACGCCAGACCCTGCTCTTTTCCGCCACCTACCCCGAGGGCATCGCCCGGCTCAGCCGGCAGTTCCTGCGGGAGCCGCAGGAGGTGATACTGCTCGAACAGCATCAGGGCAGCAAGATCCGCCAGCGCTTCTACGAAGTCGCGGAGGAGCAGCGGCTGCCTGCCGTGGGCCTGTTGCTCAATCACTACCGGCCGGTCAGCACGCTGGCCTTCTGCAATACCAAGCAGCAATGCCGCGACCTGCTGGCGGTGCTGCGCGGCCAGGGTTTCCATGCCCTGGCCTTGCACGGCGACATGGAGCAGAGGGACCGCGATCAGGTGCTGGTGCAGTTCGCCAACCGCAGCTGTTCGGTGCTCGTGGCCACCGATGTCGCCGCGCGCGGCCTGGACATCAGCCAGCTCGAAGCGGTGATCAACGTCGATATCACCCCCGACCCCGAAGTGCACACCCATCGCATCGGCCGCACCGGGCGCGTCGACCAGGAGGGATGGGCCTTCAGCCTGGCCAGCGCGAAGCAGCTGCGGCGCGTGGCCGCGATCGAAAAAGCGCAGGGCAGGGCGGTCGAGTGGCATTCGCTCGCCGAACTGCAAGGCGACGGCGACCTGCCGGTGAAACCCCTGGTGCCGGCTATGCTGACGCTGCAGATACTCGGCGGCCGCAAGGAAAAGATCCGCGCCGGCGACGTCCTGGGCGCGCTCACCGGCGAAGCAGGATTCACCAAGGCGCAGGTCGGCAAGATCAACGTCACGGAATCTTCCACCTATGTCGCGGTGGAGCGCGGCATTGCCCGCGCAGCGCTGAAGAAACTCTCGGACGGCACGGTAAAGGGCAAGCGCGTGAAGGTATTTCTCATGCAGGGCAGTCGATGAAGGCGCCGAAAAGGCTGGAACCGCTGATCGCGGAGGGTCTGGTGGACGAGGTGGTTCGCCAACTGATGAGCGGCAAGGAAGCCACCGTCTATGTGGTTCGCTGCGGCGAGGAATTGCGTTGCGCCAAGGTCTATAAGGAAGCCCACAAGCGCAGCTTCCGGCAAAGCTCATCGTATCAGGAGGGCCGCAGGGTCAAGAACAGCCGGCAGGCCCGGGCGATGGAGAAAGGCAGCCGCTACGGCCGCAAGATGCAGGAAGAGGTCTGGCAGAACGCCGAGGTCGATGCCTTGTACCGCTTGTCGGCGGCAGGCGTGCGCGTGCCCAGGCCGTATATCTGCTCCGAGGGCGTGCTGCTGATGGAAATGGTCTGCGACGCTGCCGGTAACCCTGCGCCGCGCCTGAACGACGTCGAACTCACGGAAGAGCAGGCGCTGGAATTTCATGCCGGCCTGATCCGGCAGGTGGTCCTGATGCTTTGCGCCGGGATGATCCACGGCGACCTCTCCGAATACAACATCCTGGTGGGCGAACAGGGACCGGTGATCATCGACCTGCCGCAAGCGGTCGATGCCGCAGGGAACAACAGCGCCGAACAGATGCTCCTGCGCGACGTGGCCAATCTCGCCACCTACTTCGGGCGCTTCGCCCCCAAGCTACTGGGCAGCGCGTTCGGCAAGGAGATCTGGGCGCTGTATCAGGGCGGCCTGCTCCAACCCGACGCGGTGCTGAGCGGTTGCGTCGCAGAGGACCTGCGCAGCGCCGACGTCGGCGCAGTCATGAACGAGATCCGCGAGGTGATCAAGGAGGAAGAGATCCGGCGCCTCTATCAGGACGGATGACCGGGATGAAATCGAACAAGAACGAAAAGCCCATCTCGGCAGCTTCGCCGGAATGGGCTTTTCGCAATCCACTTTAGCTGAATTTTTCAAGCGCCCGCAAGCTGAAACTCAAATCGGCGCCGCCCGTCAGGGCTGGGACCGGGAAGGCCCCTAGGCAAAGGGTGGTGAACTACATCGAGGTTGATTGTTCAGCGCTAGTTCCCTCTCACTGGAGTGCCTTCAGGTTGAAGACGATTTCACTCTAGGCCCGGGCACCGGCAATGTCAAATTTTTGCGCGGCGGCTCTAAGCTCATGCGATTTCCTTCACATAGCTCTTGAGAAACGCCTTCAGGCTTTCGGCCGCCGGCGAGAGCGTTCGGCCCTGGCGGGTGAGCAAGGACATCTCGCGCCGGATGGCCGGCTTGACCAGTTTCCTGACCGCGATGTCGTAAAGGCGGGTGAGCGGACTCGCGGAGGAAGGCAGCACGGCGATGCCCAGGCCCGCGCCGACCATGCCGACGACGGTGGACAGATAGGATACCTCGTACGCGGACTGGACCTCGACGCCGGCTTCGGCAAGACAACTCCTGATCAGTTGGCCCACGGAATTGTCGCGCGTCAGCGAAATGAAAGGGTAGCCAGCCAGAGCGCGCCAGCTCACGCTGGCCTTGGCCGCCAGCGGATGTCCAGAGGGACAGGCGAGCACCAGGGTGTCGACGATCAAGGGTTCCGCGACCAATTCGCGCCAGGATTTGGCGAAGGTCTCGATGCCGAAATCCACCTCCCCGTCGCGCACCTTGGGCTGGATCTGCTCCGCCGCCGTATCCTGCAGGATCACGCTGATGCCCGGGTACAGCGCGGTGTATCGGGCGATCGCCGGGGGCAGCAGGATCGAGGCCATCAGCGGAGTCGCCGCGATGGTCACCCGGCCGCGCTTCTTCGCCACGAGGTCCTTGGACCCTGAGATGGCGTTGGAGAGATCCATCAGCATCTTCTCCGCGGCCGGGAAGAAATCCCGGCCGGCGTCGTTGAGTTGCACCAGCCGGGTGGTCCGGTCGAACAGGCGCAGGCCGAACTGTTGCTCCAGCTCGCTGATCAGCACGCTCACCGCCGACTGCGTCAGATGCAGCCTGTTCGCCGCGGCGGTGAAGCTGCCCGCCTGCGCGACGGTGACGAAGGCCCTGATCTGCTTCAGGGTGATATTCATGATTTTATTTCATGAAATGATTAAAAGAATGAAATTGTATTATGAATGAGAGTGCCGCAATATGAATTCGTCCGCGCCGCCCGACGGCTCCAACTGCCGCTACGGTGCGCTGAACCGCCGACATCCTGAAAGGAAACCCAGATGAAGCTCGACCTCTTCAATCACATTTTTCCCCGCGCCTTTTTCGACAAGATGGTCGAAGTGGCGCCCAACGGCAAGGACATGCACAAGCGGGTGCGCGAGATCCCCTGCATCGTGGACCTCGACGAGCGCTTCCGCATCATGGACCAGTTCGACGACTACGCCCAGGTGATCTGCCTGGGCTCGCCGCCGATCGAGGTATTCGGCCCGCCGCCGGTGTCGACCGAGATGGCCCGCCTGGCCAACGACGGCATGGCCGAGCTGGTCAATAAATACCCGGAGCGCTTCCCCGCCTTCATCGCCTCGCTGCCGATGAACGATCCCGAGGGCCTGCTGCGCGAGACCGAACGCGCGATCGACAAACTCGGCGCGGTCGGCGTGCAGGTGTTCACCAACGTCCTGGGCAAGCCGCTCACCGCGCCCGAGACCCTGCCGCTGTTCGACCTGATGGCGCGCTACGACCGGCCGATCTGGCTGCATCCCGCGCGCGGCGCCGATTTCGCCGACTACAAGGGGGAAAAGAAAAGCCATTATGAAATCTGGTGGACCTTCGGCTGGCCCTACGAGAGCAGTGCCGCCATGGCCCACATGGTCTTCGAAGGCCTGTTCGACAAACATCCCGAACTCAAGGTCATCACCCATCACATGGGCGGCATGATTCCCTATTTCGAGGGACGCGTCGGCCCCGGCTGGGACCTGCTCGGCACCCGCACCTCCGACGAGGACTACACCCTGCTGCTGAAGAAGCTCAAGAAGCGTCCGCTCGACTACTTCAAGATGTTTTACGCCGACACGGCGATGTTCGGCGCCAAGAAGGCGACCGAACTGGGCCTCGATTTCTTCGGCGTCGACAACGTGGTCTTCTCCTCGGATGCGCCCTTCGACCCGGAGCGCGGATCGGCCTACACGCGCTGGACCATCGAGATCATCGACGGCCTGGACATCACGCCGGAGCAGCGCTACGCGATCTACGAGGGCAACGCCCGCCGCCTGCTGAAGCTGAAGTAGTCGGGCGAATGCGGCAGAAGGGCGCCCTCACCGGGGCGCCCTTTTCTACTTGAAAGCGATGATGGCCTGATCCACCGCCAGGCTTTCCCCGGGCTTTGCCAGGATCTTGTCGACGACGCAGTCCTGTTCGGCCTTGAGCACGTTCTCCATTTTCATCGCCTCGATCACCGCCAGTTTCTCGCCGGCCTTGACCGCCTGGCCGGGGAGCACAGTGACCTCGGTGAGCATGCCCGGCATCGGCGAGAGCAGGAAGCGCGAAAGATCGGGCGGCGCCTTCTTCGGCATCAGCGCCAGAAGTTCGGCGGCATGGGCCGAGAGCACCTGTACGTCGGCCCGGGTGCCCCAGTGGGAAAGGCGATATTTCAGGCCGAGGCGCTCGACCTGCATGCACAAGCCGTTGCCGTTGATGCTGCCCTGATACAGCGACTGGCCGAACTCCCAATCGCTTCGCAGCGCGTAGCGGTCGCCGCCGTAGGCGACGTCGAAGCCGCCGGCGACGGGCGTCGCCACCACCTTATGCTGCACCTCGTTCATGAGCACCACGAAGTCGTTGCCCGGCACATATTCATGGCCGGGCATCTGGCCGCTGATCGTGGCGTTACGCTCGAGGTAGCGGCGGTGAATGGCGGCGGCGGCGACGATCAACAGCGCCGGATCGTCATGCGGCAAATCGGCGGCGTTGAAGCCGTGCGGATATTCCTCGCCGATCAGGCTGGTGTTGAAATTGCCCGAAACAAAACGCGGATTTTGCATCAGCGCCGACTGGAAAGCGATGTTGGTGGACACCCCGCGAATCACGAAGGCGTTCAACGCGTCGCGCATCCGCATGATGGCCTGGTCGCGGGTCGCGCCATGGACGATCAGCTTGGCGATCATCGGGTCGTAGTACATCGAGATCTCGCCGCCTTCGGCCACGCCGGTATCGACGCGCACGTGGTTTTCCACCTGCGCAGGCGGCTGGTACTTGACCAGCCGGCCGATCGAGGGCAGGAAGTTCCTGAACGGATCCTCGGCATTGATCCGGCATTCCATCGCCCAGCCATCGAGCCTGACGTCCTGTTGCGCGAAGGCGAGCTTCTCGCCGGCAGCGACGAGGATCATCTGTTCGACCAGATCGAGGCCGGTGATGAATTCCGTGACCGGGTGCTCGACCTGCAGCCGCGTGTTCATTTCCAGGAAGTAGAAGGAGCGGTCGCGGCCGACCACGAACTCGACGGTGCCGGCCGACTGGTAGTCCACGGCGCGCGCCAGGGCCACCGCCTGTTCGCCCATGGCGCGGCGCGTCGCCTCGTCGAGGAAGGGGCTGGGCGCCTCCTCGACGACCTTCTGGTGCCGGCGCTGCAGCGAGCACTCGCGCTCCCAGAGATAGACCAGGTTGCCATGCGCGTCGCCGAGCACCTGGATCTCGATGTGGCGCGGTTCCTCGATAAACTTCTCGATGAACACCCGGTCGTCGCCGAAACTGTTCCGCGCCTCGTTGCGGCAGGACTGGAAACCTTCCCTCGCCTCGTGCTCGTTCCAGGCCACGCGCAGGCCCTTGCCACCGCCGCCGGCCGAGGCCTTGATCATCACCGGATAACCGATTCCGGCCGCGATCCTGACCGCCTCTTCGGCGTCGTGGATGACGTCGGTGTAGCCGGGGATGGTGCTGACCTTGGCCGCGATGGCCAGCTTCTTCGAGGCGATCTTGTCGCCCATGGCCTTCATGGCGTGGGCCCGGGGTCCGATGAAGACGATGCCCGCCGCTTCCAGGCGCGCGCAGAACTCGGCGTTTTCCGAAAGGAAGCCGTAGCCCGGATGCACCGCCTCGGCGCCGGTCTCGCGGCAGGCCGCGATGATCTTGTCGATCGACAGGTAGGATTCCTTGGACGGCGGCGGTCCTATGCACACGGCCTCGTCGGCCAGCTCGACATGGCGCGCCAGGCGGTCGGCCTCGGAAAACACGGCGACGGTTTTGATGCCCATCCTGCGTGCGGTCTTGATCACGCGACAGGCGATCTCCCCCCTATTGGCGATCAATATTTTCTTAAACATTAAAATCTCCTCTCACCACCAAGGACACCAAGAACACCTGAAGTCGTCTTGGTTTGCACTTCTTGGTGCCCCTGGTGTCCTTGGTGGTAATGCATGTTTTACAAAGGTATGTTGCCGTGCTTGCGCCACGGATTTTCCAGTTTCTTGCGCTTCAGCATCGCCAGCGAACGGCAGATGCGCTTGCGGGTCTCGTTGGGCATGATGACGTCGTCGATGAAGCCGCGGTGGCCGGCGATGAACGGGTTGGCGAACTTCTGCCGGTATTCCTCGGTGCGCTCGGCGATCTTCTGGGCATCGCCGATGTCCTTGCGGAAGATGATCTCGACCGCGCCCTTGGGGCCCATCACCGCGATCTCGGCGCTCGGCCAGGCGAAATTGACGTCGCCGCGCAGATGCTTCGAGGCCATCACGTCGTAGGCGCCGCCGTAGGCCTTGCGCGTGATCACCGTGACCTTGGGCACGGTGCACTCGGCGTAGGCATAGAGCAGCTTCGCGCCGTGCTTGATGATGCCGCCATATTCCTGGGCGGTCCCGGGCATGAAACCGGGGACATCGACGAAAGTGATCACGGGAATGTTGAAGGCGTCGCAGAAGCGCACGAAGCGCGCCGCCTTGATCGAGGACTTGATGTCCAGGCAGCCGGCCAGCACCAGCGGCTGGTTGGCGACGATGCCGATGGTCTGGCCTTCCATCCGGGCAAAGCCGATGATGATGTTCCTGGCGTACTCCGGTTGCAGTTCGAAGAAGTCGCCGTCGTCGACGCTCTTGACGATCAGCTCCTTCATGTCATAGGGCTGATTGGCGTTGGCCGGCACCAGCGTGTCGAGCGAATGGTCGAGGCGCTCGGCCGGGTCATTGGTGGCCCGCGAAGGCGACTGCTCGCGGTTGTTCAAGGGCAGGTAGTTGAAGAAGCGGCGCAGCATCAGGAGCGCTTCGACATCGTTCTCGAACGCCAGATCGGCCACCCCGGAACGGCTGGCATGGCTCGTAGCACCCCCCAGTTCCTCGGCGCTGACCTCCTCGTGGGTCACCGTCTTGACCACCTCCGGGCCGGTGACGAACATGTAGGAAGTGTCCTTGACCATGAAGATGAAATCGGTCATGGCCGGGCTGTACACCGCGCCGCCGGCGCAAGGGCCCATGATCATCGAGATCTGCGGCACCACGCCGGAAGCCAGGACGTTCTTCTGGAAGACGTCGGCATAGCCGCCGAGCGAAGCCACGCCCTCCTGGATGCGCGCGCCGCCCGAGTCGTTCAGGCCGATCACCGGCACCCCGACCTTCATCGCATGATCCATCACCTTGCAGATCTTCTCGGCGTGGGCCTCCGACAGCGCGCCGCCGAACACCGTGAAGTCCTGGGAATAGACGAACACCATGCGCCCGTTGATGGTGCCGTAGCCGGTCACCACGCCGTCGCCCGGCACCTTCTGCCCGTCCATGCCGAAGTCCGAGCAACGATGCTCGACGAACATGTCCCACTCCTCGAAGGTGCCCGGATCGAGCAGCAGTTCGATGCGCTCGCGGGCGGTCAGCTTGCCCTTGGCGTGCTGTGCCGCGATGCGCTGGGCGCCGCCGCCCGCCCTGGCCTGTTCGCGCTTCTCTTCGAGCTGCCGGATGATCGTATGCATGGAAAGCCTCCTTAATTCCGATTTTCGAAAAGCGCCAGCAGCCTCTTCGCCGCGGCGGCGGGCGTGGTCGTGCCCGCCTCGACGGCGGCAGCGAGTTCCGGCAGTGCCGTCTTGACTTCCGGGTGATTCCTGAATCGCCGGGAGAGGCCGGAGTCGATCAGCGCCCACATCCAGTAGCGCGCCTGGCGATGCCGCTTGGCCTCGAACTCGCCCGACGCCTGCAAGACATGACGATAGTTTTCGACGACCCGCCAGAAGCCGTCGACGCCCTGATTCCGGGCGGCGCTGAGCGTCAGCACTTGCGGCTGCCAGGACTTCGAAGCGGGCCGGAGCAAGGCCAGCGCGCTTTTCATCTGTCCTGCGGCCAATTCGGCGGCGACCGGATCGAGGTCGGATTTGTTCACCACGACGATGTCGGCCAGTTCGACGATGCCCTTCTTCAGCGCCTGCAGTTCGTCGCCGGCATTGGGCAATTGCAACAGCACGAAGACGTCCGTCATGCCGGCCACGGCGGTTTCGCTCTGGCCAACGCCGACGGTCTCGACGATGATCACGTCGAAGCCCGCGGCCTCGCACAGCAGCATCGCTTCGCGTGTCTTGCCGGCGACGCCGCCCAGGGCGCCTGCCGCAGGGGTCGGCCTGATGAACGCTTCTTCGCGCAGCGATAGCCTTTCCATGCGCGTCTTGTCGCCGAGGATGGAGCCGCCCGAGCGCGACGAGGAAGGGTCTACCGCGAGCACCGCAACACGGTGGCCCTGCGCGATCAACTGCATCCCCAGGACTTCGATGAAGGTCGATTTGCCCACGCCCGGGACGCCCGTGATGCCCACCCGGATCGAGCGGCCGGCATGGGGCAGGAGCGCGTCGAGGAGACCGAGCGCACGCTCGCCGTGATCGGGCCGGGTCGACTCGACCAGGGTGATCGCCTTGGCCAGCGCACGGCGGCTGCCTGCGAGCACGCCTGCGGCCAGGGTCGCCTCAGCCATCGGTCAGACGCTGGCAGGCAGATGGGCGGCGCGAATGGCGCGCAGCACTGCGTGGGCACACTGCGGTATCGGCGTGCCCGGTCCGAAGATGCCGCGGGCACCCGCGGCATAAAGAAAAGCATGATCCTGCGCCGGCACCACGCCGCCGACGAAGACCACGATCTCGGCCGCGCCCTGGTCCGCCAGCGCCTTGACCAGCGCCGGCACCAGGGTCTTGTGGCCGGCGGCCAGAGTGGATACGCCGATGGCATGAACGTCGTTCTCCACGGCCTGGCGTGCCGCTTCTTCCGGGGTCTGGAACAGCGGTCCGATGTCGACGTCGAAGCCCAGGTCGGCGAAGGCGCTGGCGACCACCTTGGCGCCGCGGTCATGTCCGTCCTGGCCGAGTTTGGCAACCATGATCCGCGGCCGTCGCCCTTCCGCCGCGGCGAAGGTCTCGATCTGCGCCTTGAGCCCGGCCCAGTCGGCATCGTTCTCGAAGGCGGCGCCATAGACGCCGGAGACCACCTGGTTGTTGGCGCGGTGGCGGCCCCAGACCTGCTCCAGCGCATCCGAGATCTCGCCGACAGTGGCGCGCACCCGCGCAGCCACAATCGCCAGTTCCAGGAGATTGCCCTCGCCGCTCCCGGCCGCAGCGCTCAGCGCCGCCAGCGCGGCATCCACCGCGGACTGATCGCGGCTGGCGCGAATCCGGGCCAGCCGTTCTATCTGCGCCTCGCGCACGGCATGGTTGTCGACGTCGAGGAAGTCTATTTCGGCTTCCTGTTCCAGCGGATACTTGTTCACGCCGACGATGACGTCGATGCCGGCGTCGATCTTCGCCTGCTTTTCGGCGGCGCAACTCTCTATCCTGAGTTTGGCCCAGCCGGAGTCCACCGCCCGGGTCATGCCGCCCTGGGCCTCGACCTCCTCGATGATCTTCCAGGCGCAGTCGGCCATGTCCTGGGTCAGCTTCTCCATCATGTAAGAGCCGGCCCAGGGGTCGATGACCTGGCCGATGTGGCTCTCTTCCTGGATGATCAACTGGGTGTTGCGGGCGATGCGCGAGGAGAATTCGGTGGGCAGGGCGATCGCCTCGTCGAGCGAATTGGTATGCAGGGACTGGGTGCCGCCGAACACCGCCGCCATCGCCTCGATCGTCGTGCGCACCACGTTGTTGTAGGGATCCTGGGCGGCCAGCGACCAGCCCGAGGTCTGGCAGTGGGTGCGGAGCATCAGCGACTTCGGATTCTTCGGTTCGAATTCCTTCATGATGCGCCACCAGAGCAGCCTCGCCGCCCGCAGCTTGGCCACCTCCAGGTAGAAATTCATGCCGATGCCGAAGAAGAACGACAGGCGTCCGGCGAAACCGTCGACGTCCAGGCCGCTCTTGATCGCGGTGCGCACATACTCCTTGCCGTCGGCCAGGGTGAAGGCCAGTTCCAGCGCCTGCGTCGCCCCCGCCTCCTGGATGTGGTAGCCGGAGATCGAGATCGAGTTGAACTTCGGCATGTTTTTCGCCGTGTAGCCGATGATGTCGGCAACGATGCGCATCGACGGTTCGGGCGGATAGATGTAGGTGTTCCTGACCATGAACTCCTTGAGGATGTCGTTCTGGATGGTGCCCGAGAGTTTCTCCTGGGATACGCCCTGTTCCTCGGCGGCGACGATGTAGCCGGCGAGCACCGGCAGCACGGCGCCGTTCATGGTCATCGATACCGATACCCGGTCCAGGGGGATGCCGTCGAAGAGCACGCGCATGTCCTCGACCGAGTCGATCGCGACGCCGGCCTTGCCGACGTCGCCGGTAACGCGCGGGTGGTCGGAATCGTAGCCGCGGTGGGTGGCCAGGTCGAAGGCCACCGAGACGCCCTGGCCGCCTGCGGCCAGCGCCTTGCGGTAGAAGGCGTTGGATTCCTCGGCGGTGGAAAAACCGGCGTACTGGCGGATGGTCCACGGCCGCACCGCGTACATGGTCGCCTGCGGTCCGCGCAGGAAGGGCGGAAAGCCGGGCAGGGTGTCGGCGAAGGGCAAGCCCTCGATGTCGGCTGCGGTGTTCAACGCCTTCACCGTGATGCCCTCGGGCGTCACCCAGTCCAGGCGGGAGAGATCCTTGCCGGGCGCGGATTTGGCCGCCTCCCGACCCCAGTCATCGAGAGAGGGCAATTGCACCTCGGGATACTTGCTCATAGTCGCTTCCCTTCTGGTCCGCCATTAGCAGGGGCGGAACGTTATTGCGGACGATACCAGCTGCGCTGGCACAACAGCCCTGGGTTGTCCTTCGGACAACTACGGGCGAGCACTTGACATCGCGTAGCCATGATAATACTGTATCCATAATTATGAATGCAAGAGCCACCGCCGCAGATCCCGGCCTTTCCTCGCCCGCCCTCTACGAACAAGTCGCGGAGCGGCTGAGAAGCCGCATCTACGCCCACGAGCTGGCGCCCGGTGCCTGGATCGACGAACAGGCGCTAGCCCTGGCCTACGGCATCAGCCGCACGCCAATGCGCGAGGCGCTCAAGGTCCTGGCCGCGGAAGGTCTGGTCCAGTTGAAGCCGCGCCGCGGCTGCTATGTGACCGAGCTGTCGGAACAGGATCTCGACGAGATCTTCCCGGTGATGGCGCTGCTCGAAGGCCGCTCCGCCTTCGAAGCGGCGGAGAAGGCCAGCGCGGCCGATCTCGCCGACCTGTCGGCGATTCATGAACGGCTCGAAAAGCACGCCGCCGCCGGCGACACCGACCTTTTCTTCGAGGCCAACCAGGCGTTCCACAGCGCCGTCCGGCAACTCGCCGGCAACCGCTGGCTGTCCCAGTTGATCGACGACACGCGCAAGATGCTCAAGCTGACCCGGCGCGACTCCCTGCGCCTGGAGGGCCGGCTGAAGCAGTCGCTGGCCGAGCACCGCGCCATCCTCAAAGCCATTCAGAAGCACGATGGCAACGACGCCGGACGGCTGATGCAGTCCCATCTGCTCTCCGGCCGGGCCGCCTTGACGAAACTGAAGTCGGGCGGGTAAAACCGGGGAAGGTCGCGCCAGCAGAAGAGGAGGCAGAGCATGAACGACAGCATCGTGCGCCGCGGTTTCGACCGGGTCCGCGCCCTGGTCGGCATCGGACCGCAGTCCGGCAAACCCCTGTCGGCAAAGCAGTTGCAGCACCTGCGCCAGCAATTGAAGGAGTGCGCCGACGGCAGAGGTGGCGAGGTATCGGCAAGGCAGCGGGCGGTCCGGCTCGGCGCAAGCTACCTGGGGCTCGACGACAATGGGCGGCGGGAGTTCCTGCGCCTGATCGCCCTGGAATTCGGCCCCGATCCGCGCACCGTGGAGAAGGCCCACGCCGGCTACCAGGCGGCCGTCGGCAGCCCCGGCCAGTGGGATGCCGAGGCCGGGCTGAGGCGGGCGATGCGCTCCTCGCGGATCCGCATCCTGACCCACCTCAATGCCCTGCCTCAGGGGGTGAAGTTCCTGGTCGATCTGCGCGCCGACCTGCTCCGCTATGTCGATGACCAGCCCGAGCTGGCGGCCTTCGACCGCGAACTGGAAGCGCGCCTCTCCGCCTGGTTCGATGTCGGCTTCCTGGAACTCGCGCGCATCACCTGGAACTCGCCGGCGGCGCTGCTGGAAAAACTGATCCAGTACGAAGCCGTCCATGAGATCCGCTCCTGGAACGACCTGCGCAACCGGCTCGATTCCGACCGTCGCTGCTACGCCTTCTTCCACCCGCGCATGCCCAACGAACCGCTGATCTTCGTCGAGGTGGCGCTCACCGACAGGCTGGCCGGCAGCGTCCAGGCGCTGCTCGACGAGGCCGCGCCGGTGTTCGACGCCGAGCGTGCCGACACGGCGATCTTCTACTCGATCTCCAACACCCAGCCCGGACTGCGCGGCGTTTCCTTCGGCAACTTCCTGCTGAAACGGGTCATCGACGATCTGCAGCGCGATTTCCCCAAGCTGAAAACCTTCGCCACCCTGTCGCCGCTGCCGCAACTGGCGTCCTGGGCCAAACGCACCCCGGAAGCGCTGGCCGAGGCCGGCATCGCTCTCGACGTCAAGACCCTGGCCGCCGGCGCTTGGCAACAGGACGCGAAGCTGGCGCGGCGCCAGAGGGAACCGCTGCTCGCTCTCGCGGCGCGCTATCTGCTCGAGGGCGGGAAAGGCGAACGTCCCTACGATGCAGTGGCGCGTTTCCATCTCGGCAACGGTGCCCGCATCGAGCGCCTCAACTGGCTGGCCGACACCAGCGCCAGGGGTTTCCGGCAATCCTTCGGACTGATGGTAAACTACGTTTATGTTCCCGACGAGATCGAGAGCAACGTCGAGGCCTACGTCGACGGCGGCCGCAGAGCCGCCTCGGCATCCGTGAGACGGCAGGCAAAAATTACGTCAAGGAGACAAAATGATTAACCGACGCCGGATGCTGGCCAGTTCGCTGGCCGCCCTGCCCCTGATGCTGTTCGGCCGGCAAAGCCTGGCCCAGACCGCCACGACCCTGAAGATTTCCCATCAGTTCCCCGGCGGTACCATCGACGCCGGCGACTTCCGCGACCGGCTCTGCCGCAAGTTCGCGCAGGAGGTCGAAAAACGCAGCAAGGGCGCGCTGAAATTCCAGATCTATCCAGGCTCCTCGCTGATGAAGACCGTCGCCCAGTTTTCCGGGTTGCGCCGCGGCGCGCTGGACCTCTCCCTGTACCCGCTTCCCTACGCCGGCGGCGAAGTCCCGGAAGTCAATATCGGCCTGATGCCCGGCCTGGTCACTTCCTACGAACAGGCCGCCGCCTGGAAGGGCGCCGAGATCGGCCGCGCGCTCACCGACATCCTCGCGGAAAAGGGCGTGGTCATCGTCAGCTGGATCTGGCAAGCCGGCGGCGTCGCCAGCCGGAACGCGCCGCTGGTCAATCCCGAGGACGCCAAAGGCCTCAAGGTGCGCGGCGGCTCCCGGGAAATGGACATGGTCCTGAAGGCCGCCGGCGCGGCAGTGATCTCAACGCCGTCGAACGAGATTTACGCCGCGATGCAGACCGGCGCCGCGGATGCGGCGATGACCTCGTCGACCAGCCTGATCTCCTTCCGCCTTGAGGAAGTCTCCAAGCACCTCACCAGCGGCCGCGGGCGGGCCTACTGGTTCATGCTCGAACCGCTGCTGATGGCCAAGAGCGTATTCGACAAGCTGCCCAAGGAACAGCAGGCCTTGATCATGCAGGTCGGCGCCGAGATGGAAAAGTTCGGCACGGAAGCGGCCAAGGCCGACGACAAGCTGGTGGCGGACGTCTATCTCAAGGCCGGCGCCAAGGTGTACGATCTCGACGCCACCGCGATCGCCAAGTGGCGTGCCCTGGCGCGCGGCACGGCATGGAAGGACTATGCCGACAGGTCGCCCAGTTGCGCCCACCTGCTCACCCTGGCGGAAAGGGTTTGATCGCCGCAGGAGGATCCCACCAGCACTGGCTAGGGCACCTCGACAGTCTCATGTCGTGGCTGAACAGGGCGATACTGCTGCCCTGCATGCTCGCCCTGCTCAGCGCGGCGGGCATCCTGACCTACAGCGTGTTCAGCCGCTACTATTTCAAGGTGCCGACCGACTGGCAGGATGAAGCCGCGGTATTCCTGCTGGTCGGCGCCACCTTTCTCTCCGGCTCCTACGTGCAATCCTACCGCGGCCACATCGGCATCGATGCCCTGGCCGGCGTCCTGCCTTCCGGCCTGAATCGTCTGCGCAAGCTCCTCGCCGATCTGGCGACGCTGCTGTTCTGCGCCTTCTTCTCGTGGAAGTCGTGGACCCTGCTGGCCGAGGCGATCGCCGAAGGACAAACGACGACCTCCTCCTGGGGCCCGCCGCTGTGGATTCCCTATTCGACCATGGCCGTCGGCATGACGCTGGTGGCTTTGCAAGCGGCATTGCAGACGGCGCGACGGCTGCTCGGCAACGAGGCTTCCTGATGAACGAACTCAGTCTCGGTCTGCTCTATGGCGGCGCGACCTTGCTGGTGATGCTCTCCGGCATGCCGATCGCCTTCGCCTTGGGCATGGTGGCGGTGGTCTTCATGTATTTCTTCATGCCCGGCTCCTCGCTCGACACGGTGACGCAGAACGTCTACGAGGAAATGGCCAGCGTCACCCTGCTGTCCATTCCCCTGTTCATACTCAAGGGCGCGGCAATCGGCAAGTCGGCGGCCGGACGCGATCTGTACCTCGCGCTCCATGCCTGGCTGCATCGCATTCCCGGCGGACTGGGCATCGCCAACGTCTTCGCCTGCGCCCTGTTCGCGGCGATGGCCGGCTCCAGCCCGGCGACCTGCTCGGCCATCGGCAGCGCCGGCATCCCCGAGATGAGAAGCCGCGGCTATTCGCCCGGCTTCGCCGCCGGCATCATCGCCGCGGGCGGCACTCTGGGCATCCTCCTGCCGCCGTCGATCACCATGATTCTCTACGCCGTGGCAGCGGAGCAATCGCTGGGCCGGCTGTTCCTGGCCGGCATCGGCCCCGGCCTGCTGATGGTGGTGCTGTTCTCGCTCTATGCGGTGTCTCGTTACCGCAAGGAATACGCCCAGGCGCTGGCCAGTCACGCCGCCGGCGGCGTGAAATCCTCCTATCTCGACCAGCAGCAATACACCCTGCGGGAGAAGGTCGAGATGCTGCCGCGCGTCCTGCCCTTCGTCATCCTCCTGACCGGCGTCATGGTGGCGCTCTATGGCGGTTACGCCACGCCCTCGGAGACCGCCGGCCTGGGCGCCGCGCTGGCGCTCGCCCTGATCGCCATAATCTACGGGCTGTGGCGGCCCCGGCAGCTCCAGCCCATCCTCTCCGGAACGCTGCGCGAATCGACGATGCTGATGTTCATCATCGGCATGTCGCTGCTCTACTCCTACGTCATGAGCTATCTGCACATCAGCCAGTCGACGGCGGAATGGATCGTCGCCCTGGCGCTGTCGAAATGGGCGCTGCTCGCGGTGATCCTGGTGATGGTGATGGTGCTCGGCTTCTTCCTGCCGCCGGTATCGATCATCCTGATGACCGCGCCGATCATCCTACCGCCGCTGAAAGCGGCCGGCTTCGACCTGATCTGGTTCGGCGTGATCATGACCATCGTCATGGAAATGGGACTGATCCATCCGCCCGTCGGACTGAACCTCTTCGTCATCAGGAACATCGCGCCGGACATTCCGTTGCGCGACGTGATTCTTGGCGTACTGCCCTTCCTGCTCCTGATGTTCGTCGCCATCATACTTTGCTGCCTGTTGCCCGGCATCATTACCGTCCTGCCCGATGCGATCATGGGCCTGTCAACCAAATAATCACGAAATGAGCAATCTCTACACTCTGCTGCAAGCGCATTTTCCCAAGGATGCCAGCAAACCCTGCCTGATCCTGCCTGACCGGCGGGTATGGAGTTACCGCGACATCGAGCGGGCTTCCGGCCGGATCGCCAACCTGATCGAGGCCCTCGGGCTCGTTCCCGGCGACCGCATCGCGGTGCAGGTGGAAAAAACGCCGGAGGCGCTGGTGCTTTATCTTGCCTGCCTGCGCGCCGGGATGGTCTTCCTGCCGATGAATCCGGCCTATCAGCGCCATGAGCTGGCCTACTTCCTCGCCGACGCCAAGCCCGGCCTGTTCGTCTGCCGGCCGCAGATGCGGGCACTGGCCGATCAACTGGCTTTGGCCGCCGGCGTGGCGCATGTCCTGGATCTGGACGACGACGGCCGCGGCAGCCTGATCGACGCCGCGGCGGGACAGCGCGATGCCTACGTCGACGTGGCCAGGAACGGCGGCGATCTCGCCTGCATCCTGTACACCTCGGGCACGACCGGCCGCTCCAAGGGCGCGATGCTGAGCCATAGGAACCTCGCCGCCAATGCCCGGGTGCTCAGCGCCACCTGGCGCTTCCGGCCGGACGACGTGCTCCTGCACATGCTGCCGATCTTCCATGTCCACGGTCTTTTCGTCGCCAGCCATTGCGTCCTGATGAGCGGCTCGGCGATGTTCTTCGAGCCGAAGTTCGACGTCGGCCGCGCGCTCCAGCTGCTGCCGCAAGCCACCGTCTTCATGGGCGTGCCGACCTACTATGTCCGCCTGCTGGCCGAGCCCGGATTCAAGCGGGATACGTCAGCCGGGATACGCCTCTTCGTCTCCGGCTCGGCGCCGCTGTCCCTGGAAACCTTCGAGGAATTCAAGGTGCGCGCCGGTCACACCATACTCGAGCGCTACGGCATGACCGAGGGCGGCATGTTCACCTCCAATCCCTATGACGGCGAGCGGCGCGGCGGCAGCGTCGGGCATCCGCTGCCCGGCACCGAAGTGCGCATCGTCGATGAACAAGGCGGGCTCATCAATGATCGACGGGTCGGCCAGATCGAGGTGCGCGGCGATAACGTCTTCATCGGTTACTGGCGGATGCCGGAGAAAACCGCCGAGGAATTCACGCCCGACGGCTGGTTCAGGACCGGCGACCTGGGCAGCCGCGATGCCGACGGCTATATCCGCATCGTCGGCCGCTCCAAGGATCTGATCATCACCGGCGGACTCAACGTCTATCCCAAGGAGATCGAGGAGCTCATCGATGCCATGCCCGGCGTCGTCGAGTCGGCGGTGATCGGCCTGCCGGATCCCGATTATGGCGAAGCGGTGACCGCCGTGGTGATACGGCGCCAGGATGCCCAGGGAGATTTGCCCAGCGAGGCGGGGATCATCGCGCAACTGAAGGGAACGCTGGCCAACTTCAAGGTACCGAAGCGGGTGGTCTTCGCCACCGAGCTGCCGCGCAACGCCATGGGCAAAGTGCAGAAGAACCTGCTGCGCCAACAATACCCGGGGACCTGAAGTTATGGCTAGCGTTCATGGCGCCGGCAAAATATTGCTTTGCTATGATTCGGCCGGCGCCGCTGAAATCGTCAAACTGCTGGAAGACCAGGCTTATCGGCGGATAACGGTCGTCGTCGATCCGCGCCGGGTGCTGCCGCTCCTTGGCGAGGAGGCTTTCGATCTGCTCCTGCTCGATATCGAGATGCCCGGCAGCGACGGCATCGCGCTTACGCGCCAGATCCGCCAGCGCCATGCCCAGGCCGAACTGCCGATCCTGGCGATCACCGCGAGCATCCGGGGCGAGGCGCGCAACCAGGCGCTTACCGCCGGCGCCAGCGATTATCTGTACAAGCCGCTTGACCCGGTCGAACTGTCCTTGCGCGTAGCCAGCCTGCTGGCACTCGGCAACGTGCGCAAAGCCCATCTGGCGATAGAGCATCATCTCGGCGTCGAGGTCGCCGCATGGACCACCAAGCTCGACATGCTGATCGAGAACGGACTGATGCTGGCTATGGAGCGCGATCGCTCCAAGCTCCTGCGGCACATCCTGGTCGAGGGTCAGGCGCTGCTCAATTGCGACGGCGCGACCCTCTACCTGGTCACCGAGGAGAAGACCCTGCGCTTCGCGATACGCACCCGCGACGATGCACTGCCAGCATTCGAGATTCCCCTCCATGACCCGGAAACCGGCCTGCCCAACGAGAAATTCGTGGCCACCTACGTGGCCTTGCACAACAAGCCGGTGCTGATCGACGACGTCTACCGGGAGACCCGTTTCGACCTCTCCGGCACCCGCAGCTTCGACCAGGAAAGCCGCTACCGCACCGTCTCCATGCTCACGGTGCCGATGGCGCCGCGCGGCGGCGAGGTCATCGGCGTCCTCCAGTTCATGAATGCGCTCGATCCGCGAACGGGCGCAATCGTCCCCTTTTCGCAGGATCTCCTGGCGCTGGTCGAAGCGCTCGCGGCGCAGGCCGCCGTCGCACTCGACAACCTGCAACTGGTCGAAGCGCAGAAGGCCCTGGTCGAAAATATGATTCGCGTCATCGCCACCGCCATCGACGCCAAGAGCCCCTATACCGGCCGCCATTGCAACCGGGTTCCGGAACTCGCGCTGATGCTCGCGGAAGCGGCCAGCGCGACGGACTCCGGGGCGATGGCCGAGTTTCGCTTCAACACCCCCGACGAGTGGCGCGAGTTCCGCATCGGCACCTGGCTCCATGATTGCGGCAAGGTCACGACGCCGGAATATGTGATCGACAAGGCGACGAAGCTGGAAACGATCTACAACCGGATTCATGAAATCCGCATGCGCTTCGAAGTCCTGCTCCGCGACGCGGAAATCGAGCGCCTCCGCGCCGTCCAGGAAGGCGCAAATCCCGGTCTATGCGCCGGCCGCTACGAGAGCCGCCGGGCCCAGTTGATCGACGACTTTGCCTTCATCGCCGCAGCCAATATCGGCGGCGAAACGATGGCCGCCGAAGATATTGCGCGCCTCCAGGGCATCGCCGAAACGGTGTGGCTGCGTCACTTCGACGACCGGTTGGGGCTGTCTTACGCCGAGGCGCAGTTGCGCAGTGGCGAGTCGATTGCGACCCTGCCGGCGCAGGAACGCCTGCTCGCCGACAGGCCGCGCGACCTGGTGCCGCGCGAAGCTGCCGACATCCCGGATCCGGCCTTCAACTTCAAGATGCGGGTGCCGGAATATCTCTACAACCGGGGAGAACTCTACAACCTGAGCATCCCTCGCGGCACCCTGACCGAAGAGGAACGCTACAAGATCAATGAACACATGGTGCAGACCATCATCATGCTGGAGCGCATGAATCTGCCCAAGTCGCTGCTGCGCGTCCCGGAGTATGCCGGCACCCACCACGAAAAACTCGACGGCGGCGGCTATCCGCGCCGCCTGACTGCGGCGGAACTTTCGCTGCCGGCCCGTATCGTCGCCGTCGCGGATATCTTCGAGGCGCTGACCGCGCCGGACCGTCCTTACAAGAGGCCGAACAAGGTCTCGGAAGCGATCCGGATCCTCTATCAACTGAAAAAGATCGGCCATATCGATCCCGACGTGTTCGACCTCTTCCTCACCTCCGGCGTCTATCGCCAATACACCGAGCGCTTTCTCACCGCCGACCAGAATGACCAGGTGGATATCTCAACTTTTCTCGGACCGATTCACGGCTGAAGCCGATGTTGCGCAACCGGATCAGCAGGAAGATCGGCATGTTCGTGCCCCTGCTCGCGATCGCCATGGGCTTCGCCGCCTATCTCTGGAATCCGCTGCCGCTGCAGATCCTGCGCAACGCCGTGTTCGACCAGTTTCAGCGCTGGCATCCGCGGATCTATGTTGAAGCCCCGGTACGCATTATCGACATCGACGATGAAAGCCTGCGCCGGCTCGGGCAGTGGCCCTGGCCGCGCACCCGGATCGCCGAACTGGTGGCGAAACTGCAGGATGCCCGGGCTGCGGCCATCGCCTTCGACGTCATCTTCGCCGAGCCTGACCGCACTTCGCCCAAAGCGATGCTCGATCTCTGGCAGGCGCCGGATTCGCTGCGCCGCCAGATCGAAGGGCTGCCCGATCATGATCAGGTTCTGACCCAGGCTATCGCCCGCGGCGGAGTCATCGTCGGCTTTGCCGTTGAACGCCAGAGACATGCCGCCGTCCTGCCCGAGATCAAGGCGCGCTACATCAACATCGGCGAGTCCCCGCAACCTTACGTTGCCGAGTTCGCCGGCGCCATCACCTCGCTGCCGCAGTTCGAAGCCGCCGCCGCCGGCAACGGCGCGCTGACCTTCATTCCCGATGCCGACGGCGTCATCCGCAAGGTGCCGCTCCTGGTTCGCGCAGGCGACACACTGCTGCCCTCGCTGGTCGCCGAGGCGCTGCGCATCGCCCAGGGCGCTCGCAATTACACCGTCCGGACCGTCCCGGACAAGGGCGTGGGCATCGCGGAAGTTCGCATCGGCAATTTGCCCGTGACGACGACACCCGAGGGCGAAGTCCTGATCAATTTCACCGCGCCCGTGGAGAGCCGCTATATTCCCGCCTGGAAAATATTCGCCGGCGTGGCCAAGGTCGAAGATCTTGCCGGCCGCATCCTGCTCGTCGGGACCTCCGCCCAGGGATTGATGGATCTGCATTTCAGCCCTATGGGCGGCGTCATCCCCGGCGTCGAAGCGCATGCCCAGATGCTCGAACAGGTGCTCACCGGCGGCGCGCTGCAGCGCCCGTCATGGGCCGGCGCGATCGAGGCCTTGATCATCGTCTGTGCCGGCCTTCTGGTCGGCGCCGTGGCGCTGAGTACCGGCGCGCTGCCCTCGCTGCTGATGCTCTGCGCGCTGCTCGCCCTGCTCTGGGCAGGCGCCTGGCAGACGTTCATCCTGCGCGGCTTGCAGCTTGATCCGCTGATCCCCAGCCTGGCCCTGATCGTCTGCTACGGGCTCTCGAGCATCGTCCGGCATCTGTCGAGCGAACGCCGCCAGCGCTGGATCAAGCAGGCCTTCTCGCGTTACGTGTCACCCAATCTGGTGAGCTACCTGATCGACCATCCAGACAGCCTCGAACTGGGCGGCCGCCGTCAGCAGTGCAGTTTCGTATTTACCGATCTCGCGGGCTTTACCACCCTGATGGAGCGCCTCGATCCGGGCGCTGCGGTGAGCCTGCTCAACGACTATCTCGATCGGATGATCGCGATCGCCTTCGCTCACAACGGCACCCTCGATCGCATCGTCGGCGATGCCGTGGCCATCCTCTTCTCGGCGCCCGTGACCCAGGCCGACCATCAGCGGCGGGCGTTGTCCTGCGCCATGGCGATGCAGCGATTTTCCCAACAGTACAAGAAGCAGCTCGCAGCGCAAGGAAAAGCCTTCGGCGACACGCGCATCGGCGTTCATAGCGGCGAAGTCATCGTCGGAAATTTCGGCGGCTCGACGATCTTCGACTACCGCGCCCTCGGCGACCCGGTCAATACCGCATCCCGGCTGGAAGGCGCGAACAAATATCTGGGCACCCTGGTGTGCGTTTCGGAAGCGACGCTGTCGGGCTGTCCCGGCTGGCCGGCGCGACCGATAGGACGGATCGTCTTGAAGGGGAAAGCGCAGCCGCTGGCGGTATTCCAGCCTCTGGAACCGGACGACGACCCGGATGATCAGTATCAGGGCGCTTTCGATCTGTTGCGCGCCGAACATGGCGGCGCCCTTGCCGCTTTCGAGAGACTCGCCGCAGCGCGACCCGAAGATCCGCTGGTGAGCTTTCACCTGGAGCGGCTGCGCGCCGGAAAGAGCGGCGACCTGATCGCGCTGACGGAGAAGTAGCGACGGGCACTTGTGCCAGCGAAGCAGGTGATGGGCATTGCCGGGTCTCGCCCCGGCGGGCGACTTACTTTCTTGCTGCGCGGCAAGAAAGTAAGCAAAGAATCGCGCCCCGCCGCCCCGGCCCTGCGGGCTTCCCTCCCTCCGAACCGCCAGCCCGGCCGGCCGCTAAACTCGCTACGCTCAGACAACGCGGCCGGACCGCCCCGGTCCGGCGGCTCTCCACTCGGCGAGGCAGAGGGGTATTGCCGCTGATAGCCATCAAGAGATGGTCGCCGGAAAATTGCGAATGAGTGCTTCAGACTGATTGCCGTCACCCATCTTCGCGGCACCAATTGCCGCACCGTGCCCAAACCGGCCCCATGACCAATGCATGCTCAATGACCGCTAACAGGAAGGCAGCATTTTTAGGAGACCTGGCACCAGGGTCTGCTTCACTGCCAAAACCGGCCGGTCGCATTCGTCTGGCCAAAAAATCAAGAAAACCGGTTTGAAGGTCTGCTTTCCAAAATGCTCAACGGCAAATCAGTGCCCTTTGCCGACGCTGAAAGAATTTTGGAGCGGACACTCAGCACAGAGGTCCATCGTGAGTTCGCCACTTCATAGCTGACGCTCGAGAATTCAAATGGCTGCCGAGTTGTTTTTTATCCGCGGCAAATTTCTTCGAATAACAATGAGGAATTGTGACTAACGAGTGAGCGAAAACTAACCTTGCGCCAATAACCTTGCTATTATTGCGGGCATTTATTTGCCTTTGGACATATATCCAATTTGAGGTTTGCATGCACCCCCTATTATTGACGAAACGCGGCCGCTTTGCCGGCACGCTGATTGGCTTGACAATCGCCGGGATGGCGACGGCACAGACGCCGCCCAATGCCGGTTCCCTGCTCCAGCAGATTGAGCGCGAGCGGCAGCCAGTCCTGCCGGGCAGGGTGGTTCCGGAAAAACCTGCTACACCCGAACCCCTGAAAGCCTTGTCCGGACCGACGGTGACCGTCAAGACTTTCCGTTTTGTCGGCAACACCCTGGTCGGCGAACAGCAGCTTGCGGCCGCCCTATCCGGCTATGTCGGTCAAACCCTGGACTTTCGCCAGTTGCAGATCGTGGTCGGCAAAGTTACCCGGATATACCGCGAAGCCGGCTGGATCGTGCGCGCCTATCTGCCGCAGCAGGATATTCAGGATGGCGTGGTCACCATCCAGATCGTCGAAGCGGTGTTCGGCGGCACCCGGCTCGAAGGCGCGCCGGCCAAGCGCATGAGTTTTGAACAGATCGAGAGGATCGTCAGCGCACAGCAGAAGACCGGCGAACTGCTCTATGCCGATGCCATAGACCGGGCCTTGCTGCTGGCTGGCGACCTGCCCGGGGTCAATGCAACCGGCGGTCTGCGTGGCGGTGCGAAGAGCGGCGAAACCGATCTGGTCATCAGGATGAGTGACGGCCCTGCTGCGACGAGCGACGTGACTGTCGATAACACTGGTTCGCGCGCCACCGGGCCGCTGCGACTGGCAATCAATGCGACCGCGAACAGCTTGGCCGGCCTGGGCGATGCGCTAGCGGGCACGGCGGTTCATACCCAGGGCAGCGACTATCTCCGCCTGGGCGCGACCCTGCCGGTCGGCGGCGATGGCTGGCGAATAGGGGCCAACACTTCGGCAATGAACTACCAGGTGGTGACGGCTGAATTTGCAGGGCTGAACGTCAAGGGCACTTCCGGCACCCTGGGCCTGGAAGCCAGCTATCCGGTGATCCGCTCGAAGCTGAAGAACCTCTATTTCAACGCTGCGTTTGATCGCAAGAACTTCGACAACCAGTCAGCCGGCGCCGTGATCTCGCACTACGATACGCAGGCGCTGACCCTGGGCCTGTCGGGCAACCTGTTCGACAACTTATTCGGCGGCGGCAACAACAGCGCCAGCCTTAGCCTGGTCAATGGCAACGTCAATCTCAACGGCTCGCCCAACCAGGCCGCGGATGCCCTGACAGCCCACGCGGCAGGCAATTACACCAAGCTGCGCTATAACGCGAGCCGGCAGCAGGTGCTGACACCGGAACTGGCAATTTATCTGGCCGCTTCCGGGCAGCGGACGAATGACAACCTAGTGGCCTGTAACGATTGATTCGGGAGTAATGTGGCGCGATGGATCGACGTACTTCCACTTCACGACTTTTGGATTCTTGTTGTAGTGACGAATGTATTTCATGAGTTTCCTCTTGAGGTCAGTAACCGAGGTGAAGAC